>CALESR010000232.1 GCA_937907485.1 uncultured Paracoccaceae bacterium | reverse complement strand
GGTGATGCGCGAGGCAGCTGGCGACGTCGATCGCCAGATCCCGCGGCAGCCGCTCTTGCTCGCGCAGGCCCAGCGTGTTGCGTGTTTCGGCCTCCAGCGCCTGCAGCGCCGTCAGGATCCCGCCCTGCACTGCTGCCTGCCGCCACGCGATATCGGCCTCGAGTTGCGCCACCACCAGCGGCCCGGCCTCCAGCGCGCGCTCGGCGTCGGCGCGCCGCCCCGCCAGCACGCGGCGCAGGTCGCTCAGCGTCCCGCGCAGATCGCCCGATCCCGCCAGCGAGCCCAGTTGCGCCTCGATGGCGCTGACCTCGGTGGCCAGTGCCTCGCCCTCGGTCACGCCGATTCGCGAGACCACCTGCGCCACCTGCTCACGCAGCGCGGCAAAGCCCGGCGCCGAGGCCACTTCAGCCGTGATGTCACGCAGCGCGACATAGCTGGGCTCGGCGGCCTGCCGGAAGGCGCGGCGCGCATCGCTCTCGGCACGGGTCAGCGTGCGGAAATGCTCGTGCGCCTCGTCCCAACTGGCGGGCACCTGAGCCTCCAGCGCGGCGATTTCTGCCGCGTGCTGGGCGTTCTCGGCCATCAGTTCGTCGCGTGCTTCGGCCTGCTCGGCAGTGCGCAGCCGTTCGATCAGCGTGTCGTTACGCGCAATGCGCAGCCGCAACCGCGCGGTATCTGAACGGATCTGGCGGACCACCCGATGCAGTGGCGCATAGTCGGGCGTCGCTGCAGCAATGGTGGTCTGCGCCTCGTCAAAGGCTGCCAGCAAGTCGAAGCTGCTGCCATAACCGTCCAGCGCGCGGGTCAGGTCGCGCTGGCGCCCGGTCGGCAGCATCGACGCATCCGCGCCGCGCAGCCGCTCGACCAGCACCGTCACCGCATCGCGCTGCGCCGAGATCGCCCGCTCCATCTCGCCCTCGATGCAGTATTGCAGGCGCGGATTGCGCGGCGGCGGGGCGTTTTCGCTGAGAAGCGCAATCCGCGACGGCAGGTAATTCGCCAGCGAGGGGAAATAGCCGACGATCCCGACGGCCAGCAACTGCATGCCGATGAAGGGAATGACGCCCTTGTACATGTTCAGCGTCGTCACGGCCTTGTCGGCCACCCCGCGCAGATAGAACAGCGCAAAGCCGAAGGGCGGCGTCAGGAACGAGGTCTGAATATTTAGCCCGATCATCACGCCCAGCCAGATCGCGGTGACATTCGCCTCCGGGTTCATCAGCAGGATCGGTGCAGTGATCGGCACGACGATGATGGCGATCTCGATGAAATCGAGGAAAAAGCCCAGCACGAAGATTACCGCCATCACGACGAAGAACTGCGCCCAGAAGCCCCCCGGCAGGCCGGTCAGGTATTCGGTCACCAGATGGTCGCCGCCAAAGGCACGGAACGCCGCGATCAACATCGCCGCGCCCAGCAGGATGATGAACACCATCGACGAGGTCTTTGCGGTTTCGACCATCACCTCATAGAGCGTGTTCTCGACTTTCCAGGTGCGCCAGGTGCTCCAGGCCAGCGAGACCACCAGCGCCAGCACGGCCAGCGCGGCCAGAACCACGCCCCACTGATCGCCCGAGCTGTCCAGTTGCCGGACGTTCAGGTTGAAGGTCCGGGCCAGAACGGCGATGACCACCAGCGCGACCATCCCCAGGATCGCCGGGCGGAACTGACCTCGCCCCGGATGCAGCTTGTATCCGGCCATCACCGCCGCGCCGGCGGCACCCACGGCACCAGCCTGCGTCACCGTGGCGACGCCGGTCAGGATCGAGCCCAGAACCAGCACGATCAGCAACAATGGCGGCACAGTGGCCCAAAAGACCTCGGACCAAAAGGCGCGGTCCATGTCGCCCTCGATCGGTACGGCGGGGGCATTGGCGGGCCGCAGCAGCGCATAGCCGAGGATATAGACGATATAGATCCCCACAAGGATCAGCCCCGGGATCAGCGCGCCCATGAACATGTCGCCCGCCGAAGCCGGAATCACCCCCAGTTCCGACGGCATCGCAAATTCGCCGGTGGCGGCTTGATACTCGGCCAGCCGCAGTTGCCCGGCCGCATCGACCGCCGATGACAGCTGGTCGGCCAGAATGATCAGCACGATCGACGGCGGGATGATCTGCCCCAGCGTTCCCGAGGCCAGAATCACCCCGGTCGCCAGCGGCTGCGAATAGTTGTTGCGCATCATGGCGGGCAGGCTGATGAGGCCCATCGCCACGACGGTCGCACCGACGATCCCGGTTGTCGCAGCCAGCAACGCACCGACCAGCACCACCGAGATCCCCAGACCGCCCGGCAACCGGCCAAAAAGCTTGGCCATCGTGACCAGCAGGTCCTCGGCGATCTTTGATCGCTGCAGCATGATCCCCATGAAGACGAACAGCGGAATCGCGATCAGCGTGTCGCGATTGGCCTCCCAATAGACGCCGCGAAAGTTGGTGACGCCCGCCGTCATCCACTCGCCTGCACTGCCGGTGGCGAAAAAGGCTGAGGCATCGCCCATCAGCACCAGTCCGGTGACCACCGCCAACCCGATGGTCAGCAGCGCCGAACCGGGCAGCGCAAAGGCCACCGGAAAGCCGAGACCCAGCCCCAGCATCATCATCACGACGAGAATCGCCAGAAAGATCAGTTCCATGTCGATCAACCCGCCTTGACTGCATTGGTTTCGGGCTCGCCGCGCCAGTCGGCGCCCGCCTTGAGCACCATGGCCGCGAATTGCACCATCATCAGGGTTGCAAAGATGCCCAGAAAGGCCGCCATCCAGTATTTCGTCGCCAGACCATAGGTCTGCTGGCCCTGCTCATAGCCGATGAAAGGCCCGATGATCGGGCTGGCACGCGTCGCGGTGCCAAGGATCAGGATCACCCACATCAGGCTCATGCCCAGCACGACCGCGCCGATGCCGTTCACCAGGGCCTTTGTCCGCCGCGACATCGAGGCATAGAACACATCGACGCGCACATGCCCCTCTTCCGCCAGCGTATAGGCTGAGGAAAACAGGAACAGCGCCGCATACCAGAGGCGCACCAGATCACTGATGAAGGCCTGTTCATAAGAAAAGACAAAGCGACCGATCACGATGACCAGTTGCACGATCACCACCAGCAAGGTCAGCCAGACAAAACTGACGCCGCGCGTCATCACGCCCAACACCACGCCCAGCGCCGCCAGCGGCATATGGACATAGGGCCCGCGCCACTGCGGCAGGCCCAGTTGGTTGGCGAGGTGCTCGCCGACAAGGCCCGGCAGCATGTTTTCCACCCGCAGGAAGGAAATCACCGTATCCGCCAGCCCGACCAGCAGCACGATCCAGAAGGCCGCCCGTGCGATCGCCCCGGCAACTGCGGTAATCCGCGCCGAATCGGCGCGCAGCCCACCCTGCACCGGGCGCAGCGCCACCAGCACCGCCAGCACCAGCGCCAGAGCATAGACGCCCAGCGATGCCAGTCCGCCGCTGCCGCCCAGCGACGTGCGCGCACCGGGCAGGCCCTGCCAATGCACCAGCCAGTTTTCGATCAGGAAGGCGAAGGTCACAAAGACACTCCCCCAAGCGAAAGCCCGCAGCACGAATGCCGCCGAATCGCGCGTGGGCGCGGTCGCAGTGCTCATGGTCTGGTCCACCCTGTGTGGTCCCGGCTTTGCCGGGTCGCTTTATGGCAGACCGGGCGCGCGCAGAGTGCGCCGCCCGGTCCGGTTTCTTGCCCCGTCAGGCGATCACTCGATGCCCAGCACGCGGTTGCGCTGGCGCAGATAGGCCACGTCGGTGATGTTCAGCCAGCCACCGGTTGCCGCACGCGCCGCCTCGAAGGATTCGTGGAAGCGGTTCGCCAGGTCCGAATGCTGACGGATCGTGTCAAAGGTCGCCTGCGCGGCGTCCCCGAAGGCATCATAGATGTCGTCGTTGAATTCGCGCAGTTGCACGCCGTGCTCGGTGATCAGGCGCTGCAGATACGTGCCGTTGTTGGCGTTGTATTCGGCCAGCATGCGGTCGTTCTCGGCGCCGCACACGGCCTCGATGGCCTTCTGCTGCCAAGTCGGCAGGCTGGTCAGCCACGACTTGTTAAAGCCCATCGACAGCGCCGCGCCCGGCTCGTGCACGCCCGGCCAGTAGTAATAGCGCGCTGCCTGATGCAGGTTGAGGAAATAGTCGTTCCACGGGCCGACCCATTCGGTCGCATCGATGGCGCCCGAGACGAGGTTCTCATAGATCTGGCCGCCGGGCAGCGAGACCACCGAGACACCCATGTTGGCCATCATGTCGCCGCCGATGCCGGGGATACGCATGCGCAGCCCGCGGAAATCTTCCGGCGAGTTCATTTCCTTGTTGAACCAGCCGCCCATCTGCACGCCGGTGTTGCCAGCCAGATGACCCTTGATGCCAAATTCATCGCCCAGCTCGTCCCAGAGCTGCTGGCCGCCCATGAAGTGGATCCAGGCGTTCTGTTCGACCGAGGTCAGGCCAAAGGGCACGGCGGTGATATAGGCCCAGGCTGGGTGCTTGCCC
>CALESR010000231.1 GCA_937907485.1 uncultured Paracoccaceae bacterium | reverse complement strand
CAGGGCGATGTCGAAGGCGCGATCGACGCCTTGCTCGAACTGTTCCGGCGCGACCGCGAGTGGAACGACGGCGCGGCGAAGACCCAGCTTTTCACCATCTTCGACGCGATGAAGCCGACCGACCCGCTGGTGCAAAAGGGCCGTCGCCGTCTGTCGTCGATGATATTTGCCTGAGGAGGCTGCCGCGCTATGTCAGGGTCATGCTGAAAGCCACCGACCTGCCTGACACGATTGCGCTGTTCCCCTTGCCGGGGGCGCTGCTGCTGCCGCGCGCCAAACTGCCGCTGCATATCTTCGAGCCGCGCTATCTGGCGATGCTCGAGGCCTGCATGGCGACCCGTCACCGGCTGATCGGCATGGTGATGCCGCGCGGCGCGCCTGCGGGCGGGGCGGCGCGGCTGCATGCCATCGGCTGCGCCGGGCGGCTGACCGCGATGTCGGAAACCGACGACGGGCGCTATATGATTTCCCTGACCGGGGTGTCGCGGTTCCGCATCCTCGACGAGGTGCCGGGCGAGCAGCCTTACCGGCAGGCGCGGGTGCGCTGGGCCGGGTTTGGCCGCGATCTGGGCGGGCCCGAGCGTGACCTCGCGCTCGATCGCACCGCCTTCTTTGACCGGCTGTCGCGCTATTTCACCGCCAGCGCGCTCAGCGCGGAATGGGAGGGGCTGCGCGGCGCCGAGGACGAATTGCTCATCAACGCGCTCTCGATGCTCTGCCCGTTCCAGCCCGAGGAAAAGCAGGCGCTGCTGGAAGCGCCCTCGCTGGAGACCCGGCGCGAAACGCTGGTGACCCTGATGGAATTCGCGCTGCGCGGGCAGGATGACGGGGAGATTCTGCAATGAGCGACACCGGGCCGGGTTTTGACCGCAAGATGCTCGAAGCGCTGGTTTGCCCGGTGACGCAGGGGCGGCTGACCTATGATGCAGCGGCGCAGGAGCTGATCTCGGCCACGGCGCATCTGGCGTTTCCAATCCGCGGCGGCATCCCGATCATGCTCGCCTCCGAAGCCCGCGAGGTTGACTGACATGGCAGACAAGGGATGGATCATCGCGCTGGGCCTGCTGGGGCTGCTGGCGGCCTGCGCGACCCCGCTGGAACAATGCCTCTCCACCGCAACCACCGAACTGCGCGCCATCGAGCGCGAGCTGGGCGAGCGGCGGCTGGCGTTGAACCGGGGCTTCAGTGTCGAGTATGTGCGGGTGCCGACTTGGGGGCCCGGCCTGTGTCCGGCGCCCGGCGGCACGCCTGTGGCCTGCCTGCGGCCGGATTACGATGTCGAGGAAATCCACCACCGCATCAACCCCGAGCGCGAGCGCGAGCGCATCGCGCTGCTCGAACGCCAGTTGGCCCGCGAAGAGCGCCGAGGCGCCGAGGCGCAGGGGCAATGCCGGGCGACCTATCCCGCCGGGTGACCCGCTGGGCGCTAGGCAGGCTGATGCGGATCGTCTAGAAGGGATTTGATCACATTGCCGCAGGTGCCCCGCCCGTGACCGACTCCCCGGCCGCCAAACTGCCCGAGCACGAAGCGACCTATCGTCGGCTGCGCGACATGGCGATGTTCGGCGAACTGGCGCCGGGGCAAAAGGTGACGCTGCAGGGGATCACCGCCAGTCTGGGCGCCGGGATGACCCCGGTGCGCGAGGCGATCCGCCGCCTGACCGCCGAGGGGGCGTTGGTGCTGCACGAAAACCGCCGGGTCTCGGTGCCGCATCTGACGCCGTCGCAGGCCGATGAACTGGCCTTTGCCCGGCTGGCCATCGAACCTCGGCTGGCCGCGCTGGCGCTGCCGCGGATGGACGCCGCCGCCATCGACCGGATCGAGGCGCTGGACCGCGCCGTCGACGAGGCCATCGCGGCGGGCGATCTGCGCGGCTATCTGGTCGGCAACCACCGGTTCCATTTTGCCCTCTACGAGGCCGCCGGGGCGCCGATCCTGACCGCGCTGACGCAGTCGCTCTGGCTGCGCTTTGCACCCTCGCTCAGGGTGGTGATGACCTCGGATGGCGAGATCGTGCCGGACCGCCACAAGGAGGCGGTGGCGGCGCTGCGGGCCGGGGACGGCGCGGCACTGGCGGCAGCCATCGAGGCCGACATCGCCCAGGGGATCGACCGCGTGCGCGCCGATCTGCGCGCGCATCGGATGTAGCGCCTTGGGTGGGCCGGGCAGGGGGGCTTTCTGCCCCCCTCTTCGCGTGCCGCGAATTCACCCCCCGAGGATAGTTGACGCACAAAGATGGGGCGCGGTAATTTGATCAAATTGCGTTGCGAAGCCGGGTCCGCGGGCGTATCCTGCGGCGAATCCCCGTGATTGCCCGAGACTTTGGAGTCGATTTCATGCGTCAGATCACCAACCACATGCCCACTGCCGAGTTGCAGGCCCTCGATGCCGCGCATCACATGCACCCGTTCACCGCCAATACGGCGCTGGGCAAGAAGGGGGCGCGGATCATCACGCGGGCGAATGGGGTCTGGCTGAACGACAGCGAGGGCAACACCATCATCGACGGCATGGCCGGGCTGTGGTGCGTGAACATCGGCTATGGCCGCAAGGACATGGCGGCGGCAGCGGCGCGGCAGATGGAGGAATTGCCCTATTACAACACCTTCTTCCAGACCAGCCATGTGCCTGCCATCGCCTTGGCCGCGCGGATTGCCGAACTGACGCCGGGCGATCTGAACCATGTGTTCTTTGCCTGCTCGGGGTCCGAGGCGAATGACACCAACCTGCGCATGGTGCGGCAGTATTGGGC
>CALESR010000230.1 GCA_937907485.1 uncultured Paracoccaceae bacterium | reverse complement strand
GCCACTCCCGCCCCCATCTTTGTGCTTCAACTATCCTGGGGGTGAATTGGCCTGAAAGGCCAAGAGGGGGCAAGCCCCCTCCCTTACCCCTTCGCCGCGCGGATCAGCTTCAGGATGTCGCGCGCCGCGTTCGGGATGTTGGTGCCGGGGCCAAAGATCGCCTTGACGCCGTTGTCATAGAGGAACTGGTAGTCCTGTTGCGGGATCACCCCGCCGCAGATCACCAGAATATCCCCCGCCCCGGCGTCGCGCAGCGCCTGCACCAGCTTGGGCGCCAGCGTCTTGTGCCCCGCCGCCTGACTGGAAATCCCCACCACATGCACATCATTGTCGATGGCGTCCTGCGCCGCCTCGGCCGGGGTCTGGAACAGCGGGCCGACATCGACGTCAAAACCGATATCGGCAAAGGCGGTGGCGATCACCTTGGCGCCGCGGTCGTGGCCGTCCTGCCCCATCTTGACCACCAGCATGCGCGGGCGGCGGCCCTCGTCCTCGGCAAAGGCCTCGACGTCGCGCTGGATCGCGGCAAAGCCGTCGTCGCCCTCATAGGCGGCGCCGTACACCCCGGCCAGCGTCTTGACCTCGGCCCGGTGACGGCCAAAGACCTTTTCCATGCTCATGCTGATTTCCCCGACACTGGCGCGCGCCCGCGCCGCCTCGACCGCTGCGGCCAGCAGGTTGCCACCGTCGCGGGCGCGGCGCTCCAGTTCGGCCAGCGCGGCGGCGCAGGCGGCCTCGTCGCGGGCGCCGCGCACCATCGCCAGCCGGGCGATCTGGCTGTCGCGCACCTTGACGTTGTCGATGTCCAGAATGTCGATCGCATCCTCTTTGGCCAGCCGGTATTTGTTGACCCCGACGATCACTTCCTCGCCCCGGTCGATCATCGCCTGACGCCGCGCCGCCGATTCCTCGATGCGCAGTTTCGGCATGCCGGTGGCGACGGCCTTGGTCATGCCTCCCAGGTCCTCAACCTCGCAGATCAGTTTCCACGCCTCGTTGACCAGATCGGCTGTCAGTTTTTCGACATAGTAACTGCCTGCCAAGGGATCGACGACCTTGGTGACGCCGGTCTCCTCTTGCAGGATCAACTGCGTATTGCGGGCGATCCGGGCGCTGAAATCGGTGGGCAGGGCGATCGCCTCATCGAGCGCATTGGTGTGCAGGGACTGCGTGCCGCCCAGTGCCGCCGCCATCGCCTCATAGGCCGTGCGCACCACGTTGTTATAGGGGTCCTGTTCTTGCAACGACACGCCCGAGGTCTGGCAATGCGTGCGCAGCATCATCGACTCGGTCTTCTTCGGGTTAAATTCCGCCATGATCCGGTGCCAGAGCTGCCGTGCGGCTCGCAGTTTGGCGACCTCCATGAAGAAGTTCATGCCGATGGCAAAGAAGAAGCTGAGCCGCCCGGCAAAGGCGTCCACATCCATGCCCCGCGCCAGCGCCGCGCGCACATATTCGCGCCCGTCGGCCAGGGTGAAGGCCAGTTCCTGCACCAGATTCGCGCCGGCTTCCTGCATGTGATAGCCGGAAATCGAGATCGAGTTGAATTTGGGCATCTCGGCCGAGGTGTATTCGATGATATCCGCGATGATCCGCATCGAGGGTTCGGGCGGATAGACATAGGTGTTGCGGACCATGAACTCCTTGAGGATGTCGTTCTGGATGGTCCCCGAAAGCACGGCGCGCGAATGGCCCTGCTCCTCGCCCGTGACGATGAAACTGGCCAGTATCGGGATGACCGCGCCGTTCATCGTCATTGACACCGACACCTTGTCCAAGGGGATGCCGTCGAACAGGATCTTCATGTCCTCGACGCTGTCGATCGCCACGCCCGCCTTGCCGACGTCGCCCTCGACACGCGGATGGTCGCTGTCATAGCCGCGATGCGTCGCCAGATCGAAGGCGACGCTGACCCCCTGCTGCCCGGCCGCCAAGGCCTTGCGATAAAAGGCGTTCGATTCTTCGGCGGTGGAAAAACCGGCATATTGGCGGATGGTCCAGGGCCGCCCCGCATACATCGTCGCGCGCACGCCCCGGGTGAAGGGCGCCACGCCGGGCACTTCGGTCAGTTGCGACAGGCCCGCCACATCCTCGGGCGTATACAAGGGCTTGACCGGAATGCCCTCCAGCGTGTTCCAGGTCAGGCCGTCCAACGGCTTGCCGCGCATTTCCTTGGCGGCGAGGGATTCCCAGGCTTTGGTGTCGGCTTTGCGGTCGGTCATGGCGGGCTCCTTGGGTCAGCCGAGCATCTCGGCACCGGCATGGCCCTGCCGCAGCAGGGTCAGGTCACGGGCATAACGGGCGGCCAGCACGGCGTGCTGGTCGGGGGAAAACGGCGAATACCCGGGCTCGGGCGCCACGCGGTCAAGGGCGGCGCGCATCGCGTCCTCGCTCATCTGCGGATCGGCGGCGCGCAGGCGCAGGATGGCGGGCAGGTAACCGGGGGCATGGGCGGCGTTGATGCGCTGGGTCGGCGCGGTCAGCAGGGCCTCGGGCAGATCGAGCAACCGCGCGGCGGTGGCGGGCAGCCGCTGGTCCAGCCCCTCATGCGGCCACACAAGGATCTCGGCGCGCGGAAAGGCCGTGCGCAGGTCGGTCACCACATCGGCCCAGCCGCGCGGGTTTGCCGCGATGCGGGGGGCGGTCTCGGCCACGCCGGGCACCCAGCGACGGCGCGCGACAAACGACCAGCACGATGTCCAATAGCTGGCGGGTTCGCGCAGCCCCAGACCGATGCGGCGAGGTTGCGCGGGGAACAGGCGGCGATAGCGGTCCAGTTGCCGCGACAGATCGGGATACAGCGCGCCCGCCATCAGGTTGCCCAGCATGGTGCCGAGGATGTTCTCATCGCAGATCACCAGCCGCTCGGTGCCCGTCGCCGCCTCGCCCTGCCATTCCGCGGCAAAGGCGCTGGCGCCAGTGCCCTCCTGAAAGCCCGGGATCGCCCGCACCTTGGCATTGCCCCACAGCGCGACGCCCTGCTGCGCCAACGCCGGGCGGGCATTGGCCAGCATGCGCTCGAACGCAGTCGAGCCGGTGCGATGCGCGCCAAGGTGCAGGATCAGGTCCATCAGCGGCCCCGACCGCAGCGGCACGCGGCGTCGCCGCCGCGCGTCACCGGCGCGAGGAACCGCCACGCCCCCATGCTGCCGCGACTGGCGTTCATGGTGTCACGCGAACTCCATGATGACGTCATCCACGGCCAGCGATCCGCCGACCGTCGCGTTGATCTTCTTGATCGTGCAGCGTTTTTCGGCGCGCAGGATGTTCTCCATCTTCATCGCCTCGACGCTGCACAGCGCCTGCCCCTCGAAGACCTCATCGCCCTCGGCCACCATCAGCTTGACCACCAGCCCCGGCATCGGGCACAGCAGCAGCCGCGAGGTGTCGGGCGGCAGTTTTTCCGGCATCAGCCGCGCCAGTTCGGCCTGCCGCGGGGTGCGCACATGCACCTTCAGGTCGGCGCCGCGCACCCGCACCCGATAGCCGCCGCTGATCCGCGCGACTTTCAGCACCAGCGGCTCGCCATCGACCAGCAGCCGCGCCAGTTGCTGGCCCGGCACCCAGTCGCTTTCGACCCGCATGGCCTGCCCATCGGCAAAGGCCACCGTTGCGCCGCCACGATCGGCCCGGATCGCCACCGGCAATTCGATGCCCTGCAGCGCGACGACCCAGTCGTCGCCCACCTTGCGTTCGTGATTGTCCATCCGGCCCGAGACCCGCGCGCGGCGGATTTCGGCCACCCGGTTCATCGCCGCCGCCGAGGCCGCGATGCGGCGCAGCATGGCGTCGGGCAGCGCAACCCCTTGGAACCCCTCGGGGAATTCCTCGGCGATAAAGGCCGTGGTGATGGCGCCCGAGACAAACCGCGGGTGGTCCATCACGGCCGAGCAGAAGGGCAGGTTGTGGCCGATGCCTTCGACCTCGAAGGTGTCGAGCGCCAGACGCATCTCTTCGATGGCGGCGGCCCGGTCCTTGCCCCAGGTGCAGAGCTTGGCGATCATCGGGTCGTAATACATGCTGATTTCGCCGCCCTCGAAGACGCCGGTATCGTTGCGCACGATGCCGCCGCGGGTGGTCGGCCCCTCGACGGGCGGCTGATAGCGGGTCAGGCGACCGATCGAGGGCAGGAAGTTGCGATAGGGGTCTTCGGCATAAAGGCGGCTTTCCATCGCCCAGCCGTTGATTTTCAGGTCTTCCTGCTTGAACGGCAGGGGCTCGCCATTCGCGACGCGGATCATCTGTTCCACCAGATCGACGCCGGTAATCAACTCGGTGACCGGGTGTTCCACCTGAAGCCGGGTGTTCATTTCGAGGAAATAGAAATTCCGGTTGCCATCAACGATGAATTCCACCGTCCCGGCGCTGGTATAGCCCACGGCCTTGGCCAGCGCGCAGGCCTGTTCGCCCATCGCCTTGCGGGTGGCCTCGTCAAGGAAAGGCGAGGGCGCCTCTTCGATGACCTTCTGGTTGCGGCGCTGGATGCTGCACTCGCGCTCGTGCAGATAGACGCAATTGCCGTGCTGGTCGGCCAGCACCTGAATCTCGATGTGACGCGGTTGCGTGACGAATTTCTCGATAAAGATCCGGTCGTCGCCAAAGCTGTTGGCGGCTTCGTTCTTGGACGATTCGAACCCTTCGCGGGCCTCCTGATCGTTCCACGCGATGCGCATGCCCTTGCCGCCACCGCCGGCACTGGCCTTGATCATCACCGGATAGCCGATCTGTGTGGCGATTTTCACCGCCTCGTCCGTGTCGGCGATCAGGCCCATATGGCCGGGAACCGTGCTGACGCCCGCCTGCATGGCGATTTTCTTCGAGGTGATCTTGTCGCCCATCGCCTCGATCGCGGGGCTGGGCGGGCCGACAAAAACCACACCCGCCGCTTCCAGCGCCGCAGCGAAGAGCCTGTTTTCGCTGAGGAAACCATAGCCCGGATGCACTGCCTCGGCGCCGGTCGCCTTGATCGCGGCCATCACCTTGTCGATGACGATATACGACTGGTTGGCGGGCGGCGGGCCGATGTGCACGGCCTCGTCGGCCATCTTGACATGCAGCGCGTTGCGGTCGGCGTCGGAATAGATCGCCACCGTCTTGATGCCCATCTTGCGCGCCGTCTTGATGACCCGGCAAGCGATCTCGCCACGGTTGGCGATCAGGATTTTCTTGAACATGGACGTCCCTTCCCAGCTTGGTCGGCAGGCGCATCGGCGCCGCGCGGAATGAAAAAACCACCGGGGCGCGGGGCCCCGGTGGCGGAAATGGTCAGGATGGCGGGCAGGGCCCGGCCGGTCAGGCGCTCAGCGGCAGCGCGGCAAGCCGTTGATCCCGCACGAGACCCCACCGGCAACCGCGCCAACGAGGGCGCCCGTCGTGCGGCTGCCACCGGTGAGGTCGGCAACGACAGCACCTGCGACGGCGCCGCCGGCGACACGGCCACCGGCAGTGTCACAGGCTGCCAGGCCGAAACTTGCGACCAGCAAGACGGCGAGTCCGAATTTTCCCATGGGGTTGTGCCTTTCTTGACGTGATGTTGGCCCCCACCTGCCGCCACCTGCGGCGCCGAGGCAACACACGTTTGCGCCATGTCGGCGGCGATCCGCCCAATCGCGGCGGTCATTCGTCGTCCTCGTCGTCCCAGTCATAGTCCTCGGCGTCCTCGGCAAAGAGCGCGGGGAAATTCGCCTTGGCGACGGCCAGATCGATGCGCAGCAGCGCGTCATAGCTTTTGGGATCAAAGGGCAGTTCGGCAGGAACCACCTCGCGGCCAAAGAGCCACGACAGGCGTCCGGCGTCGAGATTGCCGCGCTCAAAGGGCTCGTCGCCAAAATGCTGCCAGAGCGCGGCCAAAAAGCCGGTGTCGGCGCGTTTGTCGGCGGGGCGGCGGTCGGCGAAACGCTTGCGCTCGATGATCGGCGAGGCGCCATCCTTGTGGTTGGCGCGGCGGATGACGAACTGGAAATCGGTGCCCGGCAGACGTCCGGGAAAACCGCGATGCTTCAGCATGGGGCACCGCCCCCGCGCACATCACGCGGCAATGCGGGCGAGGCCAAGGCAGGCCTCGCCCGGAACCTCACGCCAAAAGGCGCAAGCTCAGCGGTATTTCGGGGTAACGGGCTCGACGTAGATCGGCTGGGGGGCCGGCTCGACCATGACGAATTCTTCCTGGCGGCTTTGGTTGCAGCCCGCGAGGACCGACAGGCCGAAGACGCCGGCGATAACGGCGAGGGTGGTCTTGGACATGGATATCTCCTGCACTCTGTCCGGTCCGGTCGCTGGGTCACCCCAAGTCGCCGGACGCTCCTTGATGCACAAACCGAACCGGCTGCGCTGTCAGGGACCATATCCCATTTCAGGGGTCGATGCCAGTTTTTCTGTTCAAACATGGGGGCTTGCACGGCGTTCTGTGGCAGGGGCGCACCAATGCGCGCGGTGGAGAGTGGGAAAAAATCAACATCTTGCGAGAGCGCGGCGGATGCACTCAGGGGTTTGTGACCGCCGCGCGCCGTCACAAGGGAATGTTGTCGTGCTTTTTCCACGGATTTGTCAGCTTTTTGTTGCGCAGCGAGGCAAAAGCGCGCGCCACACGGCGACGGGTCGAATGCGGCTGGATCACCTCGTCGATAAAGCCCTTCTCGGCCGCGACGAACGGATTCGCAAAGCGCGATTCGTAATCGCGGGTGCGGGCGGCGATCTTGTCCTTGTCGCCCAACTCGCTGCGATACAGGATTTCCACCGCGCCCTTGGCCCCCATCACCGCGATCTCGGCGGTGGGCCAGGCATAGTTGAAATCGCCGCGCAGATGCTTGGACGCCATCACGTCATAAGCGCCGCCATAGGCCTTGCGGGTGATGACCGTGACCTTCGGCACCGTCGCCTCGCCGTAAGCAAACAGCAGCTTCGCGCCGTGCTTGATGACGCCGCCGTATTCCTGACCGGTGCCGGGAAGGAAGCCGGGCACGTCCACCAAGGTCAGGATCGGAATTTCAAAGGCGTCGCAGAACCGCACAAAGCGCGCGGCCTTGCGGCTTGAATCGATGTCCAGACAACCGGCCAGCACCATCGGCTGGTTCGCCACCACGCCGACGGTCTGCCCCTCGATGCGGATGAAGCCGGTGATGATGTTCTTGGCGAACTCGGCCTGAATTTCATAGAAATCCCGCTCGTCCGCGACCTTGAGGATCAGTTCCTTCATGTCATAGGGCGTGTTCGGGTTGTCGGGGATCAGGGTGTCGAGGCTCATCTCCACCCGGCCCGGATCGTCGAAGAACGGCCGCACCGGGGGCTTTTCACGGTTGTTCAGCGGCAGATAGTCGATCAGTCGGCGCACCTCGATCAGCGCCTCGACGTCGTTTTCAAACGCGCCGTCGGCGACCGAGGATTTGCGGGTATGCGTGCTGGCGCCGCCCAGTTCCTCGGCGGTGACGATCTCGTTGGTGACCGTCTTCACCACATCGGGACCGGTGACGAACATATAGGACGAATCGCGCACCATGAAGATGAAGTCGGTCATCGCCGGGCTATAGACCGCGCCACCCGCGCAGGGCCCCATGATGACGCTGATCTGCGGCACCACGCCCGAGGCCATGATGTTGCGCTGGAAGACATCGGCATAGCCGGCAAGGCTGGCCACCCCTTCCTGAATGCGCGCGCCACCGGAATCGTTCATCCCGATCACCGGCGCACCGTTCTGGATCGCCATATCCATAATCTTGCAGATCTTTTGCGCGTGGGTTTCCGACAGGCTGCCGCCAAAGACGGTGAAATCCTGACTGAAGACATAGACCATGCGGCCGTTGACCGTGCCCCAGCCCGTCACCACGCCGTCGCCCGAGGGGCGGTCTTGCTCCATGCCGAAATCGGTGCAGCGATGGGCGACAAACATGTCGAATTCTTCGAAGCTGCCCTCGTCCAGCAAAAGCTCGATCCGTTCGCGCGCCGTCAGCTTGCCCTTGGCGTGCTGCGCGTCGATCCGGCGCTGCCCGCCGCCCATGCGCGCGGTCTCGCGGCGGTTCTCGAGTTCCTGCAGAATGTCCTTCATGGGCCCCTCCTGAATCTGCCGCGCAATCTAAGGGCCAAGCGGCGCAAGGGGAAGCGGAATCCAGAAAATTTGCAAATGACTTGGCAAGGATATCGACGGAATTGCAAATCTGCTAATTCCCGGCACTTTCCCGCCCTGCGCCGCTTGCGTAAACCGGCATTTCATCCGGGGGCCCGCCATGACTCTGCCGATTCCGCTGCAAACCATCCTGCTGTTGCTCGCGTCCAATGTCTTCATGACCTTCGCCTGGTATGGCCACCTGAAATACAAGGCCGCACCGCTGGCGATCGTGATCCTCATCTCCTGGGGCATCGCGTTTTTCGAGTATGTCCTGCAGGTTCCGGCGAACCGGATCGGCCACGGGCATTTCAGCGCGGCCGAACTGAAGACGATACAGGAGGTCATCACACTGACCGTTTTCGCCGCGTTTTCCGTGCTTTACCTGCGCGAGCCGCTGACCTGGAACCATCTTGTCGGCTTTACCCTGATCGCCGCGGGTGCCGCGTTCATTTTCCGTGCCCCGGCCTAAGGGCTGGACTCTGCGCTGCAGCGTCCATACACTTGTGAAATGAACGGTGCCATTCCCCGGTTTCTTGACCGCAATTCCCCTCCGCATGTCGCCACGCTGATCCTGTTGTCCGGGGTCTCGGCGCTGTCGATGAACATCTTCCTGCCCTCGCTGCCGAATATGGCGGCGTATTTTCAGGCCGATTACCAACTGATGCAATTGTCGGTTTCGGTCTATCTGGCGTTCTCGGCGCTGCTGCAACTGGTGATCGGGCCGCTGTCCGACCGGTTCGGCAGACGCAACATCCTGCTGATTTCGCTGGTGGTTTTCTGCGTCGCCAGTCTGGGCACGCTGCTTGCGCCCAATGCGGCGGTGTTTTTGGCCTTTCGCATGTTGCAGGCCTCGATTGCCACCTCGATGGCGTTGAGCCGGGCCATCGTGCGCGACATGGTCGATGAATCCCGCGCGGCCTCGATGATCGCCTATGTCACGCTGGGCATGTCGATCGTGCCGATGCTGGGGCCGATCGTCGGCGGCGCGCTGGACGAAGCCTTTGGCTGGCAAGCCAGTTTCACCATGCTGCTGGTGCTGGGGCTGCTGGTCCTCTGGCTGGTCTGGGCCGATCTGGGCGAGACGCATGTGACCAAAGCCACCAGTTTTCGCGCCCAGTTGCGCGATTATCCTGAGCTGCTGACCTCGCCGCGGTTCTGGGGCTATGTGCTGAGCACGGCCTTTGCCTCGGGCGTGTTCTTTGCCTATCTCGGCGGCGCGCCCTTTATCGGCACCGAGCTTTATGGCCTCAGTCCCAGTGGTCTGGGCTTCTATTTCGGCGCCACCGGCATTGGCTATGGGCTGGGGAATTTCCTGTCCGGGCGCTATTCGATGCGGCTGGGCGTGGTGCGGATGATCGTGCTGGGCAATATGGCGATGGCGGTCGGGTTGGCGATGCAGACGCTGGCGGTCTGGACCGGGGTCGGCGGCGCTGCGGGGTTCTTTGCCCCCTTCCTGATCGTCGGGGCGGGCAATGGGCTGGTGTTGCCCAATTCCAGCGCCGGGATGCTGTCGGTGCGGCCGCATCTGGCTGGCACGGCCTCGGGGCTGGGCGGGGCGATCATGATCGGTGGCGGCGCGGCCCTGTCGGCGTTGGCCGGTGTCGCCTTGAGCGCCGAGTCCGGCGCCTGGCCGCTGCTGGCGATCATGGCGGCCTCCCTGGCGGGGTCGATCCTGTCCATTGTGTTGGTGATCCGCCGCAACCGTCAGTTGGGGCTCTAGCCAAGCCCGCTTTGCAAAGCTAACCTGCTCGCATTGCAAAGCGGAGGGGCGCCATGGCGGTGCAAAAACTCTATGCCGGGGCCAAGCTGCGCGAAATCCGCGCAAGGTTGCAGCTGACACAAAAGGAATTTGCCGCCCGGTTGGGGGTGTCGCTGCCCTATCTCAACCAGATGGAGAACAACAACCGCCCGGTTTCGACCGCGGTTGTGCTGGCGCTGGCGCGCGAATTCGGCACGGATGTCACCGAACTCAGCACCGGCGACAGCGAGCGCATGGTCTCGGACCTGCGCGAGGCCCTCGCCGATCCGGTGTTCCCCGCCCCTGCCCCCAGCGCCGCCGACCTGCGTCTGGTGGCCTCGAACGCGCCGGGGGTGGCGCGCGCCCTGCTGGCGCTGCACCGCGCCTATCGGCAAGCCCACGAACGCCTTGCCTCGCTCGACGAGGCCTTGGGACGCGAGGACCGCACCCTGCGCGCCTCGCCGTGGGAGGATGTCCGCGACTTCTTTCACTATTGCGACAATTACCTCGACGCCATCGACCGCGCCGCAGAACAGGTCGCGCAGGGCCCCGACAGTATCGAGGCCAAGGCAATCCGCCTTTTGGAACGCCGCGGCATCAGCCTGCAGTTTTCCGACGACCCGATGCTGCGGCGCTATGAACCGCAGCGTCGGCTGCTGACCCTGTCGGCGCAGGCCGTCCCGGCGACGCGGCGGTTCCAACTCCTGCATCAGGTTGCGCTGTTGACGCAAAACGACCTCTTCGAGGCCACGCTCGACCTCGCGCGGTTCCAATCCGACGAGGCGCGGGCCATCGCCAAGATCGGTCTGGCCAACTATTTCGCCGGGGCGGCGTTGTTGCCCTACCGCGCCTTTCTGGCTGCCGCGCAGGAAACGCGGCATGATCTGGAACGGCTCGCCGACCGCTTTGGCGCCTCGATCGAGCAGGTCGCGCATCGGCTGTCCACGCTGCAACGGCCGGGCGCCAAGGGGGTGCCTTTCTTCTTTGTCCGCGTCGATCAGGCCGGCACTATCACCAAGCGCCATTCGGCGACCCGGCTGCAATTTGCCCGTTACGGCGGTGCCTGCCCGCTGTGGAATGTCCATCAAGCCTTTGAAACTCCGGGACGATTCCTGCGACAACTGGCCGAGACGCCGGACGGGGTGCGTTATTTCTGTCTGGCCCGCGACGTGTCGAAGCCGGGCGGTTCGTTCCGCGCGCCGGTGCGCCGCTATGCCATCGGGCTGGGCTGCGAGATCCGCCATGCCGAGGCGCTGACCTATGCCGACGACATGGACCTGTCGCATCCGCAGGCCTTTGAACCGATTGGGATTTCCTGCCGGATCTGTGCGCGGCCGGATTGCCATCAACGCTCGGTCCCGCCGCTCGAGGCCGGGCTGCGCATCGATCCCGATCGCCGCGGAATCCTGCCCTATTCGATTGGCGGGCCAACCGGGCACTGACGCCGACCGGACCGGCAGGACTGAAAAACGGGCCGCGATTGCGGCCCGTTGTCCCCGGTCGGCGCCGATTAGTTCGCCGCGCGCAGCGTCTTGGCGATCTCGTCCTTCAGCGCCATGCGCTGTTTGCGCAGGGCCGCTTCATGCTCGTCCGAGATCGGCTCGACCTTGGTTTCGGCGCGATGGATCGTCTTGTTGACCGCGTGATACTCGTCGAAAATCCGCGCGAAATGGGCATCGCCGGTTTTCAGCGCGTGCATCTTTTCAACATCGGCGGGGAATTCCTCGGCCAATTCATGGGGGGTGTGCGACATGGGTCTCTCTCCGTCTTGTTTACCAGAGCAGGCTAACGACCCGGGCATCAGGTGCCCTTGATCTGGATCATAAGACCCAGCCACAATGCACCATATCCGCGCCGTCCACAGACAAGCCTTCGAACACGTTCACGACAGCCGGCATTGCCGTACACCGATCCCGTCACTCGGTGCCCCCACGGACCATCACCGCAACGCCGGTCGCCAACCCGCCGCGCGGGCCTCATTCTCCGAGCAAAACCAATGCTCGCCGCGCGCCGGGTCAATGCGCGTCCGCTCATAGTCCTGCTGCCCGGGCCGGTGATAGATCCGCCCCGACGCCGAAACATTGCCCTTGATGACGCAGCCCGCGTCTGCAGGCGGAGCCTCATGGTCGCCCGCCGCGGCACTTCGACGGGCCGCGCGATAGTCCTCCGGCGCCTGAACCCCTGCGCCGTCGCGCCGCCACAGGCCCCGCGCACCGACACGGGCGCGGGCTTCATCCTCGACATAGGCCAGCGAATACCGGCGAAACGCCAGCGCGGCGCCGTCGCCGACCATCGCCGCGCCCAGTTCGTGCGGCCCAGCCCAGCACTGGGCCAGCAGCCGCCCATAACGATCATGCGCGTCGCCCTGACAGCGCACCGGCTGGTCCGCCACCAGATGCCGCAACCGGTCACGCGCCCAAAGTCCGCAGGGCCAATCGCCATGCGGCCCCTCGCAGTGCTGCGACAGCTCTGGGGCGTCGATGCCGAACAGCCGCACGCGGGTGCCCGCCAAATCCAGCGTATCGCCGTCAATGACCCGCGCCGCGCCGCCGACATCTGCCTGCGCCACCCCCACGAACATAAGAACAAGAAGCGAACAAATCCTTAACATCCAGCCGGGTTACGGCACCGCATCCGCCAACGCAAGACAGGGCTGGAACCCCGGTTAACGCTGCGACGTCCGCCAGGCCGGATTTTCCCAAGGCTCCAGATTCTGTGGCGCCAATGCCACACGCCCCAAGATGTGGTCCGCAATCTTTTCGCCAACCAGAATCGAAGGCGCGTTCAGATTGCCATTGGTGATGCGCGGAAAGATCGAGGAATCGGCGACGCGCAGGGCTTCGACGCCGATCACCCGGCCCTGCGGATCAACCACCGTCATCGGGTCATCCGCGCGCCCCATCCGCGCCGTTCCACAGGGGTGATAGGCCGATTCGGCGTGGTCGCGGATAAAGTCGTCCAACTCGGCATCGGTTTGCAGGCGCTCACCGGGCTGGATTTCATGTTTTGTAAACCTGGCCATGGCAGGCTGGGCCATGATCTCGCGGGTCAGGCGGATGCAGACGCGAAATTCGGTCCAGTCATCGGGGTGCGACATGTAATTGAAACGAATCACCGGATTGTCGGCCGGGTCCGTCGACCGCAGACGCACCGTGCCGCGCGATTTTGATCGCATGGGTCCGACATGCGTCTGAAATCCGTGCCCATCAGCAACCGCCTTGCCGTCGTATCGCACGGCAATCGGCAGAAAGTGATACTGAATGTCCGGATAGGCCACGCCCGCAGCCGACCGGATGAACCCGCAACTCTCGAACTGGTTCGAGGCCCCCGGCCCACGGCCCAGCAGCAACCATTGGGCGCCGACCCAGGCCTTGCCCCAGAGGTTCCAGTATTTGAACAGGCTGATCGGCTCACGCGTCGCAAACTGGAGGTAGAGTTCCAGATGATCCTGCAAATTCGCCCCCACGCCGGGACGATGGGCGATCAGGGGAATGCCATGATCGGCCAGATGGTCGGCAGGGCCGATGCCCGACAACATCAACAGCTTGGGGGTGTTGAGCGACGAGGCGGCCAGGATCACCTCGCGCGCGGCCTCTACGACCCGGCCATCGGCCAGCGATACACCGGTGGCCCGCCCCTGCTCGATCTGCACCCGCGCCGCCAGGCCGCGAATCACCTTGACCCGGCCCGTCCGGATCGCCGGCTTCAAATAGGCCTTGGCGGCCGACCAGCGCTCGCCTCGCCAGATCGTCGCCTCCATCGCGCCAAAGCCTTCCTGCTGCGCGCCATTGTAGTCGCGCGTCACCGGATAGCCGGCCTGCTGTCCCGCCGCGACAAAGGCGTCGAACAGCGGGTTTTCCCGCCGACCGCGGCTGATCTGCAGCGGTCCGTCGGTGCCCCGCCACTCGGCACCGCCACCGGCATCGGCCTCGCCATGCCAGGCTTCCATCCGCCGGAAATACGGCAGCACATCGGCAAAGCCCCATCCCGCCGCGCCCTGCTCGGCCCAATGGTCATAGTCGCGCGCGTGGCCGCGGACATAGACCATGCCGTTGATGCTGGACGACCCGCCGATCACCTTGCCGCGCGGCGTGGCCAGCACGCGGCCACCCAGCCCCGGCTCGGGCTCGGTGTGCAGGCCCCAGTCATAGCGCGCCATGTTCATCGGATAGCTGAGCGCGCCGGGCATCTGGATGAACGGCCCGGCATCGGTGCCGCCGAATTCGATCACCGCAACCGAATGCCCGGCCTCGGCCAGCCGCCAGGCCACTGCCGAGCCGCCCGACCCTGCGCCCACGATCACGAAATCCGCTCTCATTCGCCCCTCGCGCGGGCTGACCGCGCGCCTCTGACCGCCCCGCTGCCGGGCACTTGCCTGCCATTCCGTGCGCCGCAGCCAGCACAGGGAAACCTCGACCGCCACCGGCGGCCCGGCGCCCGCGCGGGGCCGGGACCGACCGGATCAGTAGGGCGCCTGAACCGGGCCCGTGCCGACATAGACCGACTTGATCTGCGTATAATGCTCGAGCGCGGCGTGCCCGTTCTCGCGCCCCACCCCGGACAGTTTCGAGCCGCCAAACGGCGCCTCGACGGGGGTGAGATTATAGGCGTTGATCCAGCAGGTGCCCGCCTGAAGCCGCCCGATCACCCGATGCGCACGCGCCAGATCGGCGGTAAAGACCCCGGCGGCCAGCCCGAATTCGGTGGCATTGGCGCGCTCGATCACCTCGTCTTCGGTGTCAAAGGTCAGCACGGCCATCACCGGGCCAAAGATCTCTTCGCGCGCGATGGTCATCGCATCGGTCACCCCGGCAAAGACCGTCGGCTGCATATAGTTGCCGGGCCGGTTCAGCCGCGCGCCGCCGGTGACCAGGTCAGCCCCCTCGCGAAGCCAGGCCTCGACATAGGACATCACCTTGTCGAGATGCGGCGCGCTGACCAGCGGCCCCATTTGTGTCGCCTCGTCAAGAGGTTCGCCGATCAGGATGGACTCGGTCCTGACCTTGAGCCGCTCAAGGAACCGCGCCAGCAGACCGCGCTGCACAAAGACCCGCGTCCCGTTCGAGCAGATCTGACCGGCGGAATAGAAATTCGCCAGCATCGCGGCGCCGACAGCATCCTCGAGACTGGCATCGTCAAAGATCACCAGCGGCGACTTGCCACCCAGTTCCATCGTCACATGGCGCACGCCGTCGGCGGCGGCGGCATAGACGCGCCGCCCGGTCGGCACCGAGCCGGTCAGCGAGACCTTGGCCACGCGCGGATCGGTGACCAGCGCCGCGCCCACCGCGCCCCGGCCCTGAACGACGTTGAACAGCCCCGCCGGTGCCCCGGCCTCGATCAGGATTTCCGCCAGTTTCAGCGCGCCCAGCGGCGTCACCTCGGAGGGTTTGAACACCATCGCATTGCCAAAGGCCAATGCGGGCGCGGCCTTCCAGCAGGCGATCTGCGTCGGGTAATTCCACGCGCCGATGCCGACACAGACCCCCAACGGCTCGCGCAGCGTATAGACGAAATCGCCGCCCAGCGCGATGGTCTGGCCGGTGACGGTCGCCGCATAGCCGGCGAAATACTCCAGCGCATCGGCGCCCGAGGCCGCATCGGCGACCAGCGTTTCTTGCAGCGGTTTGCCGGTATCGAGGGTTTCCAGCACGCTAAGCTCATGATTTCGCGCGCGAATGATATCGGCAGCGCGGCGCAGAACGCGGCCGCGTTCCACCGGTTTCAGCGCCCCCCAGGCCCGCTGCGCCCGCGCGGCCGAGGCCAGCGCGCGCTCGATCAGCGCCGGGGTTGCCTCGTGCAGGCGGGCGATCACCTCGCCCGTGGCGGCATAGACGCACTCGATCGGCGCGCCGGCGGCGTCCTCGACATAGGCACCGTCGATGAAGTGGCTGGCAATCGGCTGGGCGCGCATCTCAGACCCCTTTCAAGGCAAGCGTCAGATAGGCTTCGACCTGTTTGGTCGCGCGTTTGCTGTTGGGCGCCTCGGCCCCCAGCACTGCGTGCAGATAGGCGCCATCGATCATGGCGGCGATGGTGCTGGCCACCTCGGTGGCCCCCGGCCCCAGCAGGGGGCGCAGCGCATGGCTCAGGTTCGACACCATCCGCCGCTGATAGACCGCCAGCAGGCGCCGCGCCTCATCCTGAGCCTGCGCCAGCACATAGAAGTTGAGCCAGGCCGCCACCACCTCGCGGCGGAAATTGGCGCCCGAGAACGACGCCCGGATCACCGCCCGCGCCCGGGCCTCGGGCCCATCGGCGGCGGCCAGCGCCCCGCGAACCTCGGCGCCGTAGACCGTCAGCACATGGCGCATTGCCGCCAGAAACATCGCCTCTTTCGAGCCAAAGTAGTGATGCGCCAGCGCCGAGGACATGCCCGCCCGCTTGGAGATCCGGCTGACCGTCACCTCAAGCGACCCGACCTGCCCGATTTCCGCGATTGTGGCCTTGATCAGCGAGGCCCGTCGTATAGGCTCCATGCCGATCTTGGGCATGATCCACTCCTGCGTGAAGGGGGGGGGCGATGCCCGGCCCGTAAAATCATTTGCCACCCACCTAGACGATCGTTTATTGACTCGTCAATCAACAAAAACCGCCAACAGGAGAGACCCATGACCCTGATCCGCCTCAGCACCGCCACCGCAGCCCTCGCGCTGATGACCGCCCCCGCCTTCGCCAATTGCGATGTCGTGCGCTTTTCCGATGTGGGCTGGACCGACATCACCGCCACCACCGCCGTCGCCACCACGATTCTGGGCGCGCTGGGCTATGAGACCGAAGTGACCGTGCTGTCGGTGCCGGTGACCTATACCTCGATGGCCGCGGGCGACATCGACGTCTTCCTCGGCAACTGGATGCCGACGATGGAGGCCGACATCGCCCCCTTCCGCGAGGCGGGCACCGTGGACACCGTGCGCATGAACCTCGCCGGGGCGAAATACACCCTGGCCACCAATGCCGCCGGCGCCGCGCTGGGCATCACCGATTTTGCCAGCATCGCCGCCCATGGCGACGCGCTCGAGGACCGCATTTATGGCATCGAGCCGGGCAATGACGGCAACCGCCTGATCCTCGACATGATCGCCGCCGACGCCTTTGGCCTGAACGGGTTCGAGGTCGTCGAAAGCTCGGAACAGGGCATGCTGGCGCAGGTCGCCCGCGCCGACAGCCGCAACGAGCCGGTGGTCTTCCTCGGCTGGGAGCCGCATCCGATGAACGCCAGCTTCCAGATGACCTATCTGGCGGGCGGCGATGATGTCTTTGGCCCGAACTATGGCGGCGCCGAGGTCTATACCAACACCCGCGCCGGCTATGTCGGCGAATGCCCGAATGTCGGCGCGCTGCTCAACAACCTCGAATTCAGCCTGGCGCTGGAGAACGAGATCATGGGCGCGATCCTCAATGACGGCACCGCCCCCGAGGCCGCCGCCACCGCCTGGCTGGCCGCGCATCAGGACGTGCTGGCGCCCTGGCTGGCCGGTGTCACCACCCGTGACGGTGGCGACGCGCTGGCCGCGGTGACCGCCGCGCTGAACTGATCCAAAGGGGGGACCGGCCCGGCGCCGGTCCCCACCGTTTGCAAGGGGCGAGGGGGGCGGATGCCGGGTCTCGATGGGTTGACAGGGGCGCTGGCAGCGCTGGGCAATGCCGCGATCTGGATCGCGGTTGCGCTCTATGATCTGGTGATCTGGGCTGTTGCCGCGCTGTGGTGGTTCCTCAAATGGCTGCCGCAGCGCCTGCTGGGCCTGACCGACGAATCCCTGCCGGTCGGGCCTGCCTCGGCGCGCGCCTTCGACTATGTGCAGGCCGGGGCGCAGGGGTTCTTCGACGGGCTGTCCGCCCTGCTGCAGGGCCTGATCGACCTGATCCTCGCGCTGCTGTTGCGCCCGCCGGGCCAGAACTGGTTCAGCGGCCGCCGCTTTGTGCCCCAGTATGAGTGGTGGACCGAATCCACCCACAGCCTGCTGGTGATCGCGCTCTTCGTCGCGCTGGCCTGGCTGCTGCAGCGCAACTGGAAGGTCTGCCTGCTGGTGCTGATCGGCTTCCTGTTCATCCTCGATCAGGGCTATTGGACCCAGACCGCCGAAAGCCTGACGCTGGTGCTGACCTCGTGCCTCGTGTGCATGGGCATCGGCGTGCCGATCGGCATCTTCCTCGCGCATCGGCCGAAACTCTATGCCTGGGTCTCGCCCGTGCTCGACCTGATGCAGACGCTGCCGACCTTTGTCTATCTGATCCCGGCCATCGTGTTCTTTGGCCTCGGCATGGTGCCGGGCCTGATTGCGACGGTGATCTTTGTCGTGCCCGCGCCGATCCGCCTGACCTATCTGGGCATCTCGCGCACCCCCGAACCCCTGCTCGAAGCGGTGCAGAGCTTTGGCGGCACCCGCCGTCAGGTGCTGTGGAAGGTCGAACTGCCCTCGGCCATCCCGCAGATCATGGCCGGGCTGAACCAGACGATCATGCTGTCGCTGTCGATGGTCGTCATCGCCGCGCTGGTCGGCGCCAAGGGGCTGGGTGTGCCGGTGGTGCGGGCGCTGAACACGGTGGACACCGCGCGCGGGTTTGAATCCGGCATGGTGATCGTCGTGGTGGCGATCATCCTCGACCGCATGCTGCGGGTGAAGGGAAAATCATGACCGACGCCACCCCCTTGACCGAAACCGCGCCCGCCGCCGCACCCGCCGCGCCAAAAGTCGCCGTCTCGTTCCGCCATGTGTCGATCGTCTTTGGCGACAACCCGTGGAAGGCCCTGCCGCTGATGGAAACCGGCCAGTCGCGCGCCGATATCCAGAAGGCCACCGGCCAGATTCTGGGCGTGCACGACTGCAGCCTCGACGTGACCGAGGGCGAGATCCTCGTGCTGATGGGCCTGTCGGGCTCGGGCAAATCGACGCTGCTCAGGGCGGTGAACGGCCTCAACCCCATCGTCCAGGGCGAGATCCTCGTGCATGACGGCGATTGGAGCGCCTCGGTCAGCCATGCCAGCGCCACCGACATGCGCCGCCTGCGCCGCGAATGCGTGGCGATGGTGTTCCAGCAATTCGGCCTGCTGCCCTGGCGCTCGGTGCGCGAAAACATCGGGCTGGGGCTGGAACTGGCGGGCGTGCCCAAAAAGGAACGCGCCGCCCGGGTCGTGGCGCAGCTCGACCTCGTCGGTCTGTCGAACTGGGCCGACCGCAAGGTGGGCGAGCTTTCGGGCGGCATGCAGCAGCGCGTCGGCCTCGCCCGTGCCTTTGCCACCGAGGCGCCGATCCTCCTGATGGACGAGCCCTTCTCGGCGCTCGACCCCTTGATCCGCACCCGGCTGCAGGACGAACTGCTCGACCTGCAGGCCCGGCTCAAACGCACGATCATCTTCGTCAGCCACGATCTCGACGAGGCCTTCAAACTGGGCAACCGCATCGCCATCATGGAGGGCGGGCGCATCATCCAATGCGGCACCCCGGCGGAAATCTATACAACCCCGGCCAATGGCTATGTGGCGGATTTCGTCGCGCACATGAACCCGCTGGGCGTGCTGACCGCCCGCGACGCGATGGTGCCGGCACCGCGCCCGGCACCCACCGGCCTGACCCTGCCCGCCGACACGCCGCTGCGCATCGCCATGCAGGCCCTGCCCGAGGCCCGCGGCCGCATCCTGCTGACCGAGGGCGGCCAGATCGTCGGCATGCTGACCGATGCCGCCGCGGTCAACGCCCTCGTGCGCCCGCGCGGGGCCGAACCCGCCTGAACCGGGCCAGCCCCCCATCTTTGCTCTTCAAATATCCTCAGGGGGGTGAGGCCGCAGGCCGAGGGGGGCAGACTGCCCCCCTTTTACCGTTCCGCCGCCGCCACCATCGACCAGTGCAACCGCCCGTTCGCCGCGCGCGCCACGCCATAGCCGACCGCGCGCAGCCCCTCGGCCAGCATGTTCTCGCGGTGCGAAGGCGACTCTATCCAGCCCGCGACAATTGCGGCGGCGGTCTCGTGGCCCTCGCCGATGTTCTCCACCGCAAGCGCATAGGCATAGCCCTCGCGCCGCAGCCGCCGCCCCAGCCCGGCGAACCAGCGCCCGCGGTGGGTCAGACGCTCGCGCCCGGCCATGTGACAGGCCTGCGCCTGCGCGGCTGCCTCCAGCCGGGCGTCGGCCTCCAGCGCCACCAGCCCCGCCGCGCCCCGCTGGGCATTGGTCAGCGTCAGCAGACCGCTGCGCAGCGTCGCCAACCCCGCAGGCCCCTCGCAGCCGAGGGCGGGCATCGACAGAGCCAGAAACAGGATCAGCGCGCGCAACAGGCTCATGTTTCGAGGGTCACACGCGCGGCGGCCTTGCGCAACTGATGCTCGCGCAGCGCGATGAAAATCACCGCCGAGACCACCATCGCCCCGCCGGTCACCACCCAGAGGTCAACCGCCTCGCCAAAGACCACCGCCCCCAGCGTCACCGACCAGACCAGTTGCAGCGCCGTCACCGGCTGGGTGACGGAAATCGGCGCGGCGGCAAAGGCATAGGTCATCAGGTAATGCCCCGCCGTCGCCGCCGTGGCGATCAGCAGGAACCAGCCCATCTGCTCCCAAGTCACCGGCTGCCAAACCACCGCGGCAAAGGGCGCCAGCCCGATGGTGACCGTCACCGACAGCATCGCCACGATCATCGACGGCGAGGCCACCGCCGACAGCCGCTTGGCGATCAGATACGAGGCGGCAAAGAACAGCGAGGTGCCCAGCATCGCCAGATGCCCGCTGTCCAACTCCCGCAACCCCGGCCGCAGG
>CALESR010000229.1 GCA_937907485.1 uncultured Paracoccaceae bacterium | reverse complement strand
ACTGTGCCGGTGACATTGTGGCACTCGCTCACCTGCGAGGCACCGGCCATCGACCGCTCGAATCCGGCCTGCGCTGCCTTGGTATGCAGGTTCAGCCCGACGGTCACATAAGCGACAAAGCCGATGCCGCGCAGCACCGGGTCGAGCACGGCGCGGTAGCCCCGGATCAGGCCGCGCCGCTCCATCTCCTGCACCCGGCGCAGACAGGCCGAAGGCGACAGCCCCACCCGCGCCGCCAGATCGAGATTCGAGATCCGGCCGTCGCGGGTCAGTTCGCGCAGTATCTTGTCGCTGATCGGGTCACTATCGCTCATGGATTGCGCAAATAGCACGGTTTGACGCAATCTCACAACAATTCACCACTGGAAATGGCCTAAACTTGCGCCACCCTGCCGAAAGATCCCCGATGCCCACCGACCTGCTCGCCGCCCTGATGCTCTATGCCCTCGTCTCGTCGATCACGCCGGGGCCCAACAACCTGATGTTGCTGGCCTCCGGGGTAAATTTCGGCTTTCGCCGCACGATCCCGCACATGCTGGGCGTGTCGCTGGGGCATTCCTTCATGGTGGTGGTGGTGGGCCTCGGTCTGGCGGGCATCTTCACCGCCCTGCCCTGGGCCCGCCTCGCGCTGGCCGTCGCCTCGGTGGTCTATCTGCTGTGGCTGGCCTGGAAGATCGCCAACGCCGCCCCGCCAGAACCCGGTGCCGCGCGCGGCAAGCCCTTCAATTTCCTGCAGGCCGCCGCCTTTCAATGGGTCAATCCAAAGGCCTGGACCATGGCGCTGACCGCCATCGCGCTTTATGCGCAGGGGCCGGGTCTGGTGCCGGTGGTGCTGGTCGCCGGGGTGTTTTTGTGCACGAATCTGCCGTCGATCGCACTTTGGGCGGCCACCGGCAGCGCGCTCAGCCACTGGCTGCAAGACCCCCGCCGCCTTCGCGCCTTCAACATCAGCATGGCACTGTTGCTGGTGGCGTCGCTCTGGCCCGTGCTGGCCCGCTGACCGGCGCCACCCTGGCCAAGGCAGTGACCCAGCCCGGCAGCGCCGCTTCGCTTCATCTTGGCGCCCCTGGCCACATCTTGCGGCAAAGACCCGCCCTTGCACCACCGGCCCCGGGCGCCCGCCGCGTCAGGCCGGGATCATCCCGCGCTCGCGTGCGATCTCGCGCATCCGGGTCTGCAGTTTTTCGAACGCCCGCACTTCGATCTGGCGAATCCGCTCGCGTGAGACGCCATAGCGCTCGCTCAACTCCTCCAGCGTCACCGCTGGTTCGGCCAGCCGCCGTTCGGTCAGCACGTCGCGCTCACGCTCATTCAGCACATCCATCGCCGCCATCAGCATCGACTGCCGGGCCTCGAATTCGTCGCGCTCGGCATAGGCACCGGCCTGATCGGCGTCCTCGTCCTCCAGCCAGTCCTGCCAACTGGACGACCCTTCATCGCCGCCCACCGTCACGTTCAGCGAGGCATCTGAACCCGCCAGCCGACGGTTCATCTCGACAACCTCGGTCTCGCTGACGCTCAGGTCATGCGCGAGTTGGGTGACATTCTCGGGGCGCAGATCGCCCTCCTCGATGGCGCCGATGCGCGCCTTGGCCTTGCGCAGGTTGAAGAACAGTTTTTTCTGCGCGCTGGTCGTGCCCAGCTTCACCATCGACCACGACCGCAGGATGTATTCCTGAATACTGGCGCGGATCCACCACATCGCATAGGTCGCCAGCCGAAAGCCCTTTTCCGGATCAAAGCGCTTGACCGCCTGCATCAGGCCGACATTCGCCTCACTGATGACCTCGGCCTGCGGCAGGCCATAGCCGCGATAGCCCATGGCGATCTTGGCGGCCAGCCGCAGGTGGCTGGTCACCAGCCGATGCGCGGCGCCGGTGTCCTGATGATCGACCCAACGCTTGGCCAGCATGTATTCCTCTTCCGGTTCCAGCATCGGAAACCGGCGGATTTCCTGCAGATACCGGTTCAGCCCCTGTTCCGGGCTGGGAGCGGGAAGGCGGGCGTAATCGGACATGAGAACCTCGCAAGCGCTGACACAGGGACATAAGCGGGGCGCGGCCCGGATTCAACCGGCAGTCTGCCCGCACTCTCTCACCAATGTGTTAACGCTGACAGCGCCGCTTTCCGTCGCTCAGCCGCGCAGCAGTGCCAAGAGTCCCGCCATATCGTCCGGCAGTGCCGCCTCGAACCGCATCTGCGCGCCGCTGACCGGATGCTCGAACCCCAGCACGGCGGCATGCAGCGCTTGACGGGGGAACGCCGCCACTGCCTCGGCCCCACCCGCAGGCAGCGCCGTGGCGCTGACCTTGCGCCGCCCGCCATAGACCGGATCGCCGACCAACCCATGCCCGGCATGCGCCATATGCACCCGGATCTGATGCGTGCGCCCGGTCTCCAGCCGACACTCCACCAGCGCCAGTTGCGGCGGCGTGCCAAGGCCCTCCAGCACCCGCGCCCGCGTCACCGCATGGCGGCCGCGGTCAAAGAACACCGCCTGTTTCTGGCGGTCAAACCGGTGCCGATCCAGCCGCGTCGCAATCCGCACCACGCCGCCCGCCTCGAAACTGACACCGGGAATACCGCGCAACCGCGGGTCACCCGCATCCGGCACGCCCTGCACCAGCGCCAGATACATCCGTTCGACCGTATGCGCCTCAAACTGCGCCGCCAACCCGTGATGCGCGCGGTCGCTTTTGGCCACCACCAGCAGGCCCGAGGTCTCCTTGTCGATCCGGTGCACGATCCCCGGCCGCCGCGCCCCGCCGATGCCCGAAAGGCTGTCGCCGCAATGATGCAGCAGCGCGTTGACCAAGGTGCCGCGCGGCGTGCCCGGCGCCGGATGCACCACCAGCCCGGCGGGCTTGTCCACGACGATCAGATCGTCGTCCTCATGCACCACCACCAGCGGAATATCCTCGGGCTCGGCCGCCAGCGCTTCGGGCGCCTCGACCAGCAGCACGATCTGATCGCCCTCGGCCACCCGCGCCTTGACGTCGCGCAGCACCGTATCGCCCCGGCTGACCACCCCCGCCTCGATCATCCGCATCAGACGCGAGCGCGACAGTGACGCCTCCTCTGGCACATCGCGCGCCAGCGCCTTATCAAGGCGGTCAGGCGGGTTCGCGCCGATCACCACCACCAGCTCGACGGAGCCGCCCTCGTCCATGTCTTCCGATGACGACACACCCAAACTCCCGGCTGATCTGCGGTTCCTGAAACTGCTGGTCACCACGCTGGCCGCCGTGATGATCGTCGGGCTTCTAGCGATCATCGGGCTGCTTGTCACCCGCCTAGGAGCACCCGCGCCGCTGCCTGCGCTGCCCGCTTCAGTGATCCTGCCCCAGGGCGCGCAAGCGGCCGCCGTCACCTTTGCCCGCACATGGCTGGTCGTGGTCACCGAGGACGGCACGGTGCTGCTCTACGCCCCCTCGGGCGGCGCCCCGGTCAGCACACTGTCGCTGCCCTGATCCCGCGCCTGCGGCACGGCAGGGGGCCAGCACCAAGGGCTCAGGGCCTGACCCAGGTCAGATACTGCGGCACCCGCCCCTCGCGCAGCGCCTTTTTCTCATAGCGCGTCGACACCCAATCCGCCCAAGGCTCGGCGCTGTCCGAGACCGGCACAAACCCGGCCCGCGGCGCTTCCTCCCGCGCCTGCCGCGCATAATCGGCAATGTCGGTCGCCAGATGGAACCGCGCCCCCGGCGCGCAGGCGGCGAACAGCGGCACCAGATGCTCTTGCGTCACAAAGCGCCGCCGGTGATGGCGCGACTTGGGCCAAGGGTCGGGATAGTTCAGGAACACCCGCTCCAGCACGCCACCCGGCAGCACGTCGAACAGGTCGCGCACATCGCCCGGATGCAGCAGCAGATTAGGGCAGGGCGTGGCGCGCAACAGGCCCAGCGCCATCGCCACGCCGTTGACAAAGGGCTCGCAGCCGATCAGCCGCACGCCCGGATTGGCCGCCGCCACCGCCACCATATGCTCGCCACCGCCAAAGCCGATCTCCAGCCACAGCGGCCCCGCGCCCGGCACCTGACCCGGATCGAGCATCACGCGCGAGGGGTTCTCGTCGATCGACACCCCGCGCAGCCTCAGCCGCGCCAGATCCTCGACCAGATAGCCCTTTTGCGCCGGTCGCATGGTCTTGCCATGCACGCGGCCATAGAAATTGCGATGCGTGCGCAGCGCGGCAAGGGCCGGATGCGGCGGCAGATCGGGTTTGGGGGGCGTCTCGCTCATGGCCCGGCGCATAGCGCCCCGGCACCGCCACGGCAAGGGGGGCCTTCAGCCGCGCTGGATCAGCAACAGCCCCAGCCCCATGCAGCCGATCCCCGCCGCGCGCATCAGCGTCACGGGTCGCACCAGCGCGCCAAAGAGGCCAAACTGGTCGATCACCGCCGCCGAGACCATCTGCCCCAGCAGCACAAAGAACACCGCATTGCCGACCCCGAATCGCGGCGCGACAAAGGTGACGGCCAGCACATAAAACGCCACCAGCACCCCGCCCAGAAACAGATGCCCGGGCTGCCCGGCCAGCCGCGTCAGCCCGCCGCTGCCCTGCCCCAGCACCATCGCGCCCAGCGCCACGCACATCGCAACGGCAAACAGCACCACCGCCGCCGCCGTGGGCGAGCCGATCCGCCCGCCCAATTGCGCATTCAACGCCGCCAGCACCGGAATGCCGACCCCGGCCGCCAGCATGATCGCGCCATAGCGCAGCGTCTCGGACATCGCATCCTCCCGGCCCTTCTGGCGGCCACCCTGCCCCAGCCTCACCCGGCTGACAAGGTTTGACAGTACGCCCGCCCGCCTGCAGGATACGGCCATGACCGATGACAAGATCGAAGTGCTCAATCCCAATTCGCCGGGTCGCAGCGGACACGTCAACCGCGCCAAATATCTGGCGATGCGCGACGCCATGCTGCGCGCCCTGCCGGACCGCGCCCCCGGCCTGACCGCCGCCGAGATGAAGGCCGCCTGCCTGCCCCACCTGCCCGAGGCACTTTTCCCCGGCGGTGCCACCGCTGGCTGGTGGCTCAAATGCGTGCAACTTGATCTCGAGGCCCGCCACGTCATCACCCGCGAGGCTTGCAAACCCTTGCGCTGGCATCGCCTGCCCTGACCACACCGACGATGCGCCGCCACCTCAGCGCCGCGTCGGCTCGTTCATCTTGCGACGCCTCCCCCACGAGCGGCGGCTACAGAACCCGCACCCTCGGGTCGCGCCAGCGGGCGGCGGGTTCCAGCATCAGCTCGGTCAGCGCCCAGACCAGCGCGTCCACCCGGTCCGGACTGCCCGTGCCGGTAAAGCCCTGCGCGGTCATCTGCGCCATCTGGTCCTCCAGCGCGCCCAGCCCGCGCAGGTGCTTGACCCTGCCCTGCTCATAAAGCGCGGCCACCGGCTCGGCCCGCGCCACCTTGCCGCGCGCGGCATGCACGGCGCGCACCGGCACCAGCGGATCGACCTGCCGCAGCACGCTGGCCACCAGATTGCCACCCTGATTGACCTCGGCCACCAGCTTGTCGGCGCCGTGGCGCTGCATCGCCGCGATCGCCGCGCGCGCCCAGTCCGAGGGGCTGGCGGCGCGCAGGCTGGCGTCTTCCAGCACCACCGCCTGCCAGCTTTCCACCGGCCCCTCGGTACGCGCCCCCACCACAACGATTCCACACAGGTCCGAGCCCGCATGGCCGCTGACCGCCGGATCGACCGCCACCACCACCCGGCCAAAGGCGGGCGCGCATTCGATCCGGCAGCCCTCGATCAGCGCCTGCGGAAACAGCGTGCCCTCGGCATCCTCCAGCAGAACCCCCTCCAACTCCTGCCGCCCCAGCCTTGTGCCCCCATAACGCGCCTCGACCTCGGTCAGGAACGAGGGCGCCAGAAACGCCCGGTTCGCCTGCGTCGGCGCCTGGGTCAGCACTGTCGAGGGATTGGCCAGCAACCCGCGCAACACGCCTTGCGCCCGCGGCGTGGTGGTGACGACACAGCGCGGATCCTCGCCCAGCCTGAGCGCGAACTGCAGCATGTCCCAGACATCGGCGGATTTCTTCCACTTGCCCAATTCATCGGCCCAGGCGGCGTCGAATTGCGGGCCACGCAGCGCCTCGGGTTCCTGCGCCGAGAAACATTGCGCCACCGCACCATTGGGCCAGACCAGCCGACGCCGCGTCGCCTCCCAGACCGGGCGGCGGTCGGGCGGGCTGCAGGCGAGGATGCCGGACTCGCCGAACACCATCACGTCACGCACCTGATCGTGCGTCTCGCCCAACAGCGCCACATGCCGCGCGCGGCCGGGGTCACGCGGCCCGGCCCCCTCGACCATGGCGCGCACCCACTCGCTGCCAGCGCGGGTTTTCCCCGCGCCGCGCCCCCCCATGCAGACCCACGAGCGCCAGTTCCCCTCGGGCGGGCGCTGATGCGGCAGGGCCCAGAACTCAAAGAGCCACGGCAGCGCCGCCAGCGCATTGTCACTCAGGCTGGTCAGGAATTGCTCTCGGACCCTGTGCGGCGCGCAGGCGAGCCATTCGGCGTCGCACCTCGGCTCCTGCGGCGTCGAGATCCAGCACTCCGCGTCCGGGTCCAGTTCCCTCGACGAATTTTTCAAGCCTTGCACGCTCACTGAATACGGCCTCCAATGCCTTGCGAAGGGCAGCGGCCAGCGGCGCGAGATCCTTCCCCGCGCCGAATGTCCCTGCCCTGATGTCCTCGATCACCGCGTCCAGCGCTTCGCCATACGCGGCCAGTTGCCGTTCCGCCTGCGCCACAAGGTGACGCGGCGACTCCTCCCCCGTGTGGGGGTCGCGTTTAGTCATGCGTGTTGCCTGCCGTTTCGCTGCCCCGCGCGAGTGGAAACGCCAAAGGCCCGGGGGTGACCCGGGCCTGATGCCGATTCCGTCCAGCATGGAAGACTCTCTACCTCAGAGCGTCCCAAAAGTCAAACAACTCGCGCAACAGTTGCAACGCCCCGAGCGCCAGCCTCAATTCCCCTGCTGCGCCTCGATCTGCCGCCAGCGCGCCACATTGGCGTTGTGCTCGGCCAGCGTGGCGGCAAAGGCATGACCGCCGCTGCCATCGGCAACGAAATAGAGATAGGGCGAGGTCTCGGGGTTCAACACCGCCTCGATGCTGGCCCGGCCGGGGTTGGCGATCGGCGTCGGCGGCAACCCGTCGATCTGATAGGTGTTATACGGCGTCGACGCGTTCAACTCGGACCGCCGCAGCCCGCGGCCCAGCACGCCCTGCCCCCGCGTGATGCCGTAAATCACCGTCGGGTCGGTCTGCAGGCGCATAGGCACCCGCAGGCGGTTCAGAAAGACGCTGGCCACCACCCGGCGCTCGTCGGCCACGCCGGTTTCCTTTTCGACGATCGAAGCCAGGATCAGCGCCTCCTCGGGGCTGGCCAGTGGCAGACCGGGCACCCGCGCCTCCCAGGCCGCCGCCAGAATCGCCGTCTGCCGCGCGGCCATCTCGGCCAGCAGTTCCCCCCGGTCGGCGCCGCGCCGCACCTCATAGCTGTCGGGCGACAGGCTGCCTTCGGGCGGCGCCGCGGCGGCGGTGCCGGTCAGGAACTCGGCCTGCTCCAGCGCAGCCCACACCTGCCAACTGGTCGCCCCTTCGGCCACAGTGATGCGGAACCGCGTATCAGCCTGCGCCGCAACCGATTGATAGGCGGCTGGAAACTCGGTGGTTTCCAGCGGCAGGGTCAGGGTCTCGACAAAGCGGCTGGTCGCCGGGTCCAGTTCGCGCACCAGATACCCGGCCTGCGTGACACCGATGCGCAAGACCACCTCGGTGCCACAGGTCGAGGCGCCGCCCTGCGTCACCAGATCAAGGATCTGGTCCATCGAGGCCCCGGCAGGAACCAGATAGGCGCCAAAGCGCAACTGCCCGTCGCGCCCGTCATACTGCGCGCCCAGCCGGAACAGGGCGGGACTCGCCACCGCGCCCTGCTCGGCCAGCGAGGCCGCCACCGCGCGCAGACTGGCGCCGCGCTCGACGCGCAGACAGATCGCCTGCTCCAGCGGCCCGGCGGCGACAAAGGCGCGTTGGCCCAGCGTCACCACGCCTGCCACCAGCACCATCGCTACGATCAACAGCGTCAGCGCATTCGCCGCGATGTGCTTCCACATCAGGCCCGCACCTTGCCTAGCACCAGGCTGGCATTGGTGCCGCCAAAACCAAAGCTGTTAGACAGCGCCACGTCGATCTTGCGCGGACGGGCAACATTGGCGGCCAGATCCAGCTTTGGCGTCACCGCCGGGGTGTCCAGATTGATCGTCGGCGGCGCGATCTGGTCGCGGATCGCCAGCACGCAGAAGATCGCCTCGACCGCCCCCGCCGCGCCCAGCAGATGCCCGATGCTCGACTTGGTCGAGGACATCGTCGCCGTCGCCGCCGCATCGCCCATCAGCCGCTCGACCGCGCCCAACTCGATGGTATCGGCCATCGTCGAGGTGCCATGCGCATTGATGTAATCGACATCGGCGGGCGTCAGCCCCGCACGCTTGAGCGCCGCGGCCATGCTGCGATACCCGCCGTCGCCATCCTCGGCCGGCGCGGTGATGTGATAGGCGTCGCCCGACATGCCATAGCCCAGCACCTCGGCATAAATCTTGGCCCCGCGCGCCTTGGCGTGCTCGTATTCCTCCAGCACCACCACGCCCGCGCCCTCACCCATCACGAAGCCGTCGCGGTCGGCGTCATAGGGGCGGCTGGCGCGCTGCGGATCGGCGCCGCGCTTGGTGGACAGCGCCTTGCAGGCGTTGAACCCGGCGATGCCCAACTCGCAGATCGGCGCCTCGGCCCCGCCGGCCACCATCACATCGGCATCGCCAAAGGCGATCAGCCGCGCCGCGTCGCCAATCGCATGCGCGCCGGTCGAACAGGCGGTGACGACGGCATGGTTCGGCCCCTTGAACCCAAAGCGGATGCTCACCTGCCCCGAGATCAGGTTGATGAGACTGCCGGGAATAAAGAAGGGCGAGACCCGCTTGGGCCCCTTTTCCTTCAGCAACAGCGCGGTCTCGGCGATGGTCTGCAACCCGCCGATGCCCGAGCCGATCATCACCCCAGTGCGCTCGCGCCCCTCGTCATCCTCGGGCGCCCAGCCCGAATCGCGCACCGCCTGCGTCGCGGCGGCCATGCCGTAGAGGATGAAGTCATCCACCTTGCGCCGGTCCTTGGGCTCCATCCAGTCATCCGGATTGAAGGTGCCGTCACTGCCGTCGCCACAGGGGATCTCGCAGGCATAGGTGGTCGCCAGATGGCTGGCATCAAAGCGCGTGATCGGCCCGGCGCCCGATTGCCCGGCCAGCAGGCGCTTCCAGGTCTCCTCGACCCCGCAAGCCAGCGGCGTCACCAATCCCAGACCCGTCACCACGACTCGGCGCATCTGTCATCCTCCGACCAGAACGATTTCCTGTCACATACACAGTGTTTCCGCGCCGGAAAAGCCCGGCCGCACGCGCATGGCGGCTTCCTGCGCGCTGGCGCGGCGGCTTTCGCGCTGCTAGAACCCTTGCCCAAGGCCGATCCGCCCCCCTCTTTGCTCTTCAAATATCCTCAGGGGGGTGAATTGGCTTAGCCAAGAGGGGGGGCGCGAGCGCCCCC
>CALESR010000228.1 GCA_937907485.1 uncultured Paracoccaceae bacterium | reverse complement strand
CGCGCCCTGACCGAGGCACAGGCGGCGCTGCGGCGGCTGGCGCCCGAGGGCCTCGACGCCCTGCGCGCCGAGGTTGCCCGCCTCAGCGCCGGGCCCGACACCCCGCCTGTCGATCCCGCCGAGGTGCAGGCCCGTGTCGACGCCCTGCGCGGTGACGAGGCGCTTGCCGAGGCCGACACCGCCCGCGCCCGCGTCGCCGACGCCAGCGCGCGCGAGGCCGCGCTGGCCGCGCATCTGACCGCCCAAGGCCTGACGCAACGGCTGTCCGAGGGGCAGGATGCACTGGCCGCCCTGCGCGACCCGGCCCTGCTGGCGCAGGCGCTGGCCGATGTCGAGGCCGCGCATCAGGCCCATACCGCCCGCCACGCCGCCCTGCTGGCCGCTGCCCCCGATCTGCCCGCCTGCCGCGCCCTGCATGAGCGGGCGCGCTCGGCTTCTGAGAGGGCGATAAGCGATATCAACGAGTTGCGCGTCACCTTAAGCGGGCTTGACGCTAGCATCGACTCGCTCTCGGGCGACGGGATCGACGAGGACCTCGCCGATACGCGGCTGAAACTGGGCGCCGCCCGCGCCGACGAAGCCGCGCTGCGCCACGAGGTCGAGGTGCTGCGCCGGCTGATTCTGGCGCTGACTCAGGCCCGCGACGCCGCGCGCGACCGCTATTTCGCCCCCCTTCTGGCCGAACTGCGGCCCTTGCTGCGCCTGCTCTGGCCAGATGCCGAACTGCGCTTTGACGGCGAAAATCTGCTGCCCTCGGAACTGGTGCGCGCCGGGCGGGCCGAGGCGATCGGCACGCTCTCGGGCGGCACGCGCGAACAGATCGCGCTGCTGGTCCGGCTGGCCTTTGCCCGGCTCTTGGCTAAAAGCGGGCGGCATGTTCCGGTGATCCTCGACGATGCGTTGGTGTTTTCCGACGACGACCGCATCGAGGCGATGTTCACCGCGCTGCATGCGCAGGCGGCCGACCTGCAGATTCTGGTCCTCTCTTGCCGCAACCGCGCGCTCAGGCCGCTGGGCGGGCGCAAACTGGCCTTCGAGTCGCTGACCTGACCCCGGCCCCAGCCGGGGCTGGTCTGCGCGCCGCGCGCATGGCAAGGTGGCCCTGACAGGGAGAGCGCCATGAAGATCGCCACGTTCAACATCAACGGCATCAAGGCCCGCGCCGAGGTTCTGGCCCGCTGGCTCGAACAATCAGCGCCCGATCTGGTGGTGTTGCAAGAGATCAAATCGGTGGACGAATCCTTTCCCCGCGATCTGATCGAAAGCCGGGGCTATCATCTGGAAACCCACGGGCAAAAGGGCTTCAACGGGGTGGCGATCGCCTCGAAACTGCCCTTGCACGACGTGGTGCGCGGGTTGCCGGGCGACGAAACCGACGAGCAGGCCCGCTGGATCGAGGCCAACGTGGGCGACACCGGGCTGCGGATCGTCGGCCTCTATCTGCCCAACGGCAACCCGGCGCCGGGGCCGAAATTCGACTACAAACTGGCCTGGATGGCCCGGATGGAGGCGCGCGCGCGAGATCTGCTGGCGCGCGAGACGCCGCTGGTGCTGGCCGGCGATTACAACGTCATCCCCCAGCCCGCCGACGCCGCCCGCCCTGAGGCCTGGCGCGAGGATGCGCTGTTTCGCCCCGAAAGCCGCGCCGCCTATCAGCGTCTGCAGGCGCTGGGGCTTTATGACGCGCTGCGGCTGCGCCACCCAGAGCCGGGGATCTATTCGTTCTGGGATTATCAGGCGAACGGCTGGCTGCGCAACGACGGCATCCGCATCGACCACCTGCTGCTGTCGCCACAGGCCGCCGACCGGCTCAGCGATTCATGGGTCGAAACCGGGCCGCGCGGCTGGGACAAACCCTCGGACCACACGCCGGTCTGGATCGACCTCGCGCTTCAGGGCTGAAAGCCACCATACGCCCCGGCGCTGAACACCAGCGGCGCACCGCCCGGCCGGTGATGCACCTGCAGCACCCGCCCGACGACAATGGCGTGGTCGCCGCCTTCGTGCAGCGACTCGCGGCGGCAGTCGAACACCGCCAGACAGCCCGGCAGCATCGGCGCGCCACTGGCGGTTTGCGTGACCCCCGGCAGGTCGAAATCCTCGCCCTGCCGCGAGAAATGCGCCGCCAGTGCGCCCTGATCGGCCGCCAGAACATGAATGGCGAAATGCTCGGCCCCGGCAAAGGCCTCGAAACGCCGCGACGCACGGGCCGGCGACCACAGCACCAGCGGCGGATCGAGGCTGAGCGAGGCAAAACTGTTGGCCGTGATGCCCATCGGGCCCTGCGACCGCTGCACCGTAATCAGGGTTACCCCGGTGGCAAAGGCCCCCAGCGCGGCGCGAAACGCCCGCGTGTCACCCTCGGCAGGCGCAAAGACCCGCATCCCTGTCGTCCGATCCTCGCCCAAGTCACCACCTGCCCCTGCCTGTTGCGCCATAGCTAGCGCAGATCGCGCGCCGGTCCAGCCACTCTCGACAAACCGGCACCGCTTGACTAGCGTCGCCTCCTCGCAACCGCATGCAGGGCACCATGGCGCAGAAGATCATCATCGACACCGACCCCGGCCAGGATGACGCGGTGGCAATTCTGCTGGCCCTCGCCTCGCCCGAACTCGAGGTGCTGGGCATCACCTGCGTCGCCGGCAATGTGCCGCTGGCCTGGACGACCCGGAACGCACGGGTGATCTGCGAACTGGCGAAACGCCCGGATATCAAGGTCTTTGCAGGCTGCGACCGACCGATGCAGCGCAAACTGGTGACGGCCGAGCATGTGCATGGCAAGACCGGACTGGAAGGCATCACCCTGCCCGACCCGACCATGCCGCTGCAAGACCAGCACGCCGTCGAGTTCCTGATCGAAACCCTGCGCGCCGAGGCACCGGGCAGCGTGACGCTGGTGCCGATCGGCCCGCTGACCAACATCGCCACCGCGCTGCAAGCCGCCCCCGACATCGCCTCGCGCATTGCCCGCATCGTGCTGATGGGCGGCGCCTATTTCGAGGTCGGCAACATCACCCCGGCGGCGGAGTTCAACATCTTCGTCGACCCCGAGGCCGCCGAGATCGTCTTTCGCTCGGGCGTGCCGCTGGTGGTGATGCCGCTCGACGTCACCCACAAGGCGCTGACCACCCGCCCCCGGATCGAGGCCTTTCGCGCGCTCGGCCCGGTGGGCGAGGTCGTCGCCTCCTGGACCGACTTCTTCGAGCGCTTCGACATGGAGAAATACGGCTCCGAGGGCGCGCCCCTGCATGACCCCTGCACCGTCGCCTGGATCCTGCGCCCGGATCTGTTCACCGGACGGCAGATCAACGTCGAGATCGAAACCCAAAGCCCGCTCACGCTGGGCATGACGGTTGCCGACTGGTGGGGCGTGACGCCGCGGCCCAAGAACGCCTTCTTTGTCGGCGGCATCGACGCCGACGGGTTCTATGCGCTGTTGACCGAACGGCTGGCGAGGCTCTAGGCCCGTCGCAGACCCGGTCACCGCAACGTCAACGCCTAACGCCGTTGGCAAGTTGGGGCGGAAAGCGGGCATTCCCCGGGTATTCAGCCGAAGTCTGCAATGCCGTCCGCGCAGTCGTTTCCTGCCTTGCAGTCTGCTCAGCGTCCAGCGGGCACCGCGATAGTGAAGCCAAGACTTGACAGTCCCGTCGATTCACCCATAGTGAAGCGTGAACTTCACCTTAGGAGAAGACAATGCCCGAGTCCCAGATCATCCATGACACCTTCACGATTGAAACAGCCTATCCCCACCTGCCGACCGTGGTGTTTGCCGCCTTCGCCCAAGTGGACACGAAAAAACGCTGGTATGCCCAAGGCGGCGCCTACGAGACGCTCGCCTATGACCTTGATTTCACAGTGGATGGTCGAGAAACCCTGATTGGCAAGATGTTGCCCTCGACACCGGTCGCCGGGGCCATTCTGAAATGGACCTCGGCCTATGGCGAGATCAGAACGGACAGCCGGATCGTCTTCTCTCAGGTCGTCGAAATGAACGGGCGCCGCATTTCCTGTTCGCTTGTTACCGTTGAATTCCTGCCAGCAGACGCGGGTTGCCTTCTAAGGCTCACCCATCAGGCGGCCTTCTTTGAAGGATCGGATGGACCTCAAATGCGCAAGATGGGCTGGACTGCGCTCTTGGCAAATCTTGGGACCGAATTGTCCTGGCAATGACGAAACGGGAAAGGGCCACACAGGCGGATCATATCCTCGACGCGCTCGGGGATGGGACGAGGCGTGCCCTGCTGGGTCTTCTCGCCCAATCGCCCGCCTCCGTTTCCGATCTTGCCCGAGTGCTGGAGGTGACCAAGACCGCGATCGGACAGCACATCACCATTCTGGAAGCCTGCCAGCTTGTCACCACCCAGAAAAGCGGGCGAGTCCGGCTTTGCCAGATCGACCACCGCGGTCTGGACGTCCTGCAAGACTGGATCAAGACACAACGAAGGTCCTGGGACGCGAGTTTGGGCCGCCTCGGCGAGGTGCTGGGTAAAGGCGACTAGAGCCCGACGCGCCGATCAGGACCCGACAAAACCAGTTCGGGAAAAATCGCAGGCTTTGGGCTGCTAAGCCGTGGAAACTGTCCGCTCGGCGGACGCTGCTGACCATCTTCAGGTCTTGCTTGCACGGCTCCGCGCCATCATGGTGGGTGAAAAGTCGGAGACAGAGGCTGATAAGCGATGACAGAAGCCATCAATAGATATCAAACTGCGAAGGGGTACTTTCAGTCGTGCAGGATGATCGAGTGCAGTCCCGAGCGAAACACAGAGGCTCGGCGCATGTTAACTATTTTGTCGATGATGATGCTGACCGGGTTTTCTCTCGAACTCTATTTCAAGGCTTGGTTACTGGCTAGGGGAACGACCTCAGAGCGAGTTCGTCGCTATAGCCATGGAATCTGTAACCTTTATCGCGATTGTGAAGCGACCGGCCTCGTAGTGCATCAGTTGGATCAGCTCGTGGACGCGGTCGCGGTTCAACATCAGGATTTCACCTACAGGTATATCGGAGCTGACGCAGAGATCCCTCTTCTCAATTGGAATACGACATTCCAAATCCTCGATGCCTTGGACACACGTGTCGACGAAGCCGTGGGAGCCAGCGCTTTATACGGACTGCAACCTGGACACTAACCTAATCGCAGCCAAGGCGCGCCTAAACGCTCGCTCTCAGCGGCGGCAATGGGCCGTTCGCATCCCAACGACAAACCTCCGCCCGCCCTATCGCCAAGGCCGTTGTCTGCGCACCCCGGCCGTCGCAACCGCGCAGCCCAAGGGGGCAAGACCCTGATGTCCGAGGCCGACCAGCAGCGCCTCGGTGCCGCCCGTCCCCGCGTGCGCGGGCGGGCGCCGGGCCGCATTCCCGCGCGTCAAACCGTTAACAAACAATGACTCCGCGCTGCCAAGCCCTTGAAATCAAACGACCCAGAAAATGTCCCATGCGTGGGACATCCGCCGGTCAGGCGTTGAACAGGAAGTGCAGGACGTCGCCGTCCTTCACCTCATAGGTCTTCCCCTCGACGCGGAACTTGCCCGCCTCCTTGGCCCCCGTCTCGCCCTTGCCCGCCACATAATCATCATAAGCGATGGTCTCGGCCCGGATGAAGCCCTTTTCAAAGTCGCCGTGGATCACCCCGGCCGCCTGCGGCGCCAGCGTGCCCTTCGCGATCGTCCAGGCCCGCGCTTCCTTGGGTCCGACGGTGAAATAGGTCTGCAAGCCCAGCAGCGCATGCCCGGCGCGGATCAGCCGGTCGAGGCCCGCTTCATGCAGGCCCATCTCTTCGAGGAACATCGCCGCCTCGTCAGCCGGCAGTTGGCTGATTTCCTCTTCGATGCGCGCCGAGATCACCACAATGCCCGCCCCCTGCGCCGCCGCCATGGCCGCGACCCGTGCAGTCTGGCTGTTGCCCGAGGCGGCCGCCGCCTCCTCGACGTTACAGACGTAAAGCACCGGTTTCGCGGTCAGCAGTTGCAGCATCCGCCACTGTTTCAGGTCGTCCTCGGCCACCGCCACGCTGCGCGCCGGCTGCCCGGCCTCCAGCGCCTTCTGTGCCACGGCCAGCAGGCGGTCCTGATCGGCGGCGTCCTTGTCGGCACCCTTGAGCTTGCGCGCGAGGTTGGCGCGGCGGCGTTCGATGCTTTCCAGATCGGCCAGCATCAGCTCGGTCTCGATGGTTTCGGCGTCGGCCACCGGGTCGATGCGCCCCTCGACATGGGTGATGTCGCCGTCTTCAAAGCAGCGCAGCACATGCGCCACCGCGTCGCATTCGCGGATATTGGCGAGGAACTGGTTGCCGAGGCCCTCGCCCTTGGACGCGCCACGCACGAGGCCGGCAATATCGACAAAGGTCATGCGGGTCGGAATGATCTGTTTCGAGCCTGCGATCGAGGCCAGCGTGTCGAGCCGCGCGTCGGGCACAGCCACCTCGCCGACATTCGGCTCGATGGTGCAGAACGGAAAGTTCGCCGCCTGTGCCGCCGCCGTGCGGGTCAGCGCGTTGAACAGGGTGGACTTGCCGACATTCGGCAGACCCACGATCCCCATCTTGAAACCCATCTGTCCCTCCGGCGTTGCTGTCCGGGGGGCTTCTAGGCCCTGCGCAGCGGCGCGGCAAGGGTCAGAAGGGCTTCATCACCACCAGCCAGAGCACGGCGATCACCACCAGCACCGAGATTTCATTGAAGATGCGCAGATACAGGTCGGAATCGCGGAACTCGCCGCGTTTGGCACGCACCACCAGCACCCCGGTCCAGACGTAATGCGCCGCCAGCAGCGAGACCAGCGCCAGCTTGACCAACACCCAAGGGGCAAAGGACCAGACCGACCATCCCAGCCAGAGGCCCGACAGCACGGCGATCACCGCCAGCCCCGCCGAAAACCGATAGAGCCGGATCGTCAGGTCGCCCAGCGGACCGAACTCGCCCAGCCGCGCCCATTCGCGCCGCCAGTAGATCAGCGCGCGCGGCACGGCGAAAATCGACGTCATCCAGCCCATGACGCAGAGGATATGCAGAATCTTGATCCAGTCCATGACGGCAGGATTGCCCTGCCCGCCTGCTCAACGCAAGGGGCCTTGATTTCCGCGCCGCGCCCGTGCAAGCCCCCAGAGAACGCCCAAAGCGCATTCCGACGGAGAGGCCCATGACCCGCATCGACGACACCTTTGCCCGCCTGCGCGCCCAAGGCCGCAAGGCCTTCGTGACCTACATGATGGGGGGCGATCCGGATGTGGCGACCTCGCTGGCGGTGATGCAGGGGCTGCCGGGTGCCGGGGTGGATATCATCGAGCTGGGCATGCCCTTTACCGACCCGATGGCCGACGGGCCGACGATCCAGTTGGCCGGGCAGCGCGCGCTCGATGGCGGCATGACGCTGGATCAGGTGCTGGGCATGGCGCGGGCCTTCCGCGCGGGCGATCAGGTCACGCCGATCGTTCTGATGGGCTATTACAACCCGATCTATTCGCGTGGGGTCGAACGGTTTCTGATCGAGGCCCGCGAGGCCGGGATCGACGGGCTGATCGTCGTCGATCTGCCGCCCGAAGAGGATGCCGAACTCTGCCTTCCGGCACAGGCGGCGGGCCTCAATTTCATCCGGCTGGCGACGCCAACCACGGATGCAGCGCGGCTGCCCAAGGTGCTGCAGAACACCTCGGGCTTTGTCTATTATGTTTCGGTCACCGGGATTACCGGGGCTGCGGCGGCGCAGGCGGGCGAGGTTGGCCCCGAGGTTGCGCGGATCAAGGCCTCGACCGATTTGCCGGTGATCGTCGGTTTCGGCATCACCACGCCCGAGGCGGCGCAGGCCATCGCCTCGGTGGCGGATGGCTGCGTGGTGGGCTCGGCGATCGTCAAGGAGATTGGCGCGGGCAAATCCGTCGCGCAGGTGCTGGCGTTTGTTGCCGATCTGGCAGCCGGGGCGCATCGGGGGTGAGCGGTGCGGTGCGTGCAAGCACGCACCCTACAGTTGGCGCCTTTGGGTGCTGGTGCGTGCAATCACGCACCCTACAGCCTGCGCCCTCGCGCAATGGTGCGTGCAAGCACGCACCCTACAGATCGCGTCTTTGCGTAGGGTGCGTGCTTGCACGCACCGTCATCAGAGCCCAGCGCCCTCGTCCAGCCCCAGCATCAGGTTCAGGTTCTGCACGGCGGCGCCTGACGCGCCCTTGCCCAGATTGTCGAGCACCGCAATCAGCGTCGCCGCGCCGGTTTTTGCGTTGCCATGCACCGAGAGTTCCAGCCGGTTGGTGCCATTGAGCCGCTGCGGATCGACGCGCGGCTCATGCGTCGCGGCGGGCACCACGGCGACAAACCGCTCGTTGGCATAGGCTGCGCGCAGGGCGTCTTCGGCGGCAGCGATGCCTTGGGCGCCAAGGCCCGGCAGATGCAGCGCCACGGCCATGCCCTGCGCATAGTGACCGACCGAGGGCACAAAAACCGGCTCGGCCCCCAGTAGGCCGTGTTGGCGGATCTCGGGCAGGTGCTTGTGCCCTTGCGCCGCGCCGTACAGGAAGGCGCCCTGCACCGACCCGGTTTCAAATTCGGCAATCATCGCCTTGCCGCCGCCGGAATAGCCCGAGATACCCGACAGCGACGGCGGGTTCGCCGGGTCGATCAGGCCCGCTTGCACCAGCGGCCGGATCATCGCGATGGCGCAGGTCGACCAGCAGCCGGGGTTCGACACCCTTGCGGCGGCCGCAATCGCCTGTCGCTGGCCCATCGCCATTTCCGGCAGGCCAAAGACCCAGTCCGAGGCCGTTCGATGCGCTGTCGAGGCGTCGATCAGCCGCGTGCCAAAGGGCGCGGCCAGCGCTGCGGCCTCGCGCGCGGCATCGTCAGGCAGGCACAGGATCGCCACGTCGGCCGCGGCCAATGCCTCGGCGCGGGCCGCCGGGTCCTTGCGCCGGGCCGGGTCAATCTGGATGAGGGTGATGTCGGCGCGGTTCACCAGCCGCTCGCGGATCTGCAGCCCCGTGGTGCCGACTTCGCCGTCGATGAAGACCGTATGTGCCATGTGCCCCCCCCCTGCGCCTGTGCGGTCCGCGCATAGGCCAAAGCGTCGCGCGGAGCAAGATTGGATTCACGCGGCGCTTGATCGGCGCGTTTGGTGGTGGTAAGAAAATTTGACCAATTTCGGAGTCCACCATGCCCACCATCACCACGATCGAGGATCTTCGCCGCATCCATCAGCGCCGTGCGCCGCGGATGTTCTGGGATTATTGCGAGTCGGGCAGTTGGACCGAGCAGACCTTTCGCGACAACACCACCGATTTCCAGAAGATCCGCTTGCGCCAGCGGGTTGCGGTGGACATGTCGAACCGCTCGACCGCCAGCACGATGATCGGCGAGTCCGTCGCCATGCCGGTGGCACTGGCGCCGGTCGGCCTGACCGGGATGCAGCACGCCGACGGGGAAATTCTGGCGGCCAAGGCGGCCGAGGCCTTTGGCGTGCCCTTCACCCTGTCCACGATGTCGATCTGCTCGATCGAGGATGTGGCCGAGCACACGACCAAACCCTTCTGGTTCCAGCTTTATGTGATGAAGGACGAGGATTTCGTCCGCCGGATCCTGCAGCGCGCCAAGGATGCGAAATGCTCGGCATTGGTACTGACGCTGGACCTGCAATTGCTGGGCCAGCGGCACAAGGATCTGAAGAACGGACTGAGCGCCCCGCCCAAGCTGACGTTGTCCACCATGGCCAATCTGGCGACCAAGGTGCGCTGGGGGCTGGGGATGCTGGGCACCAAGCGGCGCTCGTTCGGCAATATCGTCGGCCATGCCAAAGGGGTGGGCGACCCTTCGTCGCTGGGCGCCTGGACGGCCGAGCAGTTCGACCCGCAGCTCGACTGGGGCAAGATCGAGAAACTGCGCGACCAATGGGGCGGCAAGCTGATCCTGAAAGGGATCAACGACCCCGAGGATGCGGTGATGGCGCAGAAGATCGGTGCAGATGCGATCGTGGTGTCGAACCACGGCGGGCGGCAACTGGACGGCGCGATGTCGTCGATCCGCATGTTGCCCTCGATCATGGACGCGGTGGGTGGCACGACCGAGGTGCATCTGGACAGCGGCATCCGCACCGGACAGGATGTGCTGAAAGCGCTGGCGCTGGGGGCCAAGGGCACCTTCATCGGCCGGGCCTTTGTCTATGGTCTGGGCGCGATGGGTCAGGCCGGGGTGACCAAGGCGCTGGAAGTCATCCACACCGAACTCGACAAGACGATGGCGCTGTGCGGCGAGCGCGATGTCAAGGCGCTGGGTCAGCACAACCTGCTGGTGCCGCAGGGCTTTGGCGATCCGACCGCTATGCTGTGAGACAGGGCGGGTCAGGGGGGCATTCTGCCCCCCTCGGCCTGCGGCCTCACCCCCCTGAGGAT
>CALESR010000227.1 GCA_937907485.1 uncultured Paracoccaceae bacterium | reverse complement strand
TGGAAACGCTGGAGCTGGAAAACCTGATGCCCTGCGCGCTGGCGACGATCAACGCCGCCGAGGCCCGCAAGGAATCGCGCGGCGCCCATGCGCACGAGGATTATCCAAACCGCGATGACGCCAACTGGCGCAAGCATTCGCTGGCCTGGGTTCAGGGGTCTGCGGTCCGCCTCGATTATCGCCCCGTCGTCACCGAGCCGCTGACCCGGTTCGAGGATGGCGGCATCGACCCGAAAAAGATCGCGCCCAAAGCGCGCGTGTATTGAGGAGCGCAGGCAAATGGTTGAACTCACGCTCCCCAAGAACTCGAAAATCCGCACCGGCAAGACCTGGCCGAAGCCGGCGGGTGCCAAGACCCTGCGCACCTTCCGCATCTATCGCTGGTCGCCTGATGACGGCGAAAACCCGCGCGTCGACACCTATTTTGTCGATATGGACAGCTGCGGTCCGATGATTCTGGACGCTCTCATCAAGATCAAGAACGAGATCGACCCGACGTTGACCTTCCGGCGCTCGTGCCGCGAGGGGATTTGCGGCTCTTGCGCGATGAACATCGACGGGCGCAATACGCTGGCCTGCATTTTCGGCATGGATGAGGTCAAGGGCGACGTCAAAATCTATCCGCTGCCGCATATGCCGGTGGTCAAGGATCTGATCCCGGACCTCACGCATTTCTATGCGCAGCACGCCTCGATCATGCCTTGGCTGGAGACCACATCGAACACCCCGGCCAAGGAATGGCGCCAGTCGATCGACGACCGTGCCAAGCTCGACGGGCTTTATGAGTGCGTGATGTGCGCCTGTTGTTCGACCTCCTGCCCCAGCTATTGGTGGAATGGCGACCGCTATCTGGGTCCGGCCGCCCTGCTGCACGCCTATCGCTGGATCATCGATTCGCGCGACGAGGCCACCGGTGAGCGTCTCGACGAACTGCACGACCCCTTCAAGCTGTATCGCTGCCACACGATCATGAACTGCGCCAGCACCTGCCCCAAGGGGTTGAACCCCGCCAAGGCGATTGCCGAGATCAAGAAAATGATGGTCGAGCGGGTGATGTGATCCCGGGGGGCGGGCCGTCGGCCGCTGATCGGTTGAACCGCCGTCTGACTGCGCAGAATGCCCGGGATCGCTCACCGATCCCGGGCATGTTGGTTTTGTGCCGCCCCGGTTCAGCCGTCGCGTTTCCCGCTATCGATTGAGAAACCCTGCCAATGACGCCTGACCCATCTGCAACAGGCCAAGGGCATTCGCCTGACTGCTCGACGCCTGAATCTGGCTGATCTGCCCGACCAGAAAAAACCGGCGGGTCAAGGCCTCGAGCGCCTCTGGCTCGGCGAACTGCGCCACGCTGTCCGACCCGGTCAGCCGCGCCGTGCGCTCCTTCAGCACCTCGACCTGGCGATCGACATCAATCGTGCCGAATGAGCTGGGCAGGTTGAACGCCTGCTCGAACATCGCCCGCAGACTGGGAGTGCCGAGGACCGTATACCAGCGAGTCGCCTCGCTGGCGTCCTTGGCGGCAAGCTCCGGCAGATCACGTTGCGCCGCCAGCGCCTGTCGCATCTGGTCATTCTGTGCGCCAACGGCGACCTCAAAGGATCGGTCGCGGTATTTCTCCAGCATCGTGTTGGCAAATCCGACAAACTTGTTGCGTGGAACGGCGCGGTCACCAAAGCCGAAGGCCTCGGCCAGTTGGAAATACCGCTTGTCGGTCAAGCGGTTGACGAAACTGCCCGTGTCATAGATCGAGCTTTCCAGCGCCTTTTGCACGAAGGCCCGGTTGGGCAGGTCATCCTCCAGCCCAAAGGCCGTCAGGGTGATCCGCAGCAACCTGCGGTCGGCCACCAACTCCTCGGCGGTGTTGACTGCGGCGATCCGGTCGCGGAAATACCCCTCGTCCCGTTGCGCCGCGGCGGTGCCTGCATGGGCGCTTTGCTGTGTCTCCAGCGTCCGCTGCAGGAACCGCCAGCCAACATAGCCATCCAGCGGCAAGACCGGTTGAAAACTCATTGCAGTGTCGCCGCCATCAGGCGCTCTTCTCGGGGCAACAGCGCGCGCAGATGCCGCATCGCCGGGTAAAAATCGCGCTCGACCACTGCTTTTGACGCACGTTCAAGCTGTTGGCGGCTGTCAGGATCGGTCAGCACCTGGCTGAGTTGCTCGATCCCGCGCAGCAATTGGTGCCGCGCCTCATCAGGATCGGCGTCACCCGACAACACCAGCTGCGCGATATAGGCCACGCGGCGGACCGGCGTGCGCACCTCCTCGGGGTGGATCGCGTCGCGCAATCGCAGGATATGCGCGTTGGGCGTGACGATCGACAACCGGCTGCGACGCTCGCCGTTTTCGACCACGGCGCCGTTGATCAGCACGCGCTCATGCGGAGCAAGTTTGAGGATGAGGCCGCTCATGGCCGCACCCGATGGCCGCGAAGCCCGCGCATGACAGCGGTGTTGATCTCGGTCAGGACATCGGCATTCGCGGCGCCGGCCAGAACCTGAGAGCTGTGTTTGTCGGTGAATTCCGCCAGATAGAACAGGCGGGCGCGCAACTCCTGCGGGAAGCCATTGTCAGGATGCGCCAGATCCGAGGCAAAGGTGATCCACATGCGCCGGTTCTCGTGCAGAGCCGCGACGAGGTCGGGCGCGAGGCGGCCACGAGCATGGGGCAGATGGGCCTGAATGCGGCCGGTGATGCGGGCAAGCAGTTCATATTCGACATCTCGCGGGGTCTTGAGCGACCTGGCCGAGTGTCCATAGCTCGATTGCGCGTGTGCAGCGGCGCTCATCGTTGGGCCTCATGGTGCGACGTCATGGGAAGGGTGAGGCGGCCGGGGCCCAAAGGCCCCGGCCAGTCACTGTCCTTAGCGGAACAGTGCCAGGATGTTCTGCGGCGCCTGGTTGGCGATCGACAGCGCCTGGATGCCCAGTTGCTGCTGCACCTGCAGCGCCTGCAGACGGGCCGAAGTTTCCTCCATATCGGCGTCGACCAGCGAGCCGATGCCCGATTTGAGCGAATCCATCAGGTTTCCGACGTATTCCTTCTGGATTTCGATCCGGCCCTGCACCGAACCGAAGTCGGCCGCCGCCCGGACCGCGGTCTGCGTCAGCCCTTCGATTGCCGACAGAGCGGCAGCGGCGCCGTTCTCGGTCGAAACGTCGATGCTGCTGAGGATCGCCAGGCCACCGCCCGCCGTGCCACCGGTGTTCAGGGTCGAGGTGGTGGTGATCGACGCGGCCGTGTTGTTGGTGATGGTGATCGCGCCGGCCGAGAAGGACGCCGTGATGGCCACACCGGCCGCTTCGGCCTCGAAGTTCAGGCGCTCGGTCAGGCCGCGGGCGATGTCGGTCACGGTGTCACCGTCGCGGGCGACATACCGCACCGCGTTGCTGATGCCTGTCAGACCGCCGATGGTATAGCCGTCACCCGCCAGAACGCGGTTGCCTGCGCGGGCGGCGGTTGCGGTATCGCCAACGACGGTCATCGTCGCCGACGCTGCTGCGGCAATCGCACCGGCGCCGGTAAAGGCCGTCGCCGCCAGATCGGTGCCCGCGCCTGCCGTCGAGGCCTGGGTGCCGAGGTCGGCCTTGCTGGCCGCAATCGTCGAGGCCGAAACCGCCCCGCCGCTGGACCGATCGAGCGACGACAGGATGTTGACGGTGCCCGACCCCATGATCCCGGCGCCGGCACCCGTGTTGCCAACGACCTGCGCCACGGTTGCGCCGCCCTCGCTGTTCGACAGCAGGCTGAGACCGTTGAACTGCGCGGCGCCGACGATCGACGAGATCTGATCGCGCAGCGCCGTGATATCGGTCTGCAGCTTGTCGCGGTCCATGTTGTCTTCTTGCGAGGCGACGATCTTCTGCTTCATCTCGCCCAGCAGGTCGGTGATCTGTTCCGAGGCCGACCGCGCGACCGCGATGGTGGACGAGCCCAGCGACAGGCTGTCGGAAATCGCCTTGAAGCCCTTGACGTCCGATTCCATCGTTTTCGAGATCGCCCAGATCGCCGAATTGTCCTTGGCCGACGATACGGACTTGCCGGTCGAGATTTCGTTCTGGGTCTTGGCCATGTTGGAGTTGATCGAGCGCAGGGTCTGCAGCGCCACCATGGCGGAGTTGTTGGTCATGATCGAGGACATGGTAATTCCTTGTTATTAGGCGCTTTCACGCCGTGAGAAAGCCGTTTGATACGGCGACCAAGCCCTTTCTGGACATGCATCTTCCGGGTTTTCCGGCGGATGCGCCACCTCGCTGGTGCCTCCTCAAGGTCGCGGTGATTCGCTAAGATGGGCTTAATCGGCGCGCCCTTCGACAGGGTGATTTCCGTCAAATTCTCCTCGAACAGGAATCATCCGGAAATGAAAAAGGCGGCCCGCTGCCGGACCGCCTGACGCCGTCACGCCCGGCGCTGCAAAGTGCCCGGGGGTGGGTCGAGCATCGCCCTTGCGCCGTCGCGGCCATAGGTCCTGCCGCGCAGCCCCTCGCGCAGGGTGCCGATCAGCGCGCGCGCCTCGCGCATGCCGGCGATCAGGGCTTCGAACAGGCGGGCGTTTTGCATGGCGGCCTCGCGCAGCCGGGCGATCAGGGGTGAGTCGGCGGTCTCAGCCGCCTCGATTCGCGCCAGCAGGGCGGATTTGCGGGGCATCAGGCGCTCCAGCCGGGCCAGATCGGCACGTTGCAGCGCCTGATGTTCCTGCTCCAGCAGTGTCAGCAGGCGGCGGGTGTCGGATTTGCTCATGCGCCGGCCCCCTGACGGGCGATCAGCGCCCTTTCGATCGAATCCGCCAGCCCCAGCCCGCCGCGCGCCACCATGGCACGCGCCTGAGCATCGGCGAGGAACGACGTGAACTGCTCTTCGCCCTCGCCGCCGCCAAAGGACTCGGACGGTTTGAACACGCCCGCGGTCTTGAGCATCTCGGCGAGAAAGGCGGTTTCAAGCGCCTCGGCGCTGCGGCGCAGGGGGGTGATCGGCGGGGGCGGCGACGGGGTGAGGGCAAAGGTCTGGGTCATGGCGACTCCTGCTGGTTGAGCCGCCACTGTGCCGAGTCGCGGTAAAGAAGCGGTAACCAACGCCTGCTAATTCTGGAGTCGTCGTCACCCCGGAGGCCAGCCATGCTGCCCGCATTGTTCATCGAGACGCCCCTCGCCCAGCCGCAGATCGCGGACCCCCGCACGCCACCCGCCACGCCGGGCGAGAGTTTTCATACCGTTCTCATGGGTTTGCGTCTGTCGCATGGCGTGGCGGTTCGGGTGGCGCCAGAGGGCCAGCAGCCAACAGCCAAGGGCGAAACCGCGCCGGTTTCCGATGAGATCCCCATGGAATCGACCGCGCCGGGGGCCGCGCAGGGTGATTCGCGTCCCGCCGAACCCGTAGACGCCGGGGCCAGTGACCCGCCCCTCGTTCCGGAATTGGTGGATGAGGGCGCCGAGGTCTGGCTCAGCGGCCCGGATCAGGGCCTCGTCGTTCTGGCGAGCCTGCCGCCTGTCACCACCGCCGAATCGCCCCGCGTGATACCGCCCGATGCCGCAACAGACCCGCAAGCGCCGCTGCCGGTTGCCAGTCCGCCTGAGCCGGTTGACGCCACCAGCGCGCCTGTGTCGGCCGCACCGCCGACCGTGGTAAAAGTCGATCCGCGCAAGGGTCCGGTGCCGTCGCTTCAGCAATCCCTCGTCGAGGCGCGCTGGCTGGGCAGTCCGGTCAGCCGCGGCGCAACCGACGCGCCCCAATGGCCGATTCGGTCCGACGCCCCCCCTGTTGCCCCCCCGGCCATGCCCGAAACCGACGCGGTTCCGCTGCCGATCGCCGCGCAAACGCCGCTGGACACACGCGCGCCGGGGCCGATGACGGCGATGGTCGCGCCGCCCGTGGCCCCACCCGTCACCGCTGCTGCCGCGCCCGTCGCGCGCAGCGTTGCATCTGAGGGTGCCGCGCCCATCCGCGCCGCGCCCCAGGGCCCGGCGGCGCCTGCGCCCCTGCCGATTGCCCCGGTTGTCGTCGCCAGCCCGGAACCGGGCGCCGCCCCGCCCATCCGCGACGTCACCCTTGCCGTGTCGGTTCGCCCGGCCACTCCGACCGCGTTAACCGCGGCGCCGACCCCGGTTCAACCCGCCCCCGCGCTGCCGATCCGAGAGGCCGCGTCCCAGCCCACCCCGGCGCCGATGCTTCCAGCCATGGCGGTCAAACCCTCGGCTGCGCGGCCCGAATCGCCGAAGGCCACCGCCGCCGCCGTGCAACCGGCAGTCACACAGCAGCCCCCAA
>CALESR010000226.1 GCA_937907485.1 uncultured Paracoccaceae bacterium | reverse complement strand
CTTTGGCAACCCCGTGGATATTAGAAGAGCAAAGATGCGGGAGGGATTCGGGGATGCGACAGGGTGACTGGCAGCCGGACCCGGAGCAGATGGCGGTGATGCCGCCGGTCTCGGGCAATACGATCAATGGTTTGGGTGAGGGCGAATGGCGCGCGCCGGTGCCGGTCTATTGGGCGCCGGACCCCGGGGATATCGCGCATGGGGCGGCGCAGCGCTGGTTTTATCAAAAGAACGACCATCCGGCGCTGAACGCGGGACGGGCGGCGCGGCGGGCCGAGGAGGCGGTGGCACTGGGGCCGCTGGCCGGGGTTGCGCGCGAGGATACCGCCGAGGGCTGGACGGCGCGGATCAAGGCCGAAGCGCGGGCGCTGGGCGCCGAGGCCGTGGGGATTGCCGAGGTCGATCCGCGCTGGGCCTATGAGGGTCGCGCGCTGGACTGGCGCCATATCGTCGTGCTGGCGATTGCGATGGATTACGAGGTGATGCGGTTGGCGCCGCAGATCGAGGCCGGGGTCGAGGTTGTCGAGCAATATGCGCGCGGGATGAAGACCTCGAAGGCGTTGGCGGGCTGGCTGCGGGCGCAGGGCCATGACGCGGTGCCCGAGCATGGGCCCTTTGTCGGGGCGCTGCCGCTGATCCCGGCGGCGATCGCGGCGGGGTTTGGCGAGTTGGGCAAGCATGGCTCGTTGATCCACCCCGAGTTGGGGGCGATGTTCCGGCTGGCGGCAGTGTTGACCGATGTGCCGCTGATCGCCGACGCGCCGATCGACTTTGGCGCCGACGGGTTCTGCGCCGCCTGCCGCCTGTGCGAGACCGCCTGTCCACCCGCCGCCATTCAGCCGGACAAGCAAACGGTTCGCGGCGCGGTCAAGTGGTATGTCGATTTCGACCGCTGCCTGCCCTATTTCAACGAGACCGCCGGCTGCGCGATCTGCCTGTCGGCCTGCCCGTTTTCGCGGCCCGGCATCGGTGACAATCTGGTGGCCAAGCTGGCGCGGCGGCGCGGTTAGAAGCGTTCGATCAGCCGGCCGAGATAGTCGCGTTCGGCCTCGGAGCGTTCGCGTTCGGCCGAGCGGCGGCGGATTTCGTCGAGCAGTTCGCGGGCGCGGGCGCGGGGGTCTTCGCCCGGCACGATCGAGCCGAAGTCCTGCCCATCGCGCGCCTCGCCGCGTTCGCGGCCCAAGGGGTCGCGGCCAGCGCCCTGCCCTTGTTGCTGCGGGTCCTGCGTGCTGTCCGACCGTTCGCGCGCATCGGCGGTTTGCGCGTCGCGCAGCGATCGCAGGCCCTCGCGCAGGGCGTCGAGCGCCGTGGCCTGCCGTTCCAGCGCGCCGCGCAGGTCGCCCTGCTCCAGCGCCTCGGCGGCCTGATCCATCGAGCGCTGCGCCTCTTCCAGCGCGCCGAGGCCCTCTTCGCCCTCGGGCGTGCCCTCGCCGGGCAGGTCCTGCAACTGCTGTTCGCGCAGTTGCTCCATCAGTTGGCGCTGGCGTTCGGCGAGGTCCTGCATCGCCTGTTCCTGATCCTTGGGCGCCTCGCCGGGCTGGTCTTGCAATTCTTCAAAGGTTTCGTCGGCCAGACGTTGCTGTTCGCCCAGCGTCTCGCCCAGACCTTCCATTTCTTCGGCGCCGGGCATCGGCTCGCCGCCTTCGCCGCGGGTCATCTGCAGATTGTCGAGCAGCGCGTTGAGCTGGGCCATCAGGTCGGCGGCCTCGTCCATCCGGCCCTCTTCCATCAGTTCCTGAATGCGGTCCATCATCTGCTGGATCTGGTCCTGGGTGACGGCGGTGCCTTCGTCCTGACCTTGATCGCGCTGGTCGCCCTCGTTGTCCTCGGGCTGCGCCTGTTCTGCCAGCATCTCCATGTAATCGCGGGTCGCCTCGCGCAGTTCGTCCATCAGTTCGGCGATTTCCGCCGGGTCGGCGCCGTTGCGCATCGCCTCGTCGAGGCGTTCGCGGGCGCGTTGCAGGCGGGCGCGGGCATTGGCCAGTTCGCCCTCTTCGATCAGCAGGATCAGGTCCCAGAGTTCGGCTGCCAGTTCGTCGCGGGCCTCGGGCGTCAGGCCGTCGGCGTCGAGCCGGGTCTCGATGAAATCGATGGCGCCGCGGATCAGCACCGGGGCGTCCTGATAGGTAAAGGCGCCGTCCGAACGATGCAGCATCGCCCGCATCAACTGGGCCGAGCGGCGGGCGTTTTCGACCGTCCACAGCAGATCACGGCGGATTTCGGCCAGCGCCTGCGCGGCGGGTTCAAAAAAGCGCCGACCGGGCAGGATCACCGACTGGGGGTCGGCAGCGCCGGTCTGGCCCGCCGCATCGCTGGCGCTGAGGCCCAGATGCACCGGCAGGTTGGCCCAAGGGTGCTGCGACAGATCCTCGCGCAGGGTCTCGGTGATGCTGGTGCGCTCGCCGCTCATCGGCATCGGCAATTGCAGGCGCAGGGGCTCGCGCGGTTCGGGGGGCAGGCCGAGGCCAAAGCGGCGGTCGATGGCGGTCAGGTCGAGGGTGATCGCCGCCTCGCCACCGGTGACGGCGTAATCGTCGCTGGCGGCAAAGGGTTGCTCCATCATGCCGCCGCGCGCGCGGGTCATCGGCCCGGCGGCGGCGATCTGCGGCGCGAGGTCGGGCAGGACGGTGACCGCCCAGTCGCGGCCGCCCGGCCCCGAGACCGACAGCCGACCCGAGCGCCGGGCGTCGAATTCCAGCGCCTGCCCGGTGTCGTCGGCGCGCACCCCGGCGTCCAGCGTCTGCTCCAGCGTCAGCGCGCCGGGCGGGCCGTAAAAGCGCAGGATCACCCGGCTGCCCTGGGGCACCTCGAAGGTTTCGCGGTCGATATCATTGAGATAGAGGCCTGGCCGCGCGGTATGCGCGGGCGGCACGATCCAGCCCTCCCAACTGGGGCCGATGGCGGCACCGGCGGCGCCCGGCATACCCGCCAGCGGGCCCTGCTGGCCCGGCACGGCAAAGAGCAGCGCGACCAGCGCCGCCGTCAGCGCCACCATGCGCAGCGCCAGTGGGTCATGGTGGGCCA
>CALESR010000225.1 GCA_937907485.1 uncultured Paracoccaceae bacterium | reverse complement strand
GATCACCATTGCCATCCTCGCCGCCTTTTCCGCGCTCAAACCCGTTCTGCTGGGGACCTCGGCTGAAGCGCTGTTTCCCCTGATCAGCATCGCCGCCCCCGTGATCTTTGTCCTGCTGCACGCCCCGCGCGAGATCGGCTGGCCGCGTCTTGCCCTGTTCTTCGGATTGGCCTTCGTGATTTCCTGGAGCTACGAGACCGCCTCGATCCTGACGGGTTTCCCCTTTGGCTGGTATCACTACACCGAGACGCTGGGTCCGCAACTGGGTGTGGTGCCGCTGCTGATCATGCCGGCGTATTTTGGCACCGCCTATGCCTGCTGGATCATCGCGAAACTGCTGCTGGACCACGGCCGCCGCGCCGCGCCGGCGGGGCCGGTGGCGATGGTGCTGACGGCGTCCTTCGTGATGGTGATGTGGGATCTGTCGATGGACCCGTCGCGCGCCACGGTGGCGCAGGCCTGGATCTGGCATGACGGCGGCGCCTATTTCGGTGTGCCCTTCATCAACTTCACCGGCTGGTTCCTGTGCGTGGCAACGATCTTTGCCGCCTATGCGCTGACCGCCGGGCGCTTTGCCGCGCCGCGTGCCATGCCCGATGCCAAGGCGCTGGCGCAGGCGCTGGCGCAGGCGCTGGCCCTTTACGGCGCGCTGTTCGTCGAATTCGTGGCCTTTGCCGCCGCTCCGCATCAAGGCACCATTGCCGATGCGACCGGCCAGATCTGGAACCTGCGCGACCTCTATCAGACTCTGGGGCTGGTTTCGATCTTTACCATGGGCTTTGTTCTGGTCAGCGGTTTCCTGACGCTGCGGCGGCACTGAGGCACAATTCCCTTGACGGCGCGGGGTCTTTCGCCAGAAAGGCCTCGCAACCCTGCCTGGAGAACCCCATGACCCGCACCGTTTTTGTCAATGGCGACTATGTTCCCGAGGATCAGGCGAAGGTCTCGGTCTTTGACCGGGCGTTTCTGATGGCCGACGGGGTCTATGAGGTGACCTCGGTTCTGGGGGGCAAGCTGATCGACTTTGGCGGCCATCTGGCGCGGCTGGACCGTTCGCTGGCGGCGCTCGAGATCACCAATCCGCACAGCGCCGAGGACTGGCTGGCCATTCACCGCGAGATGGTGGCGCAGAACGGCATTGTCGACGGCCTCGTCTATCTGCAGGTGACGCGCGGCGCGCCCGGTGACCGCGATTTTGCCTGGCCGGACCCGGACACCTGCCCGCCGACGGTGGTGCTGTTCACCCAGTCGAAACCCGGTCTGGCCGAAAGCCCGGCTGCCAAGGTTGGCATGAGCGTGATCGCCGTCGAGGATATCCGCTGGGGTCGGCGCGACATCAAGACGGTGCAGTTGCTGTTCCCCTCCTGGGCCAAGATGATCGCGAAAAAGGCCGGCGCCGATGACGCCTGGCTGGTCGAGGACGGCGCGGTGACCGAGGGCACCTCGAACAACGCCTATATCGTGCGCGGCAACCAGATCATCACGCGGCAATTGTCGAACGACATCCTGCACGGCATCACCCGCGCCGCCGTGCTGCGCTTCGCGCGTGAGGCTCAGATGGAGGTGGTGGAACGCCCCTTCACCATCGCCGAGGCGCAGGTCGCGGACGAGGCCTTCATCACCTCGGCCAGCGCCTTTGTGATGCCGGTGGTTTCGATCGACGGCACCGCGCTGGGCAACGGCAAACCCGGCCCGGTGACCGCCCGCCTGCGCGAGATTTATCTCGATGAGATGAGGAAGGCGGCGATTTAGCGCTGCCAGCTCGGGAGCACGTTAACCCGGCTCAGATCGATTTCCGTGTCCGAGACGACCTCCAGCGCGGGGATGCCATTCAGCAGCAACGTGACGATTCCGGTGTCTGCGTCCAGCGTTTGCGTCAGGGTCATCGCGGGCGGCTCTGACGTCGTGTGAACGCCGAGGATCGCGAGCGTATCGGTCCCGGGCGTGTAGTCCGTGACCCGCGGGGGCGGACCATTCGGCGGTTCATAAATCGGCACGTCATAGAGCTTGACGGACACCCAGACCGTATCGGCGCCCGAGCCTGTCGTGATCAGGGCGCCGTCAGACGCCCTTATCGTATCATTGCCGGCCCCACCCATGACAGTCGAATTGCCCCAGGCGATGATTTCATCATTGCCGTCGCCGCCATCCGCCAGATGCGTGTCGCCGGCAACCCAGATAAGGTCATTCCCCGCGCCGCCATACAGCGTGTCGGCCCCTTGGTTCGCCCAGAGCCTGTCGTCACCGGCGCCACCCCTGAGCAGGTCATCTCCGGCGTCACCCCACATCACATCGTTGCCAGCGCCGCCCAGGAGGGTGTCGTTGCCACCGCCACCGCTCAGGAAATCGTTCCCGTTACCCCCGGACAGGATATCGTTGCCGTCATTGCCGGACAGATTATCAACGCCGTCGCCGCCATCCAGACGGTCATTGCCCCACCCACCATCGAGGATGTCGTCCCCGGCCCCGCCGAGCAGCCAGTCATCGCCCCCGCCGCCATACACCGTGTCGTCGCCGCCGCCGCCGTCCAGCGTGTCGCGCCCGGCGCCCCCCTGCAGCGTGTCGTTGCCCTCGCCCCCGTCCAGCGAGTCATCGCCGTCACCGCCGTTCAGCAGGTCATTCCCGCCCAGACCCCGGATCAGGTCATCGCCATCCGTCCCGGTCAGGGTGTCGTCGCCCTCGGTGCCGTCGAGGGGGTCGGCCTCGTCGCCGGGGCCACCCATCGCGAACGCAAGGGCGAGGGCCAGCAGGAGCAGGACAAAGGCCATGACCGAAACCTCACAGGGACGCAACCGGGGGGAGTATCAGGGGGGGGTATGGGGCGAGTCACGTTGAATCAAAGCATTGATAGGACGTTGCCTTCCGCCATTGTTTCCCCAAGGCCGTGAAACCGGCAGCGCAGGGCCAATGTCGCCAATCTCGCAACACTGCGCCGCGTCACTGCCCGTCGGCGGGTGCTCTGGCCTCAACCCGCGCTCATGGCGGGGTCCTGGGTCAGGACCACCTCGACCTGCGACAGGTCGATTTCGCCACTGGCGTTCAGCACGATTGCCGGTTCGCCGTTGACCAGCACCGTCACGGTTCCGGCTGCCGCATCATAACTTTGCGTCAACGCGGGGTTCGGCGGGGTTTCATCATCCTCGCCGGTATAGGAGTGGACATAGCTGATCGACAGCCTGTCCTCGCCGGGGGTAAAGTCGGTGATCCGAATGGCCTCTGAGGGGGCCTCGGTATAGTCCGACGCATAGACCGTGGCATCGAACCGATCCGCGCCCGCGCCCCCCGTCATGTCCGTGCCGGCCGAGCCAAACAGCATGTCGTCCCCGGCGCCCCCATGCAGGGTGTTCTCGCCATTGCCATGCAAACGGTCATCGCCGTCGCCGCCTTCGAGAAGGCCGCCCGAGTGATAGTCCAACACGTTGAGCGTGCGCAGATACGCCATCGACAGGACGTCATCCCCTTCGCCGCCGCGCAGCGTGACATCGTCGCCCACACCGACGATCTGATCGTCCCCCGCGCCGCCGTCCGCCAGTCCGCCAGAGGTCAGCGTATCGTTGCCAGCCTCGCCATAGACCGAGTCATCGCCGGTTCCGCCGTCCAGCAGGTCAGGACCCTCGCCGCCAAACAGTTGGTCGTCGCCGTTGCCGCCATAGAGGGTATCCCGCCCGTCGCCGCCATACAGCGAGTCCTGGCCATCCCCGCCCTGTGCCAGATCGTTGCCGACGCCGCCCTGCAGCGTGTCATCGCCCCGCCCGCCGGTCAGGGCATCATCCCATGCGCCACCGTCGAGCCAGTCGTCGCCGTCGCCGCCAAACAGCGAATCGCGCCCGCCTTCGCCCAGCAGCGTGTCGTTGCCCTCGCCACCGCGCAAAAGATCATCGCCCCGCTCGCCGCTGAGCCGGTCATCGCCGCGGTGACCCAGCAAGGTGTCATCGCCCGGCCCGCCGTTCAGCGTGTCATCCCCGGCAAAGCCGCGCAGCAGGTCGTCGCCCATCCGGCCATGGAGGCTATCGTCTCCGGCCCCGCCGTCGAGCGAATCGTCACCCGCGGTGCCGTCCTCCACCATGTCACCGCCGCCGCGGCCGAGCATGACCGCAAGGCCAAGGAGAAACGCCAGAAAACCCATGACACCCTCGAAAACAACGTTAATTCCCCGCAGGGTCGGCAGATTGCGTGTCGGGGTCAATACAAATTCGCCCATAGGTCGCAAACCGCAGGCCACTGTCACGGCACGCGAAACAATCGGCGCGCGGGTTGTGAATTGTGCCGGATGCCGCCCCGCTGCCGTGCCCCGTCGCTGGAATCACCTCTCTGGCCGGTCACAAATTGTTAGCGATAGCATTTTCCGCTGACCGAGTGTTGCCGTAGCGTCGGAATTGCGCGATACGGGGGGCGAAACCCGAAGTTCATGCAAAGGATGCGTCATGCGCCGCAATCGTAACGTCAAGATCGTCGCCACGCTGGGGCCGGCCTCGTCCGACCTCGCGACGATCCGCGCGCTGTTCGAGGCCGGGGCCGACGTCTTTCGCCTGAACATGAGCCACGGAACCCATGCCGAAATCGCCGCCCGCCACGCGCTGGTGCGTCAGGTCGAACGCGACACCGGCCGCCCGATCGCCCTGCTGGCCGACCTGCAGGGGCCAAAGCTGCGCGTCGGGCGGTTTGCCACCGGCGCTGTCGAACTCGAGGAGGGGCAGCGCTTTCGCTTTGACCTCGACCCGGCCGATGGCGATGTCCACCGCGTGACCCTGCCGCATCCCGAGATTTTCGCCGCCCTCGAACCCGGCGCGCGACTGCTGGTCAACGACGGCAAGATCGCCGCCATGGTCGACAAATGCGGCGCCGATTTCGCCGATTGCACCATCATCGTCGGCGGAGTGATTTCGAACCGCAAGGGTGTCAACGTGCCCGATGTGGTGCTGCCGCTGCGCGCCCTCAGCGACAAGGACCGCGCCGATCTGGAATTCGCCTGCGATCTGGGGGTCGACTGGCTGGCGCTGTCCTTCGTTCAGCGCCCTGAGGACGTGACCGAGGCGCGCGACCTCGCGCATGGTCGCGCCGCAATCATGGCCAAGATCGAGAAACCGGCAGCGGTCAAGGCCTTTGACGCCATCGCAGCCGTCTCGGATGGCGTGATGATCGCGCGCGGTGATCTGGGCGTGGAACTGCCGGTGCATTCGGTGCCGCCGATCCAGAAACGGCTGGTGCGCCGGGCGCGGGCGCTGGCCAAGCCGGTGATCGTGGCGACGCAGATGCTGGAGTCGATGATCGAAAGCCCGATGCCGACCCGGGCCGAGGTGTCGGACGTGGCGACGGCGATCTACGAAGGCGCCGATGCGGTGATGCTGTCGGCGGAATCGGCGGCGGGCAATTACCCGGTCGAGGCCGTGCGCACCATGCACAACGTCGCCATCTCGGTCGAGCATGACGAGACCTATCGTCAGGTCATCGCCGCCTTTCGCACCTATCCGCGCACCTCGGTTGCCGATGGCATCGTCGCCGCCGCGCGCGAAATCGCGGAATCGACCGACATCAAGGCGATCTGCTGCTTTACCGAATCGGGCACGACGCCGATCAAGGTCGCGCGCGAACGTCCGCAGGTGCCGATCATTGCGCTCAGCCCCTCGGTGCATACGCTGCGGCGGCTCTGCCTTGTCTGGGGCGTGACCTGCGTCGCCACCGGGCCGGTGGACCGCTTCAAGACGGCCGTCGTCAGCGCGGCGCGGGCGGTGCGCGAACTGGGCATCGGCACGGCGGCGGATCAGATCGTGGTGACGGCCGGTGTGCCCTTCAACGTGCCCGGCACGACGAACATCCTGCGCGTCGCGCCCTGCGACGAGCGCTTGATTTACCGCGCCGAGGCTGAATAATCGGCGCCTGACTGCCGGAGGCCTGCATGGACCGCGATCTGTTGTTCCTCATCGGACTGGTGTTCCTGCCGCTGGCCTTCGTGGCGCTGGTGTCCGCCTGGGCCGACCGCCGCGCGCCTTGGGCGGCCCTGATCCTGCTGGTGATCGGGCTGGGGCTGTCGGGCTGGGCCTGGGTCACGCATCCGGCGGGGGGGTATGAGTGGCAGACCCTGCCGCAGGTGGCGATGGAAACCCTCGCGCGGTATTGGCGGCGCTGACGGCCCGCGGGCACCCGCGCGCACCGCGCCCGCGCGCGCGGGCGATCCCGCCCCCTCCTGTCAGGCCAGCGCCGCCGGACGGTCGATCACCGCCAGCGTCATGCGCGAGATGCAGGTCAGCTTGCCATCGTCGCCCTCGATGCGGATCTCCCAGACCTGACTGCGCCGCCCGATATGGATCGGGCGCGCCGTGCCGGTCACCCAGCCCGAACTCGCGGGCCGCAGGTGGTTGGCGTTGATTTCCTGCCCCACCACCCCCTGTTTCGTCGCGTCGATCACCAGACTGCCCGCCCACGAGGCCAGCGTCTCCGCCAGCAGCACCGAGGCGCCGCCGTGCAGGATGCCCGCAGGCTGCTTGGTGCGACCGTCCACCGGCATGCGGCCACGCAGGAAATCGGCGCCGATCTCGGTCACTTCGATGCCCATATGCGCATTGGCGGTGCCCTGACCCAAGCGGTTCAGCACGTCGAGGGTGATGGGGGTTTTCCAGATCGGGGTGCTCATGCCGCGCCTTTGCTTGCCTGCGCCGACCCTGCCTGCACGAGGGGCACCGGGCAAGGGGGCGGGGCCAAGGATGACCCCACGTCGTGCCCCTTGTCATTGCCGGACGGGCAGGGTAATGGACCCCCCTCTGAGCCCCGCGTGGCCGGCCGGTGTGGCATGCCGAGTCGCGCGATTTGACCTCTCGAGAAGACAGGAGACGGAAATGCCCAAGATGAAGACCAAATCGGCCGCCAAAAAGCGGTTCAAGGTCACGGCCAATGGCCATGTGGTTGCGGCGGCTGCCGGCAAGCGTCATGGCATGATCAAACGGACCAAGAAGTTCATTCGCGACGCGCGCGGCACCATGGTGCTGAGCGATCAGGACGCGAAGATCGTCAAGTCCTACATGCCCTACGATCGCTGAGGAGAGAGACACATGTCCCGCGTCAAATCCGGCGTTGTTACCCACGCCCGCCACCGCAAGGTCGTCAAGGCTGCAGCCGGCCATTATGGCATGCGCTCGCGCAGCTTCCGTGTCGCCACGGAATCGGTCGACAAGGCCAACCAGTATGCGACCCGCGACCGCAAGGTCCGCAAGAGGAACTTCCGCGCCCTGTGGATCCAGCGCATCAACGCCGCCGTGCGTCTGATCGACCCCGCGCTGACCTATTCGCGCTTCATCAACCTGCTGGCTGTCGCCGGTATCGAGGTTGACCGCAAGGTTCTGGCCGATCTGGCCGTGCACGAGCCCGAGGCCTTTGGCCAGATCGTCGCCCGCGCGCAGGCTGGCCAGCCCGCCTGAGGGGCGATGCCAGAAGGATTGAAGGGCCGTCCGGGAAACCGGGCGGCCCTTTTCCTGTTGCCGTGTCGCCTCGCCGGGGCCGGGGACGGGGGGCCAGCCCCCCGGTCGGCGTGCCGCCGACTCCCCCCGGGATAGTTGAGGCGCAAAGATGGGATCAGGCGGTCAGCGCGGCGTCAAAGAGGGCGCGGATCTCGGCCTCGGCGGTGCCGGCGACGGTGCGGCCCAACTCGCGCTCGCCCTTGAGTGCGATGATCGTCGAGCGGCGCGGCACGGCAAAGCGGCGCACCAGATCGCCATTGCCGTAGCTGTCCCAATCGACATGGATCAGCGTCAGGGTGCGGTCATAGGCCGGGTTCGCGGCCCGCAGCGCGTCCATCACCCGTTGCTGGCGCGCGCAGGTGCTGCACCAGGTGGCGTAAAAGTCGAGGATGATGCGTTCGCCGCGGGCCATCGCCTCTTCGGCCACGCCGGGGGCATAGGGGATGAACTGGGCGCGCGCGGCCAGCGGGGCCAGCGAGACGGCGGCGGTGAGCAGCAGGAAATCGCGTCTGAGCATGGGTCACTCCGTCAGATGAGGATGGAAAGGTCGTTGAACCAGTCGGGCAGGGTTTGCAGCGCCCAGCCTTCGAGGATGTGGTGCAGGTTGAACCAGAGGGCGGCGCCGACCAGCAGGAAGGTCACGCCGAGAATGGGCTTGCTGCGCTCGGCCAGCGCGCGCAGCGCCTGCTGGCGCCGCATCAGCGTGCTGCGCGCGCCGTAGGCCAGTGCCAGCATGACGGTGCTGACCCCGGCGGCGAAGGCGAGCATGATCGCACTGGCCTGTCCCAGACCGCTGCCAGCGGCCGCCAGCGCGATGGCGCCGCCCAGCGTCGGGCCGATGCAGGGCGACCAGACGGCGCCCAGCAGCGCACCGCCCAGCACGAGGCCGCGCGGCGAGGTCAGGTCGAGGCGGCTGATGCGGCCATCCGCGCCCGAGGCCAGCCCGGCGGTGGCGCTGGCAAAGCGGCTGTTCAGCGCGGGGACCAGCAGGATGAGGCCAAAGCCGACCATCGTCAGCGCGGCGGCCGCCGAGACGCCCTCGGGTGTCACGCCCAGCGCCGGGCCGATCCGCGCAAGCAGCAGCCCCAACGTCACGAAGCTGGCCGAGAGTCCGGCCATCAGGAACAGCGGGCCGCGCCGGTCGCCCGAGGTGGCCGAGGCCAGCACGATCGGCAGCACCGGCAGCACGCAGGGGTTGATGAGCGTCAACGCCCCCGCCAGATATCCCAGGATGATGTCCATGCCGCCCTCGTTTGCCCTTGCTGACGATACGCGCGGCGGGGCGGTTTCATTGCATTGCGGGTGATGACAAAGGCGTGAGCGCTCAAAGCCGCCGCTGCGTCAGCGCCACCGCCGCCCCCGCCAGCAGCACGCCCGAGGCCACCAGCAGGCTGGTGCCGATCGATCCGGACAGGTCGCCCAGCAGCCCTGCGGCCCAGGGGCCAATGGTCTGCGCGATGGCAAAGACCACGGTGAACAGGCCGATGGCGCGGCCCCAACTGTCGGGCGGCAGGTTCTGGCGGCAGAAATTGGTGACCGAGGCCGGGGCCTGAAACACGCAGGCGCCAAAGACCAGCGCCGAGGCGACCAGCCCGGCCAGACCCGGCCAGAGCACCGGCAGCGCCGATCCCAGCGCGATGCCGCTCAGCACCATCGCCAGCGGTCGGCCGCTGGCGTGGCGGGCAAAGACCCCGCGCCACAGCATCGGCGACAGCGTGATGCAGGTGCCGACCAGCACCCAGACCAACGCGACCTGCAGGGGCGAGGCGGATTGCTCCTTCATCCAGGCCGACAGAAAGGTGAGATAGACGATATACCCGAGGCCAAAGCCCGCGTATCCCGCCAGCTCCGGCGCCATCCGGCGCAGCGGCAGCGGCTGGGCCCCAGCCCGCGCCGGGGCAGGGGCATGCGAGGCCCGCGCCGCCCAGAGGCCCATCGGCAGGCACAGCGCGCTCAAGCCCCCGACGATCACCCAGGCCCAGGGCCAGGCCGCGTCGCCTTGCACCGCCAGCATTGGCGGCAGCGTCGCGCCCGCCAGCACGATCGCCGCCCCGCCGCCCGAGCCGAACAGGATCGCGATGCCCAAGGCGTTGTGTTTTGGGTTGTCGGGGAACAGCCGCGCCGCCAGCGTGCCCGCGGTGGAAAACGACAGCGCCCCGGCGACCCCGGTGGCAAAGCGCCAGAGGCTCTGCCACCACAGCGCCGGAACCGCCCCGGTCGCCAGGATCGCCGCCACCGTGCCAATCAACCCGATGGCGAACAGCCGCCCCGGCGCCACCCGCCCCAGCGCCAGCATCGTGCCCACCGCGCCCAGTACATAGCCCGCCGCATTCGCCGTGTTCAGCCAGCCCGCCTGCGCGTAACTCCAGCCCAGATCGGCGCGCATCGCGGGCAGGATCAGGCCGTACGCAAAGCGGCCAAAGCCGTTGGTCACCAACACCCCCAGCGACAGGCCCAGCAGCACTGCCCAGGGGTTCGCGCGTTGCATCTGTGGCATATCGGCCCTCCCGCCCGCGCCTTGATGCCCGCTGCACAGGGGGACGGCAAGCCCCGCTGTCTTGCAATCGCGCCGCGCCGGGGCTAGCAGGGGCGCGCAAACCCCGGAGGCCCCTCATGGACAATCTGCGCAGCTCTTATCTGGCCCGTATCCTCGCCGCCACCGACCCGGCCGCGCTGGAAGAGGTGCGGCTGGCCGCGCTGGGGAAAAAGGGCGAGATCAGCCTGAAGATGCGCGAACTGGGCCAGATGTCGCCCGAGGACCGCCAGCAGATCGCCCCGGCGCTGAACCGCCTGCGTGACGAGATCGACGCCGGGCTGAAGGCGCGCAAGGCGGCGCTCGAAGATGCGGCGCTGGACGAACGGCTGCGCGCCGAATGGCTGGACGTGACGCTGCCCGCCCGCCACCGGCCGCGCGGCACCATCCATCCCGTCAGCCATGTGATGGAGGAATGCACGGCGATTTTCGCCGACATGGGCTTCGCCGTCGCCGAGGGCCCGCAGATCGAGACCGACTGGTATAACTTCGACGCGCTCAACATCGCGCCGGAACACCCGGCACGGCAGGAACACGACACCTTCTTCATGCACCGCGCCGAGGGCGACGCCCGCCCGCCGCATGTGCTGCGCACCCATACCAGCCCGGTGCAGATCCGCGCCATGCAGACGCAGGGCGCGCCGATCCGGGTGATCGCGCCGGGCCGCGTCTATCGCATGGACATGGACCAGACCCATGCGCCGATGTTCCACCAGATCGAGGGCATGGCCATCGACAAGGACATCTCGATGGCCAACCTGAAATGGGTGCTGGAGGAATTCTTCACCGCCTATTTCGGCACCAAGGTCAAAACCCGCTTCCGCGCCTCGCATTTCCCCTTCACCGAACCTTCGGCCGAGGTGGATATCCAGTGCTCGTGGACCGGTGGCCAGTTGCGCGTCGGCGAGGGCGATGGCTGGCTGGAAGTGCTGGGCTCCGGCATGATGCACCCCAAGGTGCTGCGCGCCGGGGGCATCGACCCTGACCAGTGGCAGGGCTTTGCCTTTGGCATGGGCATCGACCGCATGGCGATGCTGAAATACGGCATCCCCGACCTGCGCGCCTTCTTCGAAAGCGACCTGCGCTGGCTGCGGCATTATGGCTTTGGCGCGCTGGAAGCGCCGACGGTGCACGCGGGGTAGGTCAGCCTTCGCAGCCGGGCCAGCGGATAGGGCTGCGGCCCAGCATGGCCTCGATGTCCCGCAAGAGCCTTGGGCTTGCCTGATAGGCTTCCGGTGAAATCAGAGAGGGCGACGGACCTTCCAAAGGCGCGGGGAAATACGCGCTCATGGCGAATCCCGCCGTCAGGAGGCAGGATTCGGTCTGGTCCTGGCAGCGTTCGGCGCAGAAGGCGCGCAGCGGCCCCAAGGATGGAGACTGCTGAGCCAGTCGGAGGTAGTCGCCGCGATCCGTCCCGTTCCAGACCGACGCGAGTTCTCTGGCCGGAGGGAGGCTCAGGAATCCCCCATACTCAAACAGCGCAGCAGGGGATCGCAGGGAATCCAGATATCTCTCAAACTCCGCTCTTGAATTGATCCCGGCGGGGACTTGCACGGGACCAGACCTGCTCAAGGCGTCCAGAGCGACGGCAAGGTGGAGATCTGCGGCGATCCCTAGGTCCTCTCGGGCGATCCGAGCGACAATTGCCGTCGCGTCGAATTGGCCGTTATTGGCCATTTCGGCGAGTTCCAGCAGTGCTAGACGGTGTTCGCCGGCAATGGCGAGCCGCAGGACACGATCGCCGGCGATCAGCGGGTCGCCTTCATGACTGCGGCTGGCCAAATTGACCGCTGCCAACTCGTTGCTCTCCGCCGCCGCCTGCATCCAGTCGCGTCCCGAAAGCCCTATCTCCTGCCGCAACAAAGCAATGCGCTCACGCCGGTCCATGCCCTCGGTGACATGCGCATGGGTCCAGGTCGCCGTGGCGATCCGCGACAGCAGCATCTGCGCCGCGGTGTTGCCCTCGCGCGCCAGCCCGGCCAGCGCCTGCAGCGCCGGCAGATCGTCGCCGTTCAGCCAAAGATCACGCGCTTGGGCAAAGGCTGGCGCCTCGGCGCCGGGTATTGGCTGGGCATCGGCGGGCAGAGCGAGAGTGATTAGCAGAAAAACCGCAAAGACCAAACGCATGCCGAACCCCGTTCTCCGACCGGACCGGGGCATTTGACCAGAGAGTTGTGTCTGGCACAACTGGCATCCGGCTTTTGGTGATCTCCCCCCTCCCCCTTGCCAGACCCCGCCCCTGTCCCGTAGGTTTGCCGCGTAAACACAGGGATTTCCGCCGCATGACGCCGCTGACCACCCGCCTGATCGCCGCCGGCCTGCTGGCCTGCCTCGCGCTGCCCGTCGCGGCGCAAGACCTCGGCGAGGTCATCACCCGCCAATACGCCGATGGCGCCGTCTATGAGGGCACCTTCCTCGACGGACTGCAGCACGGCACCGGCACCTACCGGCTGCCCAACGGGTTCGAATATACCGGCGACTGGGTGCAGGGCCAGATCACCGGGCAGGGCTCGGCGCGCTATCCCAACGGCTCGGTCTATGAGGGCGCCTTCGAAGAGGGCAGGCCGCATGGTCAGGGCCGCATGGTCTTTGCCGATGGCGCCAGCTACGAGGGCAACTGGGACGCCGGGCGCATCATGGGGCAGGGCGTGCGGCGCTATGTCACCGGCGCCGTCTATACCGGCACCTTCGACGACAGCCAGCCGCATGGTCAGGGCACGATGGAGCGCCCCGGCGGCCACCGTTATGAAGGGGAATGGCGGCATGGCCTGGGCGAAGGCCAGGGCCGCATCACCTATCCGGATGGCTCGGTCTATGTCGGCGGCATGCTGGCCGACGAGCGCCACGGCGAGGGCCGCCTGACGAACGCCGATGGCACGGTCTATGACGGCGAATGGTCCGGCGACATGTTCAACGGCGCGGGCGTGCTGATGTTCGCCAATGGCGACCGCCGCGAGGGCACCTTTGCCCGCGGCATGCTGCAGGGCGCCGGTCGTCTGCTGCTGGCCAATGGCGCGATCTATGAAGGCGACTTCGTCGACGACCTGCGTCAGGGCCGGGGTCGGCTGACGGCGGCGGATGGCCATGTCTATACTGGCGACTGGGTGGCCGACCGCATCGACGGACAGGGCGTGATGGTCGCCCCGGACGGCGCGCGCTATGAAGGGCAGTTCCGCGACGGCGTGCCCGATGGCCAAGGGGCGATCACCTATGCCAATGGCTCGGGCTATGCCGGCCATTGGTCCGAGGGCCGCATCGAGGGTCAGGGCCGCGCCACCTTCACCGACGGCATCGTGCACGAAGGCCAGTTCCGCGCCGGTCAACCGCATGGCGAGGGGCGCATGACCTTCCCCGATGGGCGGGTCTATGCCGGCGCCATGGTCAATGGCCTGCGCGAAGGGCAGGGGGTGATGACCTACCCCGACGGCACCCGCTATGAAGGCAGCTTTGTCGGTGGCGAGCGCGAGGGTCAGGGCACGATCACGATGGCCGACGGCTTCACCTATACCGGCGACTGGCGCGGCGGCCGGATCGAGGGCCAGGGCATCGCCACCTACGCCGGGGGCGACGTCTATGAAGGCGCGTTCCGCGACGGCCAGCGCGTCGGGCAGGGCACGCTGCGGTATGCTGCGGGGCAGGTGGTGTCCGGGCGCTGGGAGCAGGGCGTCCTGGTCGAGCCCGATCCGACCCCCGCGCCCGAAACCCCCCCCGCCAGCGACGGCTGACCGGCAGGCAGGGGCGCTGCCCCTCTTGGCCTGCGGCCAATTCACCCCGGGATATTTAGAGAGCAAAGATGCGCGGTTAACACAGGCTTAACGCCCCTCTTTGCTCATCAAATATCCTCAGGGGGGTGAGGCCGCAGGCCGAGGGGGGCGCGAGCGCCCCCCTGTCCGCTGTCAACCCGCGTGACGTTCGTACAGCGCGAGCGCCCGTCTCAGGACGTCGCCACGCACGTCAGGGCGCTCCATTGTCAGTTCATGCCGCGCGCCGGGGTATTCGGCCAGTTCGGCCCCCGGCCAGCGCGCCACCCGGTCGCGGATGGCCCCGGCCGAGACGATCCCCTCATTCCCGCCCAGCCCGAACAGTGCGGGCACCGTGGGCGAGGGCAGCGCCGCCAGCGCCGCCATCTCGCGCAGCGACTCGCCCATCCAGCGCAGCGTCGGGCCGCCCAGCGACAGGCGTGGGTCCTCGATGATCTGCGCCTTCATCCGGGCGAATTGCGCGGGATCGGTGGTCAGCAGGTTGCCCTCGAATCCCATCGACGGCAGGCCATAGTCCGGTCCCGTGGTCGGCGCATAGCCGGTATCGGCGCCCAGTGGCCGCGCCAGCCCGGCCAGCAGGCCCACCGCCGTGGTCAGCGCCTTTGGCTGCGCCAGCCCCAGCATCGGCGCGGAAAACGCTACCGCACCGGGTCGCAGCCCGCGCATCAGTCCGCTGAGCGCGATGCATCCGCCCATCGAATGCGCCAGCCACATCAGCGGCCCCGGCGCCAGCTCTGCCGCCGCCGCCAGCACGGCATCGAGGTCGCGCTGATACTCGGCAAAGCTGCCGACATGGCCCTTCAGCGGATCGGCCAGCGCCCGGTCGGCCAGCCCCTGACCGCGCCAGTCCACCACCAGCGCGCCGCGCCCGGCGGCGGCCAGATCGGCCACCACCAGCCCGTATTTCTCGATATATTCGGTGCGCCCCGGCAGGATCAGCACCGGGTTTGACCCCGGCCAGACCGCCAGCCGCAGCCGCACGCCATCGCTGGCGCGCAGCCACAGCGCCCGCCCGCCCGCAGGCGCGCCGCAGTCGCCGAGGGGCGCGGCCTCAGCCAAGGATCGAGGCCAGTTTCATCGCCTGCCCCATCGAGCCGTCGATCTTCAGCTTGCCGGTCATGAAGGCCATCGTCGGGTTGACGTCGCCGCTCATCATGCCTTCAAAGGTCTCGGCCGAGGCGGTCAGCGTGACCGAGGTCTCGTCGTCGCCCGCCCGCACGCCTGCGGCGTCGAGCACGACCGCGCCCTCGCCCTCGATGACGAACTTGGCCGAGCCGTCAAAGCCGCCCGAAACCTTGGCGGCCAGTGCCTCGACGGCCTTTTCGATGATCTTGCTCATGTGCTGTATCCTGATCGTGAAGCAAAGGGTTGGCCGCGCGGTGGGCTGCCCCCTCGCATTTCGCCGGGACCGCGCTATTGTGGCCACTATGAAGCAGGCGCGCAACATCCTCAATCTTGTCGTGGCGGCAACCTTGACGTTTACGTCAACTCCTTTGCTGGCGCAGGTCGCCGACATGGAGGGGCTGATGCGCGACCTCGCGCAGCCCGAGGGCAACGACTGGATGCGCGCCGAGCGGCAGATCCTGCGCGAATGGTCGCGCTCGGGCTCGGCCAGCGTCGATTACCTGTTCCAGCGCGGGCAGGCGGCGCTGCAGACCGGCGATGCCGAGGCCGCCATCGACCATTTCAGCGCCGTTCTTGACCACGCGCCCGACTTTGCCGAGGCCTGGAACGGCCGGGCGACCGCCTATTTCCTCGCCAACCGGCTGGGGCAGTCGCTGTCCGACATCGAGCAGGTGCTGCGGCTGAACCCGGTGCATTTCGGCGCGCTGGCGGGGCTGGGCATGATTCTCGAACAGCTCGACCGCCCCGAGGACGCCCTGCGCGCCTATCAGGCGGCGCAGGCGATCCATCCGCATCAGGCCAGCGTGATCGAGGCGATCGCGCGGCTGCGGCTTGCCTCCGAGGGGCAGGCGCTTTAGGTCAAGGCCAAGGGCGCGACAGGGACAGTCAATGAGCAGGCAGGGGCGCGTCACGGCGGTTCTCGGACCGACGAACACCGGCAAGACGCATTTCGCCATCGAGCGGATGCTCAGCCATCGCACCGGGGTCATCGGACTGCCGCTGCGGCTGCTGGCGCGCGAGGTCTATGACCGCATTGTCGCGCAGCGCGGCCCCTCGGTGGTGGCGCTGGTGACCGGCGAAGAGCGCATCGTTCCCGAACGCACGCAGTATTGGGTCTGCACGACCGAGGCGATGCCGCTGGAGATCGGCGTCGATTTCATCGCCATCGACGAGATCCAGCTTTGCGCCGACCCCGACCGCGGCCATGTCTTTACCGAGCGCCTCTTGCACGCGCGCGGGCTGGTGGAAACGCTGTTTCTCGGCTCGGACACCATGCGCCCGGCGATTGCCGAACTGGTGCCCGGCGTGCAGTTCATCCGGCGCGAGCGGTTGAGCACGCTGACCTGGGCAGGTTCGAAAAAGATCGCCCGCATGCCCGCACGCTCGGCCATCGTCGCCTTCAGTGTTGAAAATGTCTATGCCATCGCCGAACTGATCCGCCGCACCAAGGGCGGCTGCGCGATTGTCATGGGGGCGCTGTCGCCGCGCACCCGCAACGCGCAGGTGGCGCTCTATCAGAATGGCGATGTCGATTATCTGGTGGCGACCGATGCCATCGGCATGGGCCTGAACCTCGACATCAAGCATGTCGCCTTTGCCGGCACGGCGAAATTCGACGGGCGGCGGATGCGGCCCCTGAACCCCGACGAACTGGCGCAGATTGCCGGGCGCGCCGGGCGGCACACCGCCGAGGGCTCGTTCGGCGTCACCGGCGAGGCCCGCCCCCTGCTGCCCGAGGTGATTGAGGCCATCGAAAACCACCAGTTCCTGCCGGTGCGCAAGTTGCAATGGCGCAACGCGCGGCTGGAATTCGGCACCGCGGCGCGGCTGATCTCCAGTCTGGAAACCCCGACGCGCGACGAATGGCTGACCCGGGTGCGCGATTCCGACGATCTGGTCGCGCTCAAGACCCTCGTCGCCACGCCCGAGGTGGCGGCAAAGCTGCGCGATGCCCGCGATGTGCGGCTCTTGTGGGATGTCTGCCGCATCCCCGACTTTCGCGGCATCTCCTCGACCGAGCACACCGGCCTGCTCGAACGCCTCTTTGGCTTTCTGCACAACGGCGGGAAAATCCCCACCGACTGGCTGGCCACCAACATCGCCCGCATCGACCGCACGCAGGGCGACATCGACACGCTGTCGCGCAGGCTGGCCTTTGTGCGCACATGGACTTATGTCGCGCAGCGTGCCGGATGGGTCGATGACGAAACCCATTGGCGCGGCGAGACGCGCGCTGTAGAAGACCGGCTGTCGGATGCGCTGCACGCGCAACTGACCGCAGCATTTGTTGATCGGCGCACCAGCGTTCTGCTGCGCCGGTTGAACCAAAAGGAGAGCCTTGTGGCCGAGGTGAATGACAAGGGTGAAGTGACGGTCGAGGGGGAATTCATCGGCCGCCTCGAGGGATTCCGTTTCCGTCAGGACAAGACCGCGACGAGTGACGAGGCCCGCACCTTGCGGCAGGCCGCAGTGGCGGCTTTGGCCCCGGCGTTCCATCTGCGCGCGGACCGCTTCTATAACGCGCCCGATACCGAGATGGACTTTACCGAGCAGGGCGGCCTGATGTGGGGCAAGGAGGCGGTCGGCAAGCTGGTCGCCGGCTCCGACCCGCTGCGCCCGCAGGTCGCGGCCTTTGTCGATGACGAGGCCGGCGCCGATGTGGCCGAAAAGGTCCGCCGCCGCCTGCAGCATTTCATCGACCGCAAGGTCGCTGCGCTGTTCGAACCGCTGGCCAACCTTCAGCGCGACGAGACCCTGACCGGCATGGCCCGCGGCTTTGCCTTCCGCCTGGTCGAGGCGCTGGGCGTGCTGCCGCGCGACGGCGTGGCGGACGAGGTCAAGGCGCTCGATCAGGACTCGCGCGGGGCGCTGCGCAAGCATGGCGTGCGCTTTGGCCAGTTCACCATCTTCCTGCCGCTGCTGCTGAAACCGGCGCCGACCCGTCTGCGGCTGGTGCTCTGGTCGCTGGCGCAGGGGCTCGATACCTTTCCCGAAAGCCCGCCGCCCGGTCTGGTGACGATC
>CALESR010000224.1 GCA_937907485.1 uncultured Paracoccaceae bacterium | reverse complement strand
TCGTCGGCCAGCACGATTTCAACACCGTGCTGATGGCCTTCCTCATCAGCTTTTTCCCCATCGCCGTGTCGGTCGCCATCGGGCTGAGCACGCTGGAGCCCGAATACCGCGACATCCTGCGCAGTCTGGGCGCCAGCCGGTTCACGGTGTTCTGGAAGATCGCGCTGCCGAAAACCCTGCCCGAGTTCTTTGGCGCGATGAAGGTCGCGGTGACGCTGGCCTTCATCGGCACCAATCTGGTGGAGATCATCACCCCGCATGGCCGCGGGCTGGGGCATTTGTTCCAGAGCGCCCAGACCAACAGCGACTTTCCGCTGATGTTCGCGGTGCTGCTGGCCTTGGCGGCGCTGGGGATTGCCCTCTATTATGTCGTGGTCGCGCTGGAACGCCTGTTTGCCGGTTGGGCGATGCGTCCGGGGCACTGACCGGCGTCAGGCGACCTTGCGGCGTGATTTCACCAGTTTGGGCGGCTGATGCGCGGCCTCGGCCTCGGCCGAGAGTTGCGCGGCGGTTTCATGCGGCACGAACTGCGCCCACCACGCCATCATCGCGGCGGAGTGTTCGATCTGGGCCTGCCAGAGGCGGCACCAATAAGCGACGGGATAGGTCACGGCAGCTCTCCCTCATGTTGGATGGGACAGCATACCACGGCAGGCGCGGGCCGCCCTTGATCCGGCGCAAGCCGGGGGCGGGTTTTGCCACACTTTGCCCGTCTATCGCGCAGGTGGCAGCGGATTTGCCCGGATCAGAGGCGGTGTTCGGTCACATCGGGCTTTGAGCGCAGGAAGGCGAGGCTTTCCTCCAGATAGCCCGGCGGCAGATCGCGGCCGATCACCACGATTCGGCTGGTCTTGTCGCCGGCGGGCCAATGGGTCAGCGGCACCGGCGGGTGAAAGATGTGCTGCACGCCGTGCAGCGCAAAGGGATGCGTCATGCCTTCGACATGCACGACGCCCTTCAGCCGCAGGATGTCCTCGGAGGCCGAGTTCATCAGCGACTCCAGCCAGAGGTCAAAGACGATGGGCGAGATCGGCTGGGCGATCTCGATGGATTGCGAGCTGACCCGGCCGTCATGGCTGGGCCGGGCGGCGGCGGCAAAGAGGCCGTGCGACTGCGGCAGGCCCAGCGGGTTCAGGCCCTTGAGCCCGCTCAGCGGCGGCAGGCTGGCCTTTTTCGGCGCGGCGGCGACCCAGGCCAGCGCCTGCGCCTGCGTGCTGTCGGCGCGCGGCGCCAGTCCGAACAGCAGCGCGGGGTCGATGCGCCCGTGATCCGCCCGGTGGCGCGGCGCGCCGGGGTTCAGCTTGGTCAGCCGCTTTTCGAACTCGGCCAGTTGCGCGGGGGTCACCAGATCGGTCTTGGTCAGGATCAGCCGGTCGGCCATCGCCACCTGCTGCACGGCCTCGAACTGCTGGTCCAGAATGCGCGCGCCGGTGGCGGCATCGGCGGTCACCAGCACGCCATCGAGGGCAAAATCATAGGACAGGTCGCCGTCCATCACCAAGGTCTGCACGATGGGGCCGGGGTCGGCGATGCCGGTGGTCTCGATCACCACGCGGTTGAAGTCGATCTCGCCGGCTTCGCGGCGGTCGCGCAGGTCGGTCAGGGTTTCCGCCAGATCGCCGCGCACGGTGCAGCACAGGCAGCCCGACTGCATCAGCACCATCGCCTCGGTCGAGGATTCGATCAGGTCGTGGTCCAGCCCGACATCGCCAAATTCGTTGATGACCACGGCGGCGCGGTCCATGCCGGGATGCTTGAGCAAGGCGTTGAGCAAGGTCGTCTTGCCCGAGCCGAGAAAGCCGGTCAGCAGGGTTACGGGGATCGGTTCGGCCATGGTCAGCACTCCTTGATGGGCAAGGGGGTAACGCCCCGCCGGGCGCTTGGCAACCGGGGGGCGTCAGCGGATCGCCAGCCGCAGGGTCAGCCGCAGCCCCAGCCGCAGCGCCCCGCGCCCGGCCCGCGCGACCAAGGGCGCCACCAGCCCGGCCAGCGAGCCCAGCGCGGCGAACACCCCGGCCAGCGCCGCCCAGACCTCATCGGACAGCCGCATCCCCAGCCGCAGAAAGCGCGACTTGCCCAGCATCTCGAAGCTGCCCAGCGTGCGTGGCCCCAGCCCCTCGGCGGCGCGGGCGGCGCGGGCCACCTCGGCCGGGGATTGCAGCGCGCCGGTCAGATGCAGCGCCTGCCGGGTGCCCAGCCGGTTGGTCAGCCCGCCCAGATCCTGCGCCAGCGCCAGCGCCGGGCGCAGCACGGCGGGGCGGCCCAGCGCGGCCAGATCGTCGGCACTGCGCACGCCCGGCAGCCGCCCCCAATCGACGCCAAGGGCAAAGGCGCGGCGGAACGGCACCAGCAGGTCCGGCGCCAGCCGCCCGGTGCGATGCGCCACCCTGAGCAGCGCGGCGCCGCCCTTGACCGTCAGCGACGATCCGCCGCTGACCAGCACCAGCCCGGTCGCCGCCAGCCCGACAAAGGCGATGCCGACATCGACCTGATCGACCGCATCCCCGGCGACATAATTCCCGCCCTCGCGCACCAGCGCCGCGACATCGCCCAGCGGGGTCAGGTTGATCGCCACGCCGCAAGCCAGCGCCGCGTTCAGGTCGCACAGGCCCAGATCCCAGGCGCAGCGGGCGCAGTCGACGCCGGTGGCGATCCAGCCGTTGTCCTCGGCATTCAGCGTCGCGTGCCGCGCCAGCAGCGCGGGCGACAGGGCGATGCCCTGCCCCACCGCAAGATCGACCAGCGCGTCGATCACCACCCAGTCGCGCGGGCTTTCGTCCAGCCTTGCGGCCAGCCGGGCCTCGATCGCCGCAGGGGTCGCCTCGCGCGACAAGCCGCGCTCATAGGCGGCGAGCAGTTCGGATTCGGCGCGCTCGACCAGCTCGGCGCCCAGAGGGGACTGCGCCAGATCGCGCAGCCACCAGCCGGTCCAGAGCAGCGAGGCCAGCGCGACCGCGGCCATCACGCCGCGCTCGACCCAGACACGGCGGCGGGCGAGAGGGGGGCGCGGCAAGGGCAAGGCGTTCGACATGCGCCAAACGTGGCCAGCCGCGCCGCCTTGCGCAAGCCCCACCACGTCACCTTGCCGTCAAAACGGCGCAAGGGGGCAGACGCCCCCGGTTCCCTCAGCGGCGCGAGCGCACCATGCCGAGGATTTCATAGGTCCGGTCCATGATCGGCCGGGCGATGGCGTCGGCGCGGTCGGCGCCCTGACCCAGAATGCGGTCGATTTCCGCCGGGTCGCCCATCAGCCGCGCCATCCCGGTCGAGATCGGTTCGAGCGAGGCCACCGCCAGATCGGCCAGCCTCGGCTTGAAGGCGCCAAAGCCCTGCCCGGCGAATTCGCCCAGCACCTGCGCCACCGGCACACCGGCCAGCGCGGCATAGATGTTGACGAGGTTCTTTGCCTCAGGGCGCGCGGCCAGTTCCTCGATGGTCTCGGGCAATTCGCCCGCGTCGGTCTTGGCCTTGCGGATCTTGGCCGAGATGGTCTCGGCATCGTCGGTCAGGTTGATGCGGCTGGCATCGGACGGGTCGCTTTTCGACATCTTCTTGGTGCCGTCGCGCAGGCTCATCACCCGTGTCGCGGCGCCTTCGATCACCGGGGTGGTGATGGGGAAGAATTCAACGCCGTAGTCATGGTTGAACTTGGCGGCGATGTCGCGGGTCAGTTCGACATGCTGTTTCTGGTCCTCGCCGACCGGGACATGCGTGGCGTGATAGACCAGAATGTCGGCGGCCATCAGCGCCGGATAGGCGAACAGCCCCAGCGAGGCCTTTTCGGCGTCCTTGCCCGAGGTCTTGTCCTTCCACTGCGTCATGCGGTTCATCCAGCCCATGCGGGCGACGCAGTTGAACACCCAGCCCAGTTCGACATGCGCGGTGACCTGGCTCTGGTTGAACAGGATCGACTTGGCCGGGTCGAGGCCTGCGGCCAGATAGCCCGCCGCCAGTTCGCGGGTCTGCTTGCGCAGCGCCTCGGGGTCTTGCCAGACGGTGATCGCATGCATGTCGACCATGCAATAGATCGTCTCCATCCCCTCGTCCTGCATCTGCACAAAGCGGCGGATGGCACCGAGGTAATTGCCCAGCGTCAACCCGCCCGAGGGCTGGATGCCGGAAAACACCCGAGGGGTGAAGGTCTTTGGCGCGGTCACGGTCATACCGTCACTCCGTGGTGGAAAATCCTGTGCCTGTCGCTTATCGCTGGCGGCACGGGGCGTCAACCGACCCCACCGGGAGTGGCTGATGAGTGATGATCCCCTGCGCGACCTGAACGCCTCGCCGTTGAACCCCTTGCCGGGGGTGGTCTGGCTGCTGATCGGGGCGGTTCTGGGCGTCGAGGCGGTGCTGAGTGCCGCCGGTCATGGGCTGATCGGTGGCGCGCAGGGCGTCGGCTGGCGCATCGCGGCGATTCAGGAGCATGGGTTTTCCAGCGCGATCCAGCACTGGATGCTGGAGAACCGGCAGTTTCCGCCGATGCATCTGACGCGGTATGTCAGCTTTTCCTTCATCCACGGCACGGCGATGCACGCGGTCTTTGCCGGGGTGATGCTGGCCGCGATGGGCAAGATGCTGGCCGAGCGGTTCGGCCCCGCGCGGTTTCTGGCGCTGGCGCTGGTGGTGCCGGTGCTGGCGGCGGGGATCTTTGGGCTGGTGGTGGGGCAGGACCAGTTGGGCTGGCTGTTCGGCGCGATGCCGATGGCCTTTGGTCTGGTCGGCGGTTTTACCTGGCTGCGCTGGCGCGACGCTGCCGATGCCGTCGCCCGCCGCCGGGCCTTTGGCCTGATCGCGGTGCTGCTGGGCGCGCGGCTGGGCTTTGGCCTGCTGGCCGAGACCGGGCCGGCCTGGATCGCTGATGCCAGCGGCTTTGTTCTGGGATTTGGCCTGTCGGCGCTGCTGCTGGGGCCGGGCAGTTGGCAGCGCACCCGCGCCCGGCTGCGGGGTTGAGTCAACGCCGCCGCGTTCCTACATTCAGGGCCACAGGTCAGGGGAGGGCGTCATGGGCTGGATCGGGGCAATCATCATCGGCGGGTTGGCGGGCTGGATCGGCTCGCGCTTGATGAAGTCGAACACCGGGATTTTGGTGAATGTGCTGCTGGGCATCGTCGGCGCGGCGGTGGCGAGTTGGCTGTTCAGCTTTTTCGGCGTCAGCTTTTCGGGCACGGCGGGCTATCTGATCGCGGGCCTCGTCGGCTCGGTCATCCTGATCGCCGTGGGGCGCAAGGTGTTCTAACGCCGACGTTTCACCGCGCCGGTGAAATCCGACAGCCGGAAGGCGCCGATTACCGCGCCCACGCCGAAATAAGCGACCATCCCGGCCAGCACCAGGATCGCCAGCCCGAGGTACCGCCAGCCCGGCATCACCAAAACCGGCGCCAGCACCAGCATGGCGCCCCACAGCGCCAGCCCCATGACCAGCGAGGCCGCGACGATCCGCGGCGCCCGGTTGCGCATCCTGTCGTCCCAGCGCGCCTCGTCGCCCATGCCGCGGCTGCCGCGCCACAATTGCCAGACCATCGCCCAGCCCGCCAGCGTGGTAGCCAGCGCCGCCGCGGCAAAGCCGATCAGGGGCAGTAGCCCCACCGCCAGCACCGCATTGATCGCCATCGACCAAACCGCATAGCGAAACGGCCGCCTAGTATCCTCACGCGCATAATAGAGCGGCTGCAACACCTTGTGCATGACAA
>CALESR010000223.1 GCA_937907485.1 uncultured Paracoccaceae bacterium | reverse complement strand
TATTGAGGGCCGGCACCCCAGTTTCAGGGCTCGGGGTTCCCCCCCGGGCCCTTTGCCGTTTCAACTTGCCGCAAAGACTCAGCTTTTTTGGCCCGGCGGTTGAAAGCCCGGCGACCGGCCGACAGAGGGGGCTTGAAGCCGCCCGGCCTGAGGGGCATGGTCCGCGCCAAAGCGCCCGGCGCGACACAGCGGTGAGTTTCCCCATGTCTTCAGACCTTCCCTCGCAACCGCGCACGGGTTCCGTGCGCCTCGTCATCGGCGCGGTGGCCTTGCTGCTCTTGCTGGCGGCGCTGGATCAGACCGTGGTGTCCACCGCCTTGCCGACGATCGTCACCGATCTGGGCGGGATCGAGCATCTGTCATGGGTGGTCACCGCCTATATCCTCGCCTCGACGGTGGTGGCGCCGCTTTATGGCAAGCTGGGTGATCTTTATGGCCGGCGTCTGATGGTGTTCATCTCGGTCGGGCTGTTCCTGACCGGTTCGCTGCTGTGCGGGGTGTCAAGCACGATGACGCAGCTGATTCTGGCCCGTGCCGTGCAGGGGCTGGGCGGCGGCGGGCTGTTCGTGCTGGCGCTGTCGGTGGTGGGCGACGTGCTGTCGGCAACCGAGCGTGGCAAGATTCAGGGCATGTTCGCTGCGGTGTTCTCGATTTCCTCGATGCTGGGGCCGCTGATTGGCGGCTGGTTTGTCGAATATGTCTCGTGGCACTGGATCTTTCTCATCAACGTGCCGCTGGGCGTGTTGGCGGTGGTGGCCTTTGCCATGTCCTTTCCGCATCAGACCCTGACGCAGCGCCACAGCATCGACTGGGGCGGCGCGGCGACGCTGTCGGTGGCGCTGGCGGCGCTGACGCTGGTGACCTCGCTGGGCGGTCACAGCTTTGGCTGGACTTCGCCGCAGGCGCTGGGGCTGGCGGCGTTGAGCCTGCTGGCGGTGCTGGTCTTCATCTGGATCGAATCGCGCGCGGCCGAGCCGATCCTGCCGATGGGCCTGTTTCGCGGAAACACCTTTACCACCACCTCGCTGCTGAGCGTGCTGGTGGGGGCGGTGCTGCTGGGGGCGACGACCTTTCTGCCGCTGTTCCTGCAACTGGCGCGCGGGGTGTCGCCGATGGTCTCGGGCCTGCTGATGGCGCCGATGACGCTGGGCATCATTCTGGCGACCACCGTGGCCAGCCGCTACATGAAGGCGACCGCGCGCTATCGGTTGCTGCCGATGGCCGGGATGCCGATTGCCGCGCTGGGCGCCCTGGTGCTGACGCAGATCAGCGTCGAGATGTCGATCTGGCTGTTTTCGGCAACGCTGGTGCTGTTCGGCTTTGGCCTCGGGCTGATTTTTCCGGTGCTGACGACGGCGGTGCAGAACGCCGTGCCGCGCGCGCTGCTGGGCACGGCGACCGCCTCGGGCGTGATGTTCCGCCAGATCGGCGGCTCGCTGGCGGTGGCGGTGTTCGGCGCGATGGTCGCCGGGCAACTGGCGGCGCAGATGGGCGGCGGGATGCCGATCGAGATGGGGCCGCAGATGCTGGCGCAATTGCCGCCCGAGGCGCGGGCGGTGGTGGCGGGTCTGGTGGTCAACGCGCTGGCGCCGGTCTACTGGATCATCGCGGCCCTGGCGCTGCTGGGCCTGCTGGTGACCATCGCCATGCGAGAAATCCCCTTGGCCGGGCGCGGGCCGCAGTCCTAACCCCGCGCGGGCTTGATGTCGATCAGCGGCGTGCCGTTCAGCGCGTCGAGCCCGCGCACCGTCAGCCGGTTGCCCTGCCGCCCCTCCAGCCGCACGCGGCTGATTGCCAGCGGATTGGGCCGCACCGGCGAGCGCAGCGAGAACACGCCGCGCAAGCCGTCGCTGTGCGAGGGCGCGATCAGCAAGAGGTCGCGCCGCGCCTGGTGAAACCACAAGATGACGTCGATCCAGTCAAATCGCTCGATGCCGGTCAGCGCGGGTTCCCACGCCGGGTCCAGCACCAGCGCGCAGCAAGGGCCATCCGGGTCAGGCGATTTCGGGCAGTCGGCGAGGGTGGTCCAAGGGGTCTCGACATGGCCGATGAAGCCGAGCGTCGCGTCGGTGCCGGGTTGGGCGTCGGCCAGAACCTCGCCGGGTTTCAAGGGCTTGTGCCTCATGTCTGCGCCGCCAGAAAATCCGGCACGATGCCCGAGGCGGCGATGAAGGGCGCCGGATCCTGCCCGGCAAAGAACCCGTGACCGGCGACCAGCACGGTAAAGCAGCCCGCCGCGCGACCGCCCAGAATGTCGGTGTGCAACGTGTCGCCGACCATCGCCACCCGGCGCGCGGGCAGGTCCAGCCGCGCCAGCGCTGCCGCAAAGGCCGGGCCATGCGGCTTGCCGTGATACTCGACCGGCACCGGCAGGTCGGCGGCCCAATGGCCCGGCTCCCAACTGAAGCCCTCCGCGCGCGGGGCGACGATATCGGGGTTGGCGCAGATCACCGGGCGCGGGCGCGCCCTGAGCGCGGCCACCAGTGCCGCCTGCCGTGCCGGTGTCCAGCCGCGCGCGTCCAGAAACAGAAAGCCGTCGGCGCGGTGCAGCAGATCGTCGTCGAGCACCTGCACGCCGCCCGGCAGGTCGTCCAGACTGACCCCCGGCTGCGCGATCACCGCCCAGAGGCCGCCACGCCCCGCCAGCGCCGCAACCGCCAGATCGCGGCTGGAGATCACCTCGGACTCGACGAAATCGAACCCCCAGCGGTGGTATTTCTCGAGCGCCTGCACCCGCGTCGCCCCGGCGCCATTGGTCAGCACCACCAGCCGCTTGCCCGCCGCCCGCATCTGCGCGATGCGTTCGGGCGCCTGCGGCACCCGATGATCCCCGACATTCAGCACGCCAAACGCGTCGAGGATGAAGCCGTCATAGCGCGGCAGGACCGCGCCCAGATCGGCAACAGGCAGGCTGAAGGGCGGATAGCCGCGCGGCACGGGCGGCAGGTGATGGGCAATCGCGCGGTAACGGGCAAAGGCCCAGCGGGCATCGGGGGTCATGGTCTATCCCTTGGTTGCGCGCATGCTGGCAAAGTTTCTCGCGGGGCGAAAGGCCGTTTGCGCGCCGATATTTCAGGCAGTTGCGGCGCGGGGATTCGCAAACCGCCCATTCGTGCGGCACTTTGCCCGTTTGGTGCGCAAGTCATGCCCTGACAGCACCGGCACTTGGCCCGGACCGGCGGCGGCGCTTGAACCCGGTCGCGCGGCTGGCTCCACTGCGGCGCATGAGCGCCCTTCCCGCCCCCAGACACCAGCGCACGATGGGCACCGCCGAGGTGGTGCTGGCGGCTGGCCGTCTGCGCCGCCTCTATACCGCCGGGTCGGCCAAGGCGATCGTGCTGGCGGGCGACGTGCCGGAGGTGGTGTTCCTCAACACCGCGGGTGGGCTGACCGGCGGCGACCGGCTGGATTTCTCGCTGACCAGCGACCGCGACACGCTGGCCACCACGCAGACCGCCGAGCGCGCTTACCGCGCCGAGGGTGAGGCGCGCATCGAGGTCAGTCTGAGCCAGCAGTCCGGGCGGCTGGACTGGCTGCCGCAAGAGACGATCCTGTTTCAATCCTCGTCCCTGCGCCGCCGCACGCGCATCGCGCTGGGGCCGAGCGCCGAGTGCCTGCTGCTGGAGGCCGTGGTTCTGGGCCGCGCCGCGATGGGCGAGACCCTGCGCGAGGTGCAGATGAACGACCGGCGCGAGGTCAGCCGCGCGGGCTGCCCTGTGCTGGTGGAGCCCTTGGCGCTGGACGGGCGCGCCTTGCAGGGCGCCGCCACCCTGGCCGGGGCGCGGGCCTTTGCCAGTCTGGCGCTGGTCGCGCCGGGGGCGGCGGATGCCTTGGGCCCGGTGCGCGCGGCGCTGGGCGAGGAGGGCGTCAGCGGCGCCGCCTCGGGTTTTGACGGCAAACTGACGATCCGGCTGATGGCGGCGGATGGCTGGCCGCTGCGCCGCCAGATCGCCCGCCTGCTGGCGGTGCTGCGCCCCGCCGGGCCGCCGCGCGTGTGGCAACTTTAGGAGACTGCGATGAACCTGACCCCGCGGGAAAAGGACAAGCTGCTCATCAGCCTCGCCGCGATGGTGGCGCGCGGGCGGCTGGCGCGCGGCGTCAAGCTGAACCACCCCGAGGCCGTGGCCCTCATCACCGATTTTGTCGTCGAGGGCGCCCGCGATGGCCGCCGCGTCGCCGATCTGATGGAGGCCGGGGCGCATGTCATCACCCGCGACCAGTGCATGAGCGGCATCCCCGAGATGATCCCGTCCGTGCAGGTCGAGGCCACCTTTCCCGATGGCACCAAGCTGGTGACCGTCCACCACCCGATCCGCTGAGAGGTTCC
>CALESR010000222.1 GCA_937907485.1 uncultured Paracoccaceae bacterium | reverse complement strand
TGGGACGTGCGCGCCCAGTCTCGCGGAGAGGATGCCCATCACCGGCCCCCTCGCAGGGTGATGAGCTTTGAGCGGCGCAGCGGGGCTTCGAAACTGGCCGACAGGGCCGGGGTCAGCTTGGACTTCGCCCAGGTGTCGAGGTCGCTGGCGAGGTACAGAACACGGTTGCCGAACCGGCGATACACAGGGCCACCGCCAACGGTCGCGTACTTCTGCAAGGTGGCCTTGGCCACAGGAAACCCGCGCGCCGTCAGATACTCGGCAGCTTCCGGGCGGGTCAGGAAAGAATCACTCATGGGTCCTCCATCGGTTGATGAAGCGACCCTAGGCAGACCCCGATTCAGGGGCGAAAATGATTATTTTTTCCGCTCGGCATAGTCCCAGCGTTCTTGAAGCGTGCGAAACTCCGGCGATGGCGGGCGGCCCAGCACGAGCCGGATTTCCTCTTCCTCGAACCACGATGCGAAGGGATCGAGCGTGGCTTCCGCCTTTGCGTAGCGCAGGGCCGTGGCCACGCCGACGACTTTGACTTCCTTTCGGAACCGGGCTTCGATGTTCGCGTAGTCCTTGGGGTGGTTCTCGCGGTAATCCTTGATCCGTTCTCGCACCGTCTTGGCGTCTGCCCCCACTTCTTCCGCGACTTTTTGGAATGCTTCAGTGTCGGTCGCGACCCCTGTCAGCCGCAGGGTGAAGTAAAGGCACGCCCAGCCCGAAACCTGCAGGATTGGGGTCTTCGGGCGGCCACGCGGCGGCCTGTAGGCAGGCACAACCATTTCCGCCAAGCACAGCGCGACCTTGTACCAAACGTCCGGTTCATCGGGCCGATACCCGAGGTGTCGGATCAGCGCTTCCTCGCGCGCCGCTTTTTGCCGCAACAGTTCCGCGCGTCTGTCGTTATCGTAAACATCGAGTTCCGAAATGTCCGCGATGGGTTTGGCCAGTATGCCCTCAAACTCTTTCATGCTGCCTTCTCCCTTCCTGCCAGAATCCCCGTGATCGTCGCCGCCGCCCGTTCGGCCAGATGCTGGCGTTGATCCGAGGCCCAATGAACATAACGTTGCGAGGTGGACATGTCCTTGTGACCCAGCGCCGCCATGATCTCTGCCGCCTGTGCGCCCTGCATGGCCATGTAAGAGGCGAAGGTATGCCGCAGCCCGTGCAGGCCGATGCCCTCTGGCAAACCCGCTTGCAGCCGTGCCCTGCGCCACGGATCATCGAGGTAAAGCTTGGCGTGACCCGGCAGCGGCGCAAACACCGGGTCATCCGGCCCGCCTTGCGGCTGGCGGCGCAGCAGGTCAACGGCAAGCGCAGGTAAACCGATAGTGCGCGCCTCGCCCGTCTTGCCGCCTGTCTTGTGCCGATCCGGAGGCAGCACCAGAAGCCCCTTGGCAAGGTCCACATGGCGCCAGAGCAGCCCCGTGACCTCGCTGCGCCGCGCGCCGGTCAGAGCAATCAGCCGGATCGCATCGGCCACCACCGGGCGCAGCAGCGGCGCGGGATTGGCGATATCGGGCGTCACCATGTGGTCCAGCGTGGCCCAGAGCCGGGCATAGGCCGCAGGGTCCTCAAGGATCACGTCACGCCGCCCGTCGCGCCCGATCTGCACATTACGCGCCGCCTGCACCGCTTCCCATTCCACCGCCCCGGCCTTGTAGCCCCAGTTCAGGATCGCGCGCAGCAGCCGGATCGAGGACCGCGCAATGCCCTCGCCACCCTTGACCCGGCTCTTGGTCCCGTCCGCTGCACCGGGCTTGCCCGCATGACGCCCCTCGCAGATCGACCGGAACGCCTTCTCCACCGCGCCCATGGTCACCTCATCGACCCGCAGCCCGCCCAGCAGGGGCCGCAGATGCCCGTCGATGCGCTTGTGGTCCACATACTGCGTCGAGGCCCGCTTAGCCATGAAGGCAGCGCTGGCGAGATAGGCGTCGATCAGACCCGACAGGTTCAGCCGGTCGCGCGCCGATTGCTTTTCTTCCAGCGGATCGCGGCCTTGCAGCAGCAGCGCGCGGTACTCCTCCGCCTTGCGCCGCGCTATGCCCGGGGCGATGGTGCCGACCTTGGCAATGGTGATGTTGCGCTTGCGGTTCTTGGCGTTGCGGTACGAGAAGACGAAGGAATGCACGCCCGAGGCCCGCAGGATAACGCCGAATCCCTTGAGCGTGTCATCCCACAACACCCGCCGCTCCTCAGGTGTTTGCGTCGAATCCAAGAGCCTCTTGCCGATCCTTGCCATGCCGAACCCCGTTCCTGATGCACCTTGGGTTCGGCAGCCAGAGGCAATCCAGCGCGTCACCCGTCCCGCGCAAGGAAAAGCCAGCGCATCAGGAAGTCAACAAAAACAAAGACATGGTAAGAATAAGGAAAACACTTCCATCTGCGGAAGCACCCGGTAACCTGTCCCCTGAGGATATTTGGAGAGCAAAGAAAGCGGCGTTCAGGTCTTGTTAACCGCGCCTCTTTGCTCGGCAAATATCCCGGGGTCCGGGGCAGCGCCCCGGGGGTGGTCGATGGAATGGCCGGTGCGATCCTGTCGCCGTCCTCGCGGTCAGGGACGCGGATAAAAGCCTTCATAGATAGGCGTCAGCGTGTCCATGTCGAACAATGACGAGACCGAGGTTCCGTTCCAGGTGTTGAGGATCGCCTGCGCGAACATCGGGGCGGTCGGCACAATGCGGATGTTCGGCGCGGCCTTGACGGCGTCGGTCGGTTCGATGGAATCGGTGATTACCAGCGATTTCATCACCGAGCCCTTGATGCGATCCACCGCCGGGCCCGAGAGGACGCCATGGGTGATGTAGGAATGCACCTCGGTTGCGCCCGCATCCATCAGCACTTCGGCGGCCTTGCACAGCGTGCCCGCCGTGTCGCAGATGTCGTCCACGATGATGCAGGCCTTGCCGCGCACATCGCCGATCACCGTCATTTCCGCGATTTCCCCGGCCTTCTCCCGCCGCTTGTCGACGATCGACAGTGGTGCGTTGATCCGCTTGGCCAGTTCGCGGGCACGAGCGACGCCGCCGACGTCCGGCGACACCACCATCAGTTCATCCAGTCGGCCGCGGAAATTGTGCAGCACGTCCATCGCAAAGATTGGCGCGGCATAGAGGTTGTCCACCGGGATGTCGAAGAAGCCCTGAATCTGCGTGGCGTGCAGGTCCAGCGTCAGGATGCGGTCCACCCCGGCGCGGGTGATGAGGTTGGCGACCAGTTTGGCCGAGATCGGCGTGCGGGCCTTGGCACGGCGGTCCTGACGGGCATAGCCGAAATACGGGATCACCGCCGTGATGCGCGCCGCCGACGAGCGTTTGAGCGCATCGGCGATGATGAGCAGTTCCATCAGGTTGTCATTCGCCGGGCGCGAGGTGGACTGGACGATATACATGTCCTCGCCGCGGACGTTCTCGAAGACCTCGACAAAGATCTCCTGATCGTTGAAGCGTTCGACCCGCGCGTCGACCAGGCTGACGCCTTTGCCGCGATGCAGCGACATGCGCCGGGCGATCGCGGTGGCGAGTGGCCGGTTGGCATTGCCGGCGATCAGTTTGGGTTCGGTCATGGCGGCCATCGTCAACCTCGGGCATGGGGGAATCGGGATGTTGACACCGCTTATCACCCGGCTAGGGTCTTGCAAACCCGCGGGGGCAGAGGGATGCGCCGAATGCGACAGATCGACTATTACCTGAGCGTCATCTCGCCCTGGACCTATCTGGTGGGCAACCGAGCGGTCGAGGTGGCGGCGCGGCATGGCGCGGTGCTGCGCTATCGCCCGCTCGACCCCGGCGCCTTGTTTGCCCGCACGGGGGGCCTGCCGCTGGCGCAGCGCCATGAGAACCGGCAGGCGTATCGCCTGCAGGAGTTGCGGCGGCAATCAGCCAAGGCGGGGATGCCGCTGACCCTGCGACCGGCGTATTTCCCGACCAATCCGGCCCCGGCCGCCTATGCGATCATCGCCGCGCAAGAGGCACAGGCGCAGGGCGCTGGCGGCGACCTGCATGGCCTCGTGCAGTCGCTCTGCGCGGCCTGTTGGGCCGAGGACCGCAATGTCGCCGACGACGAGGTGATCGGCGAGTGCCTGGCCCGTGCCGGGTTCAAGACCTCGCTGATGATGTCGGGGATGCTGCTGGGGGCCGAGACCTATGGCCGCAACCTCGACGAAGGGGTGTTGGCCGGGGTCTTTGGCGTGCCCTTCTTCATCACGGGCGATGAACGCTTCTGGGGTCAGGACCGCGTCGAGGATCTGGATCGTCATCTGGCAGGCACGTCTTGAGCGCAGTGCATAGCCGGCGCCTTGGGCAGCCGGATGGGATGCCGGCGCTGCTGGCGCATTGTTTTCTGGGCCACAGCGGCACATGGGCGCGCCTTGTCGAGGCGTTGGAGACGCCGCTGGATGCGCTGGCCTTTGACATGCCCGGCCACGGCCGCAGTCCGATGCCCGACTCGCCGGGTGATTTTCACGCCCTGGTTGCGGAGGTGGTGGCCGGACTGGTGCAGCGCCCCTCGCTGATGATCGGGCATTCCTTTGGCGCCGCCTCGATCCTGCGTCACGCGCTGCATCACCCGCAGGACGCGACCGGGCTGGTGCTGATCGAGCCGGTGTTCTTTGCCGCTGCCGTGGGGCGCCCGGAATACGGCCCCTATCGTCAGCAGGAACAGGCGCTGCGGGCGGCGGCGGTGGCGGGCGATCTGGCGGGCGCGGCGCGGCAGTTTCTGGCGCTCAATCCCGGTTCGCCCGAATATGACACCCTGCCGCAGCCGGTGCAGGCGGCGATGGCGGCGCAGATGCGGCTGGTGCTGGCGACCGAGGCGGGGCTGTTCAACGACAGCGGCGGCTTGCTGGCGCCGGGCGTGCCCGAGCGGTTCATCGCGCCGGTGCTGCTGGTGATCGGCAGCGAGACCACGCCGATTTTTCGCGCGACTGTCGGGGGGTTGGCCGAACGGCTGCCGCGCGCCGAGGTGGTGGTGATCGAGGGTGCCGGGCATATGGTGCCGATCAGCCATGCCACGCAGACCGCCGCTGCGGTGCAGGACTGGCTGCAGCGCAGTGGTCAGGTGCCCGTGTTGCAGATGGAAAAACCCCGCGTCGGCTGACGCGGGGTTCGGCCTGCCGGTGAGGCGGTCAGATCAGGCGGCTTCGGCGTGCGAGGCGGCCATGCGACGCTCGCTTTCTTCGCGCGACAGCGCGACCGAGGTGCGGACCCCGGCGGCGACGAACTGCATCAGCCCGTTGACCACACGCTCGTTCGGGTCGATCCCGGCGCAGGACAGCACTTCGCGCCCATCGCGCGAGCGCGCCCAGCGGGCGATCTGCTCGGGGCCGTTGCCGTATTTCTTGTCGTCAGCGATCGCGTCATCCAATGCGGCCAGCACCACGGCGGCAAACAGCTTGCGCGCACGCTGGCCCTGCTCGTGGTTGTAGGCCGTGCCATCCACGGAGTCGAACATGTTACCGTCCTTATTCTTGCTCTTGCGTTTTCGGGCGTTCGCCTCTCTAGCGGTTTACCGACCCGATTCGCTACCATTATGGTGCATGGCCGTCATGCAAATTTTACATGACTGGCCAAAGCCCGGCGTGGCGGCGGTCTGGCGCTGGCACCAGCCCGGCTTGCCAGCGCAGACCCCCATGGATATAGGCTGGCGGTGCAACTTCTCAACGTTTCATCAAGAGTTTTCCCATGGCCAAGATCAACGGCAACGAAATCCGCCCCGGCGCCATCCTCGAGCACGACGGTGGCCTGTGGGCTGCCGTCAAGGTCAACCATGTCAAGCCCGGCAAGGGCGGCGCCTTTGCTCAGGTGGAACTGAAGAACCTGCGCGACGGGCGCAAGCTGAACGAGCGTTTCCGCTCGGAGGACAAGGTTGACGAGGTCAAGCTGGAGCGCAAGGACCAGCAGTTCCTGTTCGAGGCCGACGGCATGCTGACCTTCATGGACAATGAAAGCTTCGAGCAGATCGAACTGCCCTCGGACCTGCTGGGCGACCGCCGCCCGTTCCTGCAGGACGGCATGACGGTGACCATCGAATACCACGGCGACGAGGCGCTGAACGTCGCGCTGCCGCCGAAAGTGCGCTGCAAGGTGGTGGAAACCGAGCCGGTGACCAAGGGCCAGACCGCCGCCAACGGGTTCAAACCGGCAATTCTGGACAATGGCTTGCGCATCATGGTGCCGCCGTTTGTCGGCACGGATGAGGACATCATCGTCCACACCGAAACCTTTGAATACTCCGAGCGGGGCTGAATGCTGCGCGGCATTATCCTGTCATTGCTGATGGCCGGGGCGGCGCAGGCCGAGACCCCGGACGGGCGCTGGCAGGTTACGGCGCTGGCCGCGCTGGCGTTGGTCGAGGGCGACAGCGTCGAGCTGACCCTGCTCGACGGCCATCTGAGTGGCAGCGCAGGCTGCAACCGTTTCATGGCCGGGTATGAGGCGGGCGAGGGGCTGAGCATTGGCCCCGTCGCCTCGACGCGGATGCTGTGTCAGGGCCGGGTCGCCGAGCTGGAGGCGGCAGTGCTGGACACCTTGTCGGGCATCACCGGCTGGCGGTGGGTCGAGGGCGCGCTGGAGCTGCTGTCGGGCGAAACCGTCGCACTGCGCGCCCAGCCTTTGCCGTAACAAACCCCGGCCGCCGCGCGTATCGTCCCTGCAACCCAACCGAGCGCGCGCCCCATGCTGGACCGACACCTCAGGCCGCTGATCGACCCGCCGCTGAACCGGCTGGGGCAGGGGCTGGCGCGCGCCGGGGGCGCGGCGGATGTCGTCACCGTGGTCGGGCTGGGTCTGGCGCTGCTGGCCGGGGCGGCGATTGCCGTGGGCTGGTTCGGGGCGGCGTTGGCACTGGTGCTGGCCTCGCGGCTGGCCGACGGGCTGGATGGCGCGGTGGCCCGCGCGACCCGGCCCGATGATTTCGGCGGGTTGCTGGATATCGTGGCGGATTTTGTCTTCTACGCGGCGATCCCCTTGGGGTTTGTCATCGCCGACCCGGCCGTCAACGGGGTGGCCGGCGCGACGTTGCTGGCGGCATTCTATGTCAATGCCGCCAGTTTTCTGGGCTTTGGCGTGCTGGCGGCCAAGCGGGGCCTAACCACCGAGGTCAACGGCAAAAAGGCGTGGTATCACGCCACCGGCCTGTTGGAAGGCTCGGAAACCATTGCGTTTTTCGTCGCGCTCTGCCTGTGGCCGGTTGCTTTTGTGCCGCTGGCCTGGGGCTTTGCCCTGCTCTGTCTGGTGACGGCGGTGCTGCGCCTGCTGGCGGCGCGGGCGTTGGTTCAGGGCTGAGCGACGCGCTCGATCTGCGCCACGTCATAGCCGTTCGCGGTCAGCACGCTTAGCGCGCGGTCATAGTCGGCCTGCGTGATACGCGGGGCGCGGGCCAGCACCCAGCCGTAATCACGCCCCGGTTCGCCCACGACCGCCAGCGAATACTCGGGCGTCACGTCGAGCACCCAATAATCGCCGCGCAGAAACGGCAGGAAACGGACGAAATTCACCGACAGCCGCCCCGGCCCTTCGACCCGCGCCGAGCCCTCGGCCACCTCGATCGGGCCGTCCACCGCCCCCTCGCGGCAGGTGTTGCGCACGCTGATGGTGCCATCGGGCATAAGGGCGTAATCGGCGGTGACCGCCGCGCAGCCGCGTTCGAACCGGTTGGGAAAGCGGGCGATTTCATACCAGCGGCCAAGATAGCGCGTGAGGTCCAGATCGCTGACCGCCGCGATGGGCTGCGACGCATCGCCGTGGCGCTGGGCCGTGGCGGGCTGGGCAAAGAGGGCGATCAGCAGGGCAAGAAGCGGGCGCATGGGAACCTCAGGGAGCAAGCGCGCCATCTAGTGCGCCGGGCCCGAGGGTCAAGGCTGGCGATCCCGAGAGGA
>CALESR010000221.1 GCA_937907485.1 uncultured Paracoccaceae bacterium | reverse complement strand
CCCCCTTGCCTCGAACCGCCGGGCGGGCCATCTTCGCCCCAAACAGGGAGAGCATCATGGCCAGAACCATCGTCATCCAGACCCACGGCGGCCCCGAAGTCCTGCATCTGGCTGACCGGCCGGTGGGCGAACCCGGCCCCGGCCAGATCCGCATCCGCCACCACGCGATCGGCCTCAATTTCATCGATTGCTACCAGCGCTCGGGCCTCTACCCGATGGCGCTGCCTGCTGCCCTTGGCATGGAGGCCGCCGGGATCGTCGAGGCCGTGGGTGAGGGCGTCACCCATCTGAAACCCGGCGACCGCGCTGCCTATGCCGCGCAACCGCCCGGCGCCTATTGCGACGCGCGCGTGATGCCGGCTGCGCAGGTCTGCCCGCTGCCGGCCGGCATCAGCTTTGACGAAGGCGCCGCGATGATGCTCAAGGGCATGACGGTACAGTACCTTTTCCACCGCACCGTTCCGCTGAAAGCCGGGAATACCGTGCTGTTCCACGCTGCCGCCGGGGGTGTGGGGCTGATTGCCTGCCAATGGGCACGCTCCGAGGGCATCACCCTGATCGCCACGGCCGGGTCGGACGAAAAATGCCAACTGGCGCTCGATCACGGCGCGGCCCATGCGATCAACTACCGCCAGCCTGACTGGCCGCAGCAGGTGCGCGCCCTGACCGGTGGCAAGGGTGTGGATGCGGTGATGGATTCCGTCGGTGCCGCCACCTTCGAGGGCTCGCTCGACAGCCTGCGGCCGCTGGGGATGATGATCTCGTTCGGCAATGCTTCGGGGCCGGTGCCGCCGGTCAATCTCGGGGTGCTGGCGGCCAAGGGTTCGCTCCAGATCACCCGGCCGACGCTGTTCACCCATATCGCCGATCATGCCACCTGTCAGGCGATGGCGCGGCATCTGTTCGACAAGGTGCTGTCGGGTGCGGTGACCATCCGCATCGACCAGCGATTCCCGCTGAATCAGGTGCAGGAGGCGCACCGGGTGCTCGAGGCGCGCGCGACGACGGGGTCGACGATTCTGGTGCCGTGAGACTTGGGTGGGCGTGGATCAGGCCTTGAAGCGGTCGTCCACCTCGACCTGCATCGCGGTGGCCAACGCGTTGGTCTGGCTGGCCATGGCGATCACGGCCATCAGTTCACCCTGCATCGCCGGGCTCATCCCCTTGGCTCGGGCGGCGGCGGTGTGGGAATGCACGCAATAACTGCAGCCATTCGCCACCGACACCGCGACATAGAGCATTTCCTTGACCAGCGGGTCCAGCGCGCCGGGCGCCATAACCTGTTGCAGACGCTCCCAGGTCGCGGCCAACAGGGGTGGGTCATTGGCCAGCGCGCGCCAGAAGTTGTTGACATACTCGGTGCCGCGTTTGGCGCGGATGTCGGCAAAGACGGCGCGCGCCTCGGGGCTGGCCTGATCGTCGGACAAAAGCGGAAGCGTGGACATGGGCTACTCCTTGGTCAGCCGCGTTGCAGTTTGACGGGTTCGGTGCGGGCGAGGCGCAGGAAATGCGCCATGAAGGGCTTGGTGGCGTCGTCTGTGCGGGTGGCGGCATAAAGCCGTTTGGTCAGCCCGCCCGCCGTCACCGGCAGGGTGACATAATCGGACGAGGTTTTCACCTCGCGCAGCACCCAGTCGGGCAGCACCGACACACCGCGCCCTGACGCGACCAGCAGCAGGATCACCGCTGTCAGTTCGACCTGCCGCACGGCACGGGGCTCGATCCGGGCGGGGTTGAGCAGGCCGGTAAAGATATCCAGCCGGTTGCGCTCCATCGGATAGGTAATCAGCACCTGATCGCGGAAATCCTCGGCCACGACGTGGGTTTTCTGCGCCAGCGGGTTCGAGGCCGCGGCGATGAAGCGGGGTTCATAATCGAAGAGCGGGGTGAAGGTGACGCCCTCGATCTCCTCGGGGTCTGAAGACACCACAAGATCCACATCTTCCCGCGTGAGCGCAGGCAGCGCGCCAAAGGCGAGGTTGGGACGGATATCGACATCGACGTCGGGCCAGGCGTGGCGAAAGCGTTCGAGCACCGGGAACAGCCATTCGAAACAGGCGTGGCATTCGATGGCGATATGCAGTCGGCCGGATTTGCCGGAAATCAGCGCGCGGAATTCGTCCTCTAGTGCATCGATACGGGGCAGGACGTCTTCCGCGAGGCGCAAGAGCTTCATCCCCGCCGCCGACAGCCGCAGCGGCTTGGTCCGGCGCACGAAAAGTTCGACGCCGCATTGCTCCTCGATCCCCTTGACCTGATGGCTGAGCGCCGATTGCGTGATGTTCAGGATATCCGCCGCGCGCTGCACGCCCCCGGCATGATGGATGGCGCGGATTGTGCGCAGATGGCGGAATTCGAGGTGCATTATGCGATCATGCTCATGTTGATGATGAAAACAATGAATTTGTCTCACATTGCTGCGCGTGCAACAAGGGGGCAACACAGGAGTTCCCCATGTCCGCACCGCGCATCTCGTTCGAGTTCTTCCCGCCCAAATCGCTGGAGGCCAGCTTTCGGCTGTGGGACACGGTGCGCATGCTGGCACCGCTGCGGCCAGACTTCGTGTCGGTCACTTACGGCGCGGGCGGCACGACGCGGGCGCTGACGCATGAGGCGGTCACCACCATCGGGCGGGAATTCGGGCTGAACGTGGCGGCACATCTGACCTGCGTCGATGCCAGCCGGACCGAGACGCTGGAGATCGCCCGCGCCTATGCCGCCGCCGGAGTGCGCGAGATCGTCGCGCTGCGCGGCGATCCGCCCAAGGGACAGGGCCCGTTCACCGCGCGCGAGGATGGGTTCGCCAGCTCGGTCGAGTTGGTGGCAGCGCTGAAGGAGGCGGGCGATTTCACGCTGCGCGTCGGCGCGTATCCTGAGCCGCACCCCGAGGCCGCCGATGCCGGCGCAGATATTCAGTGGCTGAAACGCAAGTTCGAGGCGGGCGCGGACAGCGCGATCACCCAGTTCTTTTTCGAAGCCGAGACGTTCCTGCGGTTCCGCGATGCCGCAGACAAGGCCGGGATCGACGCCAGCCGAATCGTGCCGGGGATTGTCCCGATTGAAAACTGGGCGGGCATCCGGCGCTTTGCGCTGGCTACTGGAGCCTCGGTGCCGATCTGGATGGATGAGGCTTTCGACAAGGCGGCGCGTGACGGGCGCGAGGCGCTGTTGGCGACCGCCCTGTGCACCGAGTTGTGCGATACCCTGCTGGGCGAAGGTGTCCCGGCGCTGCATTTCTACACCCTGAACCGCGCGGTGCTGACGCGCGACGTCTGTCACGCGCTGGGTGTGACGCCGGTCGTGGCGTTGCAAAACGTCGCCTGAGGGCGGCAAACGAGGATAGGTGCGGTTTGTCGGGACCGTCCGTTCAGCCGCCGATGCGCAGCACTTCGTTGCGGCCGTTGCGGGTATAGCGCAACTCGTTCTCGCCGATGGCCGAGACTTCGCCGCCATCGAGCCGGTCGCCGACCTGCAGTCGCACCATGCGGCCGCTGGACAGCCGCACCAGCGCGCGGCGGTCGCCGGGCGTGCCGAAAACACCGATCAGATTGATCTCGCCAAGGTCGATGGCGTTGGTTTCGGTGGCCTGCCGGGCGACCGAAGCCGACGAGGGGATCGAGGGCGCCGCAGCCGACGAGGCAGTTTCGCCGTCGTCATCCTCGACGGCCTCTGACGAGGCAGCCGGGGCCGGGCCGCGGGCCGCAGCGAGGATCTGGCGGGCGCGTTCGGCGACGTCATCGGGGCGGGCGCTGGGGACAGGCGATTGCGCGACGGCTTCGGGCGTGGCGCCGGTCAGGTCGAGGTCCGATGCGACGGGGGCAGCCGTAGCGGAGGCGCCGACGGGCACGATGTCGGTCGGTCGCGCCTGCGGGCGCAGTGCAGCAAGC
>CALESR010000220.1 GCA_937907485.1 uncultured Paracoccaceae bacterium | reverse complement strand
CGCCCCTACACCAGAGCACAACCTTCGGAGGCCCCCATGCTGGCAGGCAAGCGCATCCTTCTGATCCTCGGTGGCGGTATCGCGGCCTACAAGTCGCTCGAACTGATCCGCCTGCTGCGCGGCGCGGGCGCCAGCGTCAGCCCGGTGTTGACCCGCGCCGGTGCCGAATTCGTCACGCCGCTCTCCGTCGCGGCGCTGGCGGGTGAGCCCCTGCATCAGGATCTCTTCGACCTGACGACCGAGGCGCAGATGGGCCATATCCAGCTCTCGCGCGCCGCCGATCTGGTCGTCGTAGCCCCCTGCACCGCTGACCTGATGGCAAAAATGGCGGGCGGGCATGCCAATGACCTTGCCTCGACCCTCCTTATGGCCACCGACAAGCCGGTGCTGATTGCGCCTGCGATGAATGTGCGGATGTGGCAGCACCCGGCGACGCAGCGCAATCTGGCGACGCTGACCGCCGATGGCATCCGCAGCATCGGCCCCGATGTCGGCGACATGGCCTGTGGGGAAACCGGACCAGGACGCATGGCAGACCCCCGCGCGATACTGGGTGCCATCGAGGTCGCACTTGCAGACGGTCCGCTCAGCGGCAAGCATATCCTGATTACCTCGGGGCCGACGCATGAACCCATCGACCCGGTGCGCTATATTGCCAACCGCTCGTCCGGCGCGCAGGGCACCGCACTGGCCGAGGCATTGCGCGATCTGGGCGCGCGCATCACCTTTGTCACCGGCCCCGCCAGCGTGCCGCCACCTCAGGGCGTGCAGGTCGTCCGGATCGAAACCGCCGCGCAGATGCTGGCGGCCGTCGTATCCGCCCTGCCCGCCGATGCCGCAGTCTTTGCCGCTGCCGTTGCCGACTGGCGGGTCGCCAATGCCGCCGGGCAGAAGATGAAAAAGCAGGCCGGCCAGCCGCTGCCGACCCTCAGCTTTGCCGAGAACCCCGACATCCTCGCCACGATCAGCCGCCATGCGCTGCGCCCGCCGCTGGTCGTCGGCTTTGCAGCCGAGACTGAGACCGTCGTCGCCCATGCGCAGGCCAAGCGCGTGCGCAAGGGCTGTGACTGGATCGTCGCCAACGATGTTTCACCCGCCACCGGCATCATGGGCGGCACCGAGAACGCCGTGCATCTGATTACCGCCGAGGGGGTCGAGGACTGGCCGCGCCTGCCAAAGACCGAGGTCGCGCGCCGACTCGCCGCCCGCATTGCCAAGGATATCGCATGAGCCTGCGCATCAAGATCCTGCGCGAGCCCGGCGCCGACCCCACCATCGCGCTGCCCGCCTATGCCACGCCGGGCGCCGCCGGGGCAGACCTGCGCGCCAATCTCGCCGCAGCCGACCGCGAGAGCGGCCTCACCCTTGCCCCCGGCCAGCGCCTGCTGGTTCCCACCGGCCTCAGGATGGAAATCCCGCCGGGCTATGAGGTGCAGGTCCGGCCACGCTCGGGGCTGGCACTGAAACACGGGCTGACCCTGCCCAATACTCCCGGCACCATCGACAGCGATTACCGCGGGCCGGTGGGCGTGCCGATGGTCAACCTGTCGGACCAGCCCTATACCCTGCACCACGGCGAGCGCATCGCGCAGATGGTGGTGGCGCCAGTGGTGCAGGGCCACTTTGTCGAGGTCGAGACGCTGGGCGAGACCATGCGCGGCGTGGGTGGTTTCGGGTCGACGGGTCGCGATTGAATGGGCACGCTGCTGTTCCTCGCGCTGGTGGTCTTCACGCTGGGCTGGGTGCTGGACGTGCCGCTCAGGCTGCGGCTGGCGGCATTGGCGCTGCTTTGGCTGGCGGCGTTGCTGGCCACGCTGGTTCTGTCGCCGCGCAGCCCGTTCAGCCAGTTGGCGGGTGGCGATCCGCGCCCGCTGCTGGTGCTGGCGATGGTGGCACTGGCGATCTGGGGCTATCGGCTGGCGTTGACCCGGCTGCGCGCGCGCGCCACCCCCGCCGCGCCGCTGGTGGCGCAGGCCCCTGCCCCGCTGTTTTCCGAGGCCGAACTCAATCGGTATGCCCGCCACCTGATGCTGCGTGAAGTGGGCGGTCCCGGCCAGCGCCAGCTCAAGCAGGCGCGTGTGCTGGTGATCGGCGCCGGGGGGCTGGGCTCGCCTGCGCTGCTCTATCTTGCCGCCGCCGGTGTCGGCACAATCGGGGTGATCGACGATGATTCGGTCGAAGGCTCGAACCTGCAACGCCAGATCATCCACACCGACGCCCGCATCGGCATGCCAAAGGTCTTTTCGGCGCAGGCGCAGATGCAGGCGTTGAACCCCTTTGTCCAGACCCGCCCCTATCACCGCCGCCTGATCGAGGCCGAGGCCGAAACGCTGTTTGCCGAGTTCGACCTGATCCTCGACGGCTCGGACAATTTCGACACCCGCTATCTGGCCAACCGCACCGCGGCGCGGCTGGGCAAACCGTTGATCGCCGCCGCCATCACCCAATGGGAGGGGCAGATCGCCCTCTATGATCCGGCGCGCGGCGGGCCTTGTTATGAATGCCTGTTCCCCGAACGCCCGGCGCCCGGACTGGTGCCCAGTTGCGCCGAGGCCGGGGTGATCGCGCCACTGCCCGGCGTGATGGGCTCGATGATGGCCCTGGAAGCGGTCAAGCATCTGACCGGCGCGGGCGAGGGCCTGCGCGGCGCGATGCTGATCTATGACGGGCTCTGGGGCGAAACCCGCCGCATCACCACCCGGGCACGCGCCGGTTGCCCGGTCTGCGGCGGCGCCTCCTGAAACGCGTCAGGAGCGCCCTCCCCCCCCTAGCGCCGCAACGAGGGCAGGCCGACGCCCGTGCTCTCGAATCCACCATCGGCTGCCACCACCTGCCCGGTGACATAGCTCGCCTTGTCCGAGCACAGGAACACGATCACTTCCGCAATCTCGCGCTCGTGGCCATAGCGGTTCAACGGGATGGCGTCGTGATAGGCGTCGATGATGTCCTGCGTATGCACCGCCATCGCCAGTTTGGTGCGCACCGGGCCGGGGCAGACGCAATTGGCCCGGATGCCGTATTCGCCCAGTTCTGCCGCCTGCTGTTTGGTCAACTGGATCACTGCTGCCTTTGACGTGCCATAGGCCACCCGCAGGGTCGAGGCGCGCAGGCCGGAAATCGAGGCGATGTTGACCAGCGCACCCTTGGTCGCGCGCAGCGCCGGGATGCAGGCCTGGGAAACCAGAAACACCCCGTCGAGGTTGGTCTCCATCACCCGGCGCCAGCGGGCGAAACTGGTCTCTTCGATCACGCCGAAATCCGCCACCCCGGCGTTGTTGACCACCGCGTCGATGCGGCCAAGCGCCCCCAGAACAGCCGTCACCATGGCCGCGACCTGATCCTCTTGCGAGACGTCGCACAGAAAGGGCGTCGCACCCGCCAGCCCCTCGGCGGCGGCGGCCAGCGCGGGGGCGTCGCGGTCGATCATCGCAACCTGCCAGCCCAGGTCCAGAAACAGCTTGGTGGTGGCCAATCCGATGCCGCGCGCGGCGCCGGTAATCAGGGCGACTTGGGTCATGATCTCTCCTCAAGGATACCGGGCGACGATGGCGCAGAGCATCTCGAACATCAAGGAGGCACCCAGATACGCCGTGCCGCCCGAAGGGTCAAAGGGCGGCGAGACCTCGACGAGGTCCGCGCCGACGATGCGCACCCCGGCCAGCAGCCGCGCACATTCCAGCGCCTGCCATGAGTTCGGCCCACCCACCTCAGGGGTTCCGGTGCCGGGGGCAAAGGCGGGATCGACGAAGTCGATGTCATAGCTGACATAGGTCTCGCCATCGCCCGCGATGCCGCGCGCCTCGGCCATCACGTCGTCCACGCTGCGGCGGTGGAATTCCTCGATGGGAATCACCCGGATACCCACGGCGCGGGCGAAATCACGGTCCTCGCTGTCATAGGCGGTGCCACGAATGCCGATCATGCAGACGCGGTACGGGTCCAGCAACCCCTCCTCGACGGCGCGGCGGAACGGCGTGCCGTGGGTATACATCTGGCCGTTGAAGTAGGAATGGAACAGGTCGGTGTGGCTGTCGAAATGGATCATGCCCAGCGGCCGGTCATGCGCCAGCGCCCGCAGGATCGGCAGGGTGCACAGATGGTCGCCCCCGGCAGTCAGCGGCAACACCCCGGCGGCGCGGACGCGGGCGTAGAACTCGGTCATCCGGCGCAAGGAATCCTGCACATCCGCCGGGTTCGGCGCCACATCGCCCAGATCGGCGCAGCGCAGCGCCTGAAACGGCCGCACCCCGGTGATGCCATGCTGGGCGCGAATCATCGTGGACGCATCGCGCAACTGGCGCGGGCCATGCCGCGGGCCGGGCCGGTTGGTGGTGCCGCCATCCCAGGGCGCGCCGATCAGACCGACCTGCACCTGCGCGATCCTCGGGTCGTCCAGCGGCACATGCGGCAAGCGCATGAAGGTGGGAATGCCGGCAAAGCGCGGCAGCACAAATCCCGAGACGGGTTCGAAATCACTCATGATGGCCCCCTGTTTGCCCGCAGGTTTGCATCTTGCGCGGGCCATGTCACGGGGTAGGCTGGCGCCCAAAGGGAGGCCGACATGCAGATACTCGCCATCGACCAGGGCACAACCTCGACGCGCGCCATCGTCTTTGATGCGGACCTGCGGGTAAAGGCCGTCGCACAGCAGGAATTCACCCAGCATTTCCCGGCCTCGGGCTGGGTGGAGCATGACCCCGAAGACCTGTGGCGCACAACGCTGCAGACCTGCCGCGCCGCGCTGGATCAGGCCGGGCCGGTCGCCGCCATCGGCATCACCAACCAGCGCGAGACGCTGCTGATCTGGGACCGGGCGACGGGCGAGCCGATCCACCGCGCGATTGTCTGGCAGGACCGTCGCACGGCGGAAACCTGCGCGGCGCTGAAATCCGCCGGGCATGAGCCCGAGGTGGCGGCGCGCACAGGCCTGCTGCTGGACCCCTATTTCAGCGCGACCAAGGCCGCCTGGATCCTCGACACTGTCCCCGGCGCGCGGGCGCGGGCGGAACGGGGCGAGTTGGCGATGGGCACCGTCGATTGCTTTCTGATCTGGCGGCTGACCGAAGGCAGGGTGCATGCCACGGATGCCACCAACGCCTCACGCACGATGGTGATGAACATCGCCACGGGGGGCTGGGATGCCGACCTCTGCGCGCTGTTCAATGTGCCGATGGCCCTGCTGCCGCAAATCCGCGACTGCAACGCGGAGTATGGCGAAACCACCCTGTTTGGCGCGCCGATTCCCATTCTGGGCGTCGCAGGCGATCAGCAAGCGGCGACCATCGGGCAGGCGTGTTTCCAGCCCGGCATGATGAAATCGACCTATGGCACCGGGTGTTTTGCGCTGATGAACACCGGCGCGACGAGGGTCCAGTCCCA
>CALESR010000219.1 GCA_937907485.1 uncultured Paracoccaceae bacterium | reverse complement strand
TGCCGGGCACGAGGGCAGTTCCTGGGCCGCGACGCTGGTCAAGACGGCCAGCGTCGCGTTGCTGGCGCTGGCGGGATGGCTACTGGGGGCGCCGGGATGGATCGTCGTAGGGCTGGCGTTCGGGGCAGCGGGAGATTTCGCGCTGGCCCGGCCGGGGCAAGCGGCCTTTCTTGCCGGGATGGCCGCGTTTGCGCTGGGTCATCTGGCCTATGGCGCCGAGTTTGCGAGCCGAATCGCTGGCGCACCCTCGATGCTGGCGCTGGCCGTCATCGGAGGCATGGCGCTGCTGGTCGGCTGGACGGCGCTGTGGCTGGCGCCTTGGGCCGGGGTGCTGGCCTGGCCGGTGCGGGCCTATGGGCTGGTGATCGGCGCCATGGTGGCGGCGGCGGCGTTGTGCGGGCAGACGCTGCTGCTGGTCGGGTCGCTGATCTTTGCCGCCTCGGACCTGATCCTTGCGCTGCGCCTGTTCATGATGCGCGACCCGCGCCGCAGGCTGTGGGCCGGGCGGTTGCTGTGGCCGCTGTATTGGGGTGGGCAGGCGCTGATTCTGGCCGGATCGCTGCGGTGAGCGCAGGCTAGGTCACCGGCAGCGCTGGCCGATTGCGGGCTGCGCCAAACCTGCTAGGCTGCCCTGAAATGGGAGGATCGCATGACCCTGACCGCGACGCGCCGGATTGGCGATGCCGAGGTGACCGTGCTGACCGACGGCGCCACCACCTTTGGGCCGGAGCTGTTTCCCGGCACCGACCCGGTGACCATCGCTACGCTGCTGGCGACCCAGAATCGCCCGGCGGTCGAGACGAATTTCAACGCGGTGCTGGTGCGCTCGGGCGGGCAAGTGACGCTGTGCGATGCCGGGCCACGCGACCTCTTCGGGCCGCAATGCGGCAACCTGCCCTTGGCGATGGCGCAGGCGGGCGTGGCACCCGAGGCCGTGGACATCCTGTTCGCCACCCACATGCACCCTGACCATGTCGCCGGCATGATTACCGCACATGGCGTGCCGGTCTTTGCCAATGCCGAACTGGTGGTCACCCGCGCCGAGCATGCCTTCTGGAATGATACCGCCCTGACGGGGCGTCTGCCCGAGCCGGTCTCGAGTTGGGCAGCACTGGCGCGCGCGGTCTTTGCCGCCTATGCCGACCGCCTCCGGCTGATCGACCCTGAGGGGCAGATCGCCCCCGGCCTGACAGCAATGCCGCTGGCCGGACATACGCCAGGCCATGGCGGCTGGCGGTTGGACGGTGGCGGTGGGGCGATGCTGATCCACGGCGGCGACATCATCCACGCCCCGGCCCTGCAGGCTGCCGATCCCGACATCGCCATCGCCTTTGACATGGACGTCGACACGGCCCGCGCCACGCGCAAGCGGCTGCTGGACGAACTGGCCAGCGACGGCGCGCTGTTCACCGGCGGGCACTATCTGCACCCGGCGTTTCACGTCGCGGTGCGCGACGGCAGCGGTTATCGCCTCGAACGCCCCTGACCGGACAAGGCATCACCCAAGATAGACCCGGCCCTCAGGGTAGCGCACGCGCGGGATGACTCGCGTTGCCAGAAAGAAGCCCAGCGTCAGCGGCCCGACCCGGCCCAGAAACATGATGGCAATGATGACGGCACGGCCAAAACCCGACAATTCGCCCGTATAGCCGCGCGACAGTCCGACGGTGCCAAAGGCGCTGGCGACCTCAAAGCTGATGTCCAGAAAATGCCCCTCATGCGAGGCGGTCAGCAAAAACACCCCGACGAACACCAGCACCATGCTGATTGCGGTCAGGGCCATGACCTTGAGCACCTGATCCAGCGCGATGCTGCGGCCAAAGGCGTGCAACTGCTGCTGGCGGCGAAAGAACGCCACAGTGGCGATCATCATCACCACGAAGGTCGTGACCTTGATGCCGCCCGCCGTCGAGGCCGGGCCGCCGCCGATCAGCATCAGCGAAATGACCATCATCGAGGTGCTGTCATGCAGCGCCCCGATATCGGTGGTGTTGAACCCGGCGGTGCGCGTCGTCACCCCCTGAAACCAGCTGATCGTCAGCCGCGCCATGGTGCTGTCGAACTGGCCCAGCGTGCCGGGATTGTCCCATTCCAGCACGGCGAACATGCCTACGGACCATGGAATCAGGATGGCCGTGCCCAGCAGCATGATCTTGGTGTGCAACGACCAGGCCCGGCGGCTCTTTTGCGTGAAGATGTCGTGCAGCACGACATAGCCGATCCCGCCGATGATGAAGAGCGCGGGAATGACCGTATTGACCACGGGGTCGGTGGCAAAGGACATCAGGCCATCGGGAAACGTCGAAAACCCGGCATTGTTGAAGGCCGAGATCGAGTGAAAGATCGACTCCCAGATCCCCTGCCAGACTCCGAACCGCGGAATGAAGGTGACGGCCAGCAGCATCGCCCCGGCCAGTTCACAATACAGAACCACCTTCAGGATCGTGACAACCAGTTTGGACAGATGATGCACCGAACTCTGGTTCAGATCCTCGCGCAGATAAAGCGTGCCGGTGATCCCCACCGGCAGTCCCAGCGCGCCGAGGATCAGCACGGCAAAGGTCATCAGGCCCAGCCCGCCCATCTGGATCAGAAAGGCAACCACCATCTGGCCGAACAGCGTCAGATGCGCCCCGGTGTCGAGCACGACAAGGCCGGTCACCGTGACCGCCGAGGTCGAAGTAAACACCGCGTCCGACCAACTGACCGGCACGGTATGGGCAAACGGCAGTTTCAGCGCCGCCGCGCCAAAGCCGATCAGCACGGCATAGAGCCCCGCCAGAATCAGCGGCGGCGGCAGTTGGGACAGCGCGGTCACGGCACGACGCAAGCGGGATTTCATCGCGAAGACCCCGGTCAGAGCGCGTCACCAAAGCGGCGCAACTCGGGCCGCTTGCCCAGCAGGATCAGCTTGTCATCGCGTTCAAGCACCAGATCCTTGACGTCGCAGGACCGGAATTCGGTGCCCCGCATAAGGCCGAGAAGCCGCAGATCATAGGTCGCCCCAATGCCGAGCGAGGCCATGTCACGCCCCGCCAGCCGGTCCGGAATGACAATGCTGACAACGCTGAACCCATTGCCGAGGCTGACATAATCCTGCACGACGGGGTTGTTCAGCATCTGCGCGATGTGCCGCCCCATCTCCTGCTCGGGCAGGATCACCCGATCGGCGCCCAGCTTGGACAGGATGCGATGGTGCGTTTTGTTCGAGGCCTTGACCCAGATCGTGCCGATCCCCAGCATCTTCAGGTTCATCGTGGTCAAGATGCTGGCCTGAATGTCGCGGCCGATGGCAATCAGCGCAACATCGTATTGGTCGATGCCCGCCTCCTTCAGCGCCATCTCGTCCGTGGTATCGAGGATCAGCGTCGAGGACAGCGCCGAGGCCATCTGCGCCACGCGCCGTTCGTCCAGATCGACGCCGATCACCCTGTTGCCGAACCGCGCGAGTTCCGCAGCAACGGCACTGCCAAAGGCGCCAAGGCCGATGACAGCGAACGAGCGGGTTTCCCGGGCCATGGGATGCACCTTTCGAGCAGGAAAACGCCGTACGGTCTTTGCCCCGACACCCCGAAAGTCAAGCTTCCGGCCCCTATGCGGTCGTTTCGACCCACGCGATAGGCTATTCCTTGCCTATAGTGCCGCCGTCAGGTCCGGGACCGCTCAGTTCCCCGGCAGCAGTTTTCCGGGGTTCATCAGCCCCTCGGGGTCGAGTGCGGCCTTGATCGCGCCCATCACATCCCAGCCCTCGCCATGTTCGGCGCGCATGTATTTTACCTTGCCCATGCCGATGCCATGCTCGCCGCTGACCGTGCCACCCAGCCTGAGCGCGCGCTCGGCCATGTTGCCCGCCAGCCGTTGCGCCGCTGCCCATTGCTGTGCGTCGCCCTCGCGCGGCAACAGCAAGGCGTGAAAATTGCCGTCGCCGACATGGCCAACGATCGGGCCGGGGATGCCCGAGGCGGCGATTTCGGCGGCGGTTTCCTCGACCGCCTCGGCCAGCCGGGAGATCGGCACACAGATGTCGGTGGTGATCGGTTTGGTGCCGGGAAAGGCCATCAGCGTCGTGCGATACGCATTGTGGCGCATCGCCCACAGGGCCGTGCGGTCCTCGGCCTTGGCCGCCCAGCGAAAGCCCTGCCCGCCGAACTCGGCGGCGATGTCGGCAAAACGGGCGGTCTGCTCGGCCACCCCGGCGTCCGAGCCGTGGAATTCCACCATCAGATGCGGCGCATCCGGCCAACTGGTGCCCGCCCCCCGGTTAAAGGCCGCCGCCGCCGCCGCATCGACGAATTCGATGCGCGCCATCGGAATGCCGGACTGGATCGTGGCGATCACTGCATCCACGGCGCCCGCCATGCTGTCAAAGGCACAGACCGCGGCGCGCAGGGCTTCGGGCTGGCCATGCAGCTTCAAGGTAATCTCGGTAATCAGCCCCAACGTGCCCTCGGCGCCGACAAACAGCGCTGTCAGGTCATAGCCGGTTGAGGATTTCGGTGCCCGCGTCCCGGTGCGGATGATCCGGCCATCGGCCAGAACCACCTCCAGCCCCAACACATTCTGCCGCATCGTGCCATAACGCACGGCGGTGGTGCCACTGGCCCGCGTCGAGGTCATGCCGCCGATGCTGGCATTGGCCCCCGGATCGACCGGAAAGAACAGGCCGGTGGCGCGCAGCTCGGTGTTCAGCGCCTCGCGCGTCAGGCCGGGCTGCACGGCGACCAGCATGTCGCCGGGCGACAGTTCGAGCACCCGGTTCATCCGGGCGAAATCGACCGTCACGCCGCCACGCGGCGCCAGCGCGTGCCCCTCCAGCGAGGTGCCCGCCCCCCAACCGATCACCGGCAGGCCGTAGCGGGCGCAGATCCGCACGATGGCGGCCACCTCGGCGGTCGTCTCGGGATAGGCGACGGCATCGGGCGGCATCGCGTCGAAATGGCTCTCCGAGCGGCCATGCAGATCGCGGTCCGATTGCGAACGATTGAGCCTCTCGCCCAGCAAAGCGGCGAGTTCCCCCAGCGCGGCAGTCTTGGTCGTCATGGGGCCCTCCAGTTTTAGTCAGCCTAGCGTGGGGTTTCGCCTCACGCCAGAGGCCATCCGTATTGGACTGGTGGCGGCAAAGCTGGCATCCTCTAGCCATTGCAAGAAAGGTGTTCCCATGCCGATTGACCGCCGTTCGCTCCTGGCCGGCCTGCTGGCCCTCGCCCCTTTGCCCACGCTGGCGCAATCGCCGCTGCCCTGGCGCTGGCCCGGGGCGCCGGACCCGACGCTGGCGGCGTTCGAGGGAATGCTGGCGCTTCTGCCCGCCGCCTTGGTGACGCCGGGCGAGGCCTGGGTCGAGATCGGCTTTGGTGACCCGGCGGCAGCGCGGGGGATGGACGTGGCCGGCCCGGACCTGCTGACGCTGCCGCGCCGGCAAGCGTTGCGCGCCATGCCGGTGATGACGCGTGCCTCGGACCTGATCGAGCGCAACGGCGATTGGCGGCGGGCGGCCGGGTTCCATCTGGACGATGTGCAGCAGCTTGCCCTCATCACCCGGGGGCGCGACATTGCCACGCTGATGCAGCTGGCACCCGGGGTCGGCGCACGGGTGGAACAGGCGTTGCAGGCGGGCGGCTATGACCGGGCCGAGGAGGCCGGGCTGGTAGCGCTGACCGTGGGGCCGGACGGCGGGGTTTCGCTGGAGGCGCGCAACCGCGACGACCCGTTCCGCGGTCCGACCGGGCGCTCGGCGCGGGTGCAGGTTGAGGGCGACCTCCTGCGCCACACCAACACCTGGCCGTTGCTGGCCACGCTGGCCGGCACGGACGCCTCGGCGCTGACCGATCCCGGGATTGCCGCGCTGCTGGCGGGGTTGGCGGGGGTGCAGGGCGGCCCGCTGGTCTCCGCCTTCCTGATGCCCGATGCCGCGCGGCTGGGCGGGGCGGACCCGTTCCAGACGGTGACGGGCCGCGCCACGCCCGGGGGGCCGGCGGGTTGGCAGGGGCTGGTGTTTGCCGATTTCACCACCGGCCCGCAATCGACCGCCGTGATGGTCGCCACCCTGCCCTGGCCCGAGGGCGAACCGCTGGAGCCGCTGATTCAGGCCGTGCGGCAGGGTTGGGAGACGGCGGCGTTCAACCGCACGACCCTGGCCGAGCGCCACGGCGCCGTGCTGATCGAGGCCACGCGGGCCCCGGGCGGGCTGGCCTGGCTGCGGATGTGGCAAAGTGCCGAGACCGGCACTTCGCGCACCGGCCACGCCCGCAACTCCCTTCACCAGGATCTGCTGCTGGCCACCGTCACCGGCCAGTTGCGGCTGCTGCCTTGATCCTAGGCCCCCCTAATTCTTGGCTAGGGGGTGATGCTGCATCACCAGATCACGCAGACGTTCGTCGAGCACATGGGTATAGATCTCGGTCGAGCCGAGGTCAGCATGGCCCAGCAGGGTCTGGATCACCCGCAGATCGGCGCCGCCAGCCAGCAGATGCGTGGCGAAGGCGTGGCGCAGCACATGCGGGC
>CALESR010000218.1 GCA_937907485.1 uncultured Paracoccaceae bacterium | reverse complement strand
TGTCGGCATGATCATCGGCGAGCACAGCCGCGACAACGATCTGGAAGTGAACCCGATCAAGGGCAAGAAGCTGACCAACGTGCGGGCCAGCGGCACCGACGAGGCCGTGCGGCTGACCCCGCCGGTCATCATGTCGCTGGAGCAGGCGATTGCCTATATCGACGATGACGAGCTGGTCGAGGTGACGCCCAAGGCGATCCGGCTGCGCAAGCGCTATCTGGACCCGCATGAGCGCAAGCGGATGGCCAAGAGCGAGGCCTGACAGGGCGGCGCCGTCGCGGGCATCGAGCCCGCTCGGCGCCGGTGGGGGCCTGCCCCCACACCCCCGCCGAGGGGCCCACGGGCCCCTTTGGCAACCCCGTGGATATTTGACGAGCAAAGAGGGCGGGGGTTTTCCCTCGCCTTTTTTCGTGCGATGCGGCAGGCTGGCGTTAGCGCAATCAGGGAGAGGCGACAAATGGCGGGGCATCTGCGGTGGGGCATTCTGGGGGCGGCAAAGATCGCGCGGACCGATCTGATGCCGGCGATGCAACTGGCGCGTGGGGCCGAACTGGTGGCGCTGGCCACCCGCGACGCGGCCAAGGCGGCGCCGTTTCAGGCGGTGGTGCCGGGGTTGCGGCTGCATGCGAGCTATGACGCCTTGCTGGCCGATCCGCAGGTCGATGCGGTCTATATCCCGCTGCCCAATGATCTGCATGTCGAATGGAGCCTGAAGGCGCTGGCGGCGGGCAAGCATGTGCTGTGCGAAAAGCCGATGGCGCTGGCGGCCGGCGAGTTCGACCGGCTGATCGCGGCGCGCGATGCCTCGGGGCTGGTATGCGCCGAGGCCTTCATGGTCTGTCACCATCCGCAGTGGCAGCGGGTGCGGGACCTGATCGCCGGTGGCGCCATCGGGCGGTTGCAGCATGTCGAGGCGGTGTTCACCTATAACAACCCCGACCCGGCGAACATCCGCAACAGCCCGGCGCATGGCGGCGGCGGGGTGCTGGATGTCGGGGTTTACCCCAGCATCACCGCGCGGCTGGTCACTGGCGAAGAGCCGGTCGCCATCCGCTCGGACCTGCGGCGCGAGGGCGGGGTTGATGTCTTTGCCCGGGTCTGGGCGGATTTCCCCGGGTTCACCATGTCCTTCTATTGCGGCATGCGCCAGCACCGGCATCAGTTCATTCAGTTCCATGGCACCGAGGGCATCATTGACCTGCCGTTTCCCTATAACGCCGGGGTGGCGGGTGAGGCGTTGGTGCGGGTGATGAGCGGGGCAGGCAACTGGAGCGTCGAGCGCTTCGAGCCGATCAACCAGTATGCCTTGATGATCGAGGCCTTTGGCCGCTCGGTGCGCGAGGGGGCGCCCTTTGCCTGTCCGCTGGAGTTTTCGCGCGGCAATCAGGTGATGGTGGATGCGATTCTGGCCGGAGGGCTGACGCAGGCGTGATTGGCCAAGGGGCACGGGCGCGGTATCCTGTGGCGACCTTGCCGCAAAGGAAGCCCCATGCGCCCTGCCCTTGTCGCGCTGATCGCCTGCACCCTGCCCCTGCACGCGCTGGCGCAGGAGGGGCCGATGGGAATCGCCTTTGTGCAGGCGCCCGAACAAAGCTGGGGCGTGGCGATGGGGGCGACGCCGGGCGAGGCCTTCCAGACCGCGACCGAGATGTGCGTCACCGGCGGCGCCGAGGCGCGCGATTGCCTGCAGACCAACTGGTGTTTCCCTGCCGGGTGGTCGATCGACATCTTTGCCCAGCATCAGGAGGGGTTGCACTGGCACGAGGTGCAGTGCGGTCTGCCCGAGCGCGCGCTGGCCGAGGCGGTGGCGGCGCAGCTGTGCGACCGGGCGGCGCGGCCCTGGCTGATCGAATGCGCGCTGGTGCAGGTCTATGACCCGCAGGGCACGCCGATGATGCCCTACGAGTAACCGCCGGGGCATTGTAACGAATCCTTGCAATTTCCGCGCTGCACTGCAGAAATCGGTCTGGAAATCTGACCGATTCAAGGGGCGCGCGCAGACCATGGCCAGCATCAGGAAAATCCTCATCGCCAACCGCGGCGAAATCGCCATTCGCGTCATGCGCGCCGCGAACGAACTGGGCATCAAGACCGTCGCCGTCTATGCCGAAGAGGACAAGCTGGGGCTGCACCGATTCAAGGCCGACGAGGCGTATCGCATCGGGGCGGGGCTGGCGCCGGTGCAGGCCTATCTGTCGATCGCCGAAATCATCCGGGTGGCCAAGCTGTCGGGCGCCGATGCGGTGCATCCGGGCTATGGCTTGCTCAGTGAAAACCCGGCGCTGGTCGATGCCTGCGTGGCGGCCGGGGTCACCTTTGTCGGGCCGCGGGCCGAGACGATGCGGGCGCTGGGCGACAAGGCCAGCGCGCGGCGGGTGGCGATTGCCGCCGGGGTGCCGGTGATCCCGGCGACCGAGGTGCTGGGCGACGACATGGCCGAGGTGCGGCGCATGGCCGAGGCCGTGGGCTATCCCTTGATGCTGAAAGCCAGCCACGGCGGCGGCGGTCGCGGGATGCGCGCGGTGATGGGGCCGGAGGAGTTGGAAGCCCGCGTGCGCGAAGGGCGGCGCGAGGCCGAGGCGGCCTTTGGCAATGGCGAGGGCTATCTGGAGCGGATGATCCTGCGCGCCCGCCATGTCGAGGTGCAGTTGCTGGGCGACAGTCACGGCGCGCTCTATCACCTGTATGAGCGCGATTGCACGGTGCAGCGGCGCAACCAGAAGGTCGTCGAACGCGCCCCCGCCCCCTATCTGACCGAGGCCCAGCGCGCCGAGGTCTGCGGTCTGGCGCTGCGGATCGGTCAGGCGGTGGGCTATCAGAACGCGGGCACGGTCGAATTCCTGATGGATATCGACACCAGCGCCTTCTATTTCATCGAGGTGAACCCGCGCATTCAGGTCGAGCATACGGTGACCGAGGAGGTCACCGGCATCGACATCGTCAAGGCGCAGATCAAGGTGGCCGAAGGGGCGACGCTGGCCGAGGCGACCGGCACGCCCAGTCAGGCCGAGGTGCGGCTGTCGGGCCATGCGCTGCAATGCCGGATCACCACCGAGGACCCGCTGAACAATTTCATCCCCGATTATGGCCGCATCACCGCCTTTCGCGAGGCGCATGGCATGGGCATTCGCCTCGACGGCGGCACGGCCTATTCGGGCGGGGTCATCACGCGGTATTTCGACAGCCTGCTGGTCAAGGTGACGGCCTGGGCGCCGACGCCGCAGCAGGCGATTGCCCGCATGGACCGCGCGCTGCGCGAGTTCCGCATCCGGGGCGTCAGCACCAACATCGCCTTTGTCGAGAACCTGTTGAAACATCCGGTGTTTCTGGCCGATCAGGCGACGACCAAGTTCATCGACACCACGCCGGAGCTGTTCACGTTCAAGAAGCGCCGCGACCGGGGCACCAAGGTGCTGACCTATCTGGCCGACATCACGGTCAACGGTCACCCGGAAACCGCCGGCCGCCCCCGCCCCGCGGCCCAGCCGCGTGCGCCGATGCCACCCACGGTGCGTGCCGAGCACGCACCCTACGGCACGCGCACCCTGTTGCTGGATCAGGGGCCAAAGGCGGTGGCCGACTGGATGAAGGGACAAGAGCGCCTGCTCATCACCGACACCACGATGCGTGACGCGCACCAGTCCCTGTTGGCGACGCGGATGCGCAGCATCGACATGATCCGCGTCGCGCCCGCCTATGCGGCCAATCTGCCCAGCCTGTTCAGCGTCGAATGCTGGGGCGGTGCCACCTTTGACGTCGCCTATCGTTTCTTGCAGGAATGTCCGTGGCAGCGGCTGCGCGACCTGCGCAAGGCGATGCCGAACCTGCTGACGCAGATGCTGCTGCGGGCCTCGAACGGGGTTGGGTACACGAATTATCCCGACAATGTGGTGCAGGCCTTTGTGCGGCAGGCGGCGGACACCGGGGTTGATGTGTTTCGCGTCTTTGACAGCCTGAACTGGGTGGAAAACATGCGCGTCGCCATGGACGCGGTGCTGGAAACCGGCCGCATCTGCGAGGGGACGATCTGTTACACCGGCGACCTGCTGGACCCCGCGCAGCGCAAGTATACCATTGAGTATTATGTGAAAATGGCCAAGGCGTTGGAGTCTGCCGGGGCGCATGTGCTGGGGGTCAAGGACATGGCCGGGGTGCTCAAGGCCCCCGCCGCCAAGGTGCTGTTTGCCGCGCTCAAGGATGCGGTGGACCTGCCGATCCATTTCCACACGCATGACACCTCGGGCGCGGCGATTGCCACGATCCTCGCCGCTGCCGATGCCGGGGTGGATGCGGTGGATGCGGCGATGGATGCGTTCAGCGGCAATACCAGCCAGCCGACGCTGGGCTCGGTCGTCGAGGCGCTGCGCCACACGCCGCGCGACACGGGCCTCGACATCACCGCGATCCGCGAGATTTCCGACTATTGGGAGCAGGTACGCGCCCATTACGCGGCGTTCGAGACCGGCCAGCAGGCGCCCAGTTCCGAGGTTTACCTGCACGAGATGCCGGGCGGCCAGTTCACCAACCTCAAGGCGCAGGCGCGCTCGCTGGGGCTGGAGGAACGCTGGCCCGAGGTCGCGCGCGCCTATGCGCAGGCCAACCAGATCTTTGGCGATATCGTCAAGGTGACGCCATCGTCCAAGGTTGTCGGCGATCTGGCGCTGGTGATGGTGACGCAGGGTCTGAGCCGCGAGGACGTCGAGGATCCGGCGCGTGAGATGTCGTTTCCGGACTCGGTCATCGACATGCTGAAGGGCAATCTGGGCCAGCCCGAGGGCGGCTTTCCGCCCGGTATCGTGGCCAAGGCGCTCAAGGGCGAGGCGCCGCTGACCACCCGCCCCGGTGCGCATCTGGCCCCGGTTGACCTTGAGGGGGTGCGCGCGCAACTGTCCAAGGATCTCAACGGCTTCACGGTCGATGACGAGGACCTCAACGGATATCTGATGTATCCAAAGGTGTTCCTCGACTATATGGGCCGCCACCGGGTTTACGGGCCGGTCCGCACATTGCCGACGTGGAACTTCTTTTACGGGATGGAGCCGGGCGCCGAGATCTCGGTGGAAATCGACCCCGGCAAGACGATGGAAATCCGGCTGATCGCGCTGGGGGAAACCGGCGAGGACGGCGAGGTCAAGGTGTTCTTCGAACTCAACGGCCAGCCGCGCACCATCCGGGTGCCCAACCGCAAGGTCAAGGCGACGCAGGCGGTGCGGCCAAAGGCCAGCGAGGGCAACCCGGCGCATCTGGGGGCGCCGATGCCCGGCTCGGTCGCGTCGGTCGCGGTCAGCGTGGGACAGGTGGTGCAACCGGGCGACCTGCTGCTGACCATCGAGGCGATGAAGATGGAAACCGGCCTGCATGCCGACCGCGAGGCGACCATCAAGGCCGTGCATGTGCAGCCCGGCGCCCAGATCGACGCCAAGGACCTGCTGATCGAACTGGCCTGACCCCTCGCGAATCCGCGAGGGTGAGTGACGTCTTTTGGCGACTCGGCGCGAATTTCGGCGTCCCCCCCTGCGCGCTATGGTTGCGCATCGGTTTGGGGGACGTCATGGACATCACGGAAGACGACATCATCGAAGTGCTGCTGCTGGCCTATCGCCTCGCGCATGTGCTTGATCTGGAAACGGAAAGTGGCGTGCTGCACAAGACGTTGCGCTCGGTCGTGCCCTTGCCGACGATCGTCAAGGCCTGGCAAGACCGTTCACCGGGTGCGCCCGTGTTGCCCGCCGTCGCGGCCCTGCACGCGGAACTGGGCCGCCACCAGCCGGTGATCGCCGCGTTGCCCGAGTTGTTTGCCATCGGCCAGATCGGCGCGGCCTTTCGGTCGGTGCTGGCGCGGGCCGCGGCGCTTTTGAGCGACAACACGGCCACGATCCTGTCCTTTGCCAAGCCGAACCGCTGTGCCTAGAACGGCGACAGGATATCGGGGAACTCGCCCGCGGTGAATTTCAGCAGCCGCAGCACGGACGCTGGCACCTCGGCCGCGGCCGCCCGCCCGGAGGCCCGCGCAAGGGTCATCAATCGGTGCTGGCTCATGTCGATGCGTTCCAGCACCACGCGGGCCGCGGCGATCTGGTTGATATTCTCGGCATTGGCCGCGCCTGCGGTGATGCCGACCAGATGCGGCGAGCCCAGATACTCCGGCTCGCGAAACAGGCTGACCGCCCAGGAATTCACCCCCCGTCGGCGAAAGAAGGTCAGGATCACGAACTGGGTGCCCTGCCCCAGCGAGAACGTGATCGAATAGTGCCGGGTTCGGAACCGTTTGCCGTTTGCCATCGTGTAGGGCGAACAATGGCGCAGGAACTGGAACGAGCCGATGGTTTTCACCTGCGTCAACTGCTTGGCCACCATGCCGGTCTTCCAGACCGAGGGCTGCCACATCCAGTAATAGCCATCGCTGAGCGGTGATGACAGTTTCGAATCGTCGACGCTGGGGGCAAAGGGGCCGCGCAGGAAGGTGCGCAGGATCACCTGCAACGCATCCTCGTCGCGCGCCGCCACTTCATAGAGCGGCTTGTGCGCGATATCGGCGCTGACACCGTAATGGTCGCAGATCTTGATGAGGATCGGCACCGAGGGCAGGCTTTCACCGCTGAGGTATTTCGCCATCTGCTGCCGGTTGATGTCGAGCAGCCGGCAGGCCTCGGCGACGCTGCCGTCGGTGGCGACCAATTGCCGGAGGTTGTGCCGAAAATGATCCAGCGGACGCTCGGTCGCGGGCGGAAGGGTCATCGCAGCGGGCCTCGGGTCTCACAAACGCACGGAACTGGGGGCATTGTGTGACTCGCGCCCTGATTGTCAAGGTCGCGGTCTGGTGTGCGCGGACCCGGACGCGCGACGCCAGACCGCTGCGCGCCCTTGACAAGCGCCCGGTCAGGGCCACCCTGCGCAGACCTGCATCAAGGAGAGACCATGCTGACCATCACTGCGATTTACACCGGGCTGAGCGCCCTTCTGCTGGTTGCCTTGTCGGCGCTGGTCATCCGCGAGCGGGGGCGCGCGCATGTCTCGCTGGGCGATGGTGGCGACGCGCGGCTGGAAAAGGCGATCCGCGCGCAGGGCAATTTCGTCGAATACACCCCGCTGGCGCTGATCGTTCTGGCCCTGGCCGAGATGCAGGGGGCGCCTGCCGTGGCGCTGCACATCATGGGCTCGGCACTGGTGATTGGCCGGGTGCTGCACGGCTGGGGCCTGACGCGCGAGCGGTCGCTGCACCCGGCGCGCGGGCTGGGCATGGTGCTGACCTTTGCCGTGTTGCTGGTCGGCGGCGCCGGTCTGGTCGTGCACGCGCTGCTGTGACCGGGCGAGTTTCGCGGGCCTGCAGGCCCTGCGCGGCCCAGTGGGGAAACTTTGCCGGGGCGCGATTTTCCTCTTGCAGGCCGCGCGGGCATCGCCTAAATCACCGCCCACGGAGTGCGGGCGTAGCTCAGGGGTAGAGCATAACCTTGCCAAGGTTAGGGTCGTGAGTTCGAATCTCATCGCCCGCTCCAGTCAAAATCGGCGGCCTTTGGGCCGCCGTTTTTTGTTTTGGGCCAAGGGCTTGCACGGTCAGGCCAACCGACGGCGACGCCAGAGCAGCGCTTCGATCACCGCCAGATTGACCAGCCAGCAGCCCCAGGCGGTGACTTGATAGGTCTCGTTGACGCTCCAGCCTGCGGCCATCAAGGGCGCCATCATCACCCGCAGCGTCACTGCGGCAAAGGTCAGCGCGACCGAGCGCAGCATCCAGCGCCGGTGGCGGGCAAAGTCGCGGGCGCGGGCAGCACGGATGCCCAGTGCCGTCGTCGCCAGCCAGAGCAAGGCCAGCGCTACAAACCCGGCAGCGGCAAAACTGGAGCCGGTAAAGGCGGGAACCAGCGCCAACGACCCCAGCGCACCGATCAGAATCGCCAGCCCGTAAAGCCGCCCCAACGCCCGGTGCACCCCCGGCCGCCGCGCCCGCAAACCGGACCAGAGCTGAAACGGCGCCAGCAACAGCGCCAGTGGTCCGCCGGTCAGATGGGCGATCAGGGCCAGCGGTGCGTCGGTCTGGAAATGCGCCATGTTCGGCATCGCCAGATCCATCGGCAGCACCAGCCAGCGCAGGGACATCAAACCGACCGCCAGCGAGGCGATCCAGAACAAAGACGTGCGGATGGTGGGCATTCGGCGCTCCTTGACAGTGTAAAGCCACCGGACAGCTTTTGCTTTACACTGTCAAGCCGGAACTTGACACTGTCTGAACCCGCGCGCAGACTGATCGAATGACCGCCCCGCCCCCCCTTGCCGAGACCAGCCTACGCGAGCGCCTGATCGCCGCCGGTCTGGCGCTGCTGGCCGAAGGGGGCGCCGAGGGCCTGACCCTGCGCCGGGCCGCTGCGCGCGCCGGGGTCTCGCATGCCGCCCCGGCGCATCATTTCGACGGGCTGGCCGGGTTGCAGACCGCCATCGCCGAACGGGCCTTTGCCCGCTTTACCGAGGCCATGCTGCGCCACCGTGATGCGGCGCCCGACCAACCCTTTGCCCGCCTGCTGGCGATCTGCGAGGGCTATCTGGAATTCGCCGAAACGCAGGGCGGGCTGTTCCACGTCATGTTCAACTGCGCTGATGTGCGCCGTGACGATCCGGCGGTGTGGCGCGAATCGGCGCAGGCCTATCAGGTGCTGCGCGAGGGCTGCCTGCCGTTTTCCAGCTTCGAGCCGGACCCGGTGCTCGAGGCGGCGGTCTGGAGCACTGTGCATGGCTATGCCATGCTGGGGTTTTCCGCGCAGCGCGGACAGGCCGGTGGGGAAGACCCGCCGCCGTTCCTCGCCGTGCTGGCCCGCGTGCTGATGCGCCCTTGAACCCCGCGGCGCCGGATGCTAGAGCGCGCTCACGGAGTGCGGGCGTAGCTCAGGGGTAGAGCATAACCTTGCCAAGGTTAGGGTCGTGAGTTCGAATCTCATCGCCCGCTCCAGATCAAAAGGCCGGACCCTTGCAGGTCCGGCCTTTGTTCATTTCGGCCCGACGAGGGCGAGCCAGGCGCCCTGCGGGTCGGTCACCTGAGCAGCCCAGGCGCCGCCCGGCACCTGATGCGGACCATTTTGAACGGCGCCGCCGGCAGCCGTCAACCGCGCGCAGGCCGCATCAATCCCTTCGACGCCGAAATACGGCAGCCAGGCCGGTGGCACCCCCGGCGCAGGCAGACGCATCATGCCGCCGAGTTGCTGCGCGCCGCGGGCAAAGATGTGATAGCTGCCCATCGACCCCATATCCATCGCGCTGGCCTGCGCCCAGCCAAAGTGGCGGCCATAGAAGTCCAGCGCCGCCACCGGGTCGGTGGTCATCAACTCATGCCAGTTGCCATGCCCGCTTTTCGTCTGGTCAAAGGCACCGCCCGAACCGCCGGGCAGCGGTTGCAGGATGCCAAAGACCGCGCCCTGCGGATCGGCGAGAATGGCGAAGCGCCCGGTGCCGGGGATATCGGCCGGCGGCGCATGCACCCGCCCGCCATCCGCCGCCACGGCGGCCGCCGTTGTGTCGGCGTTGTCCACCGCGAAATAGACCAACCAGTTGGGTGGCACGCCGTCGGGCAGAAACTCGGACATGCCGGCCACCATCACCCCATCGACCGCAGCGATGTGATAGATGAATTCGCCCATGTCGGCCTGCCCCATCTGCCAGCCGAGCAGATCGGCATAGAAGCCTGCCGCCGTTTGGGCGTTCGGGGTCGAGAGTTCGTACCAGCAGGGGAAACCGTGAAACGTGTCACTCATGGCATGTCCTTTGGGGCCAGTGTCCGCGATGATACGCAGTCTAGGCCCGATCAAAGCGACGATGCAACACGCTCGCGCGGGATCAGTGCGTCCAGACCTGCCGCCGGTTGGTGGCGAAATTCTCGCCATAGCCGCCCATGCGGATGTTGGCGGCGCGGTCCTTGGGCGCCTGCACGACATAGTCGATGCCTTGCGCGGCGGCATAGGCCTCGGCCTCGGCCTGGGTGGTAAAGCGCAACTTGACCTGAGCCTGCGTGTCGCCGGACCCCGACCACCCCATCAGCGGATCGCTGACGCGACCCTCGCCCGGTGCGAAATCCAGCACCCAACCCTTGGCGCGGGCAGTGCCGGATTGCATGGCGTTGCGGGCAGGACGATAGATACGGGCGCGCATGGGGAATCTCCGCTGGAATCCTGCGGCTTTATCGGGAATTCCGCCGCCCGCAGCAAGGAAATTCCGCATTGCAGCAGCGTTGGATGCCCCTTGCCCCGGAACAAAATAGGCACGAATTTAGCAAGACACCCCAAGGGGATTCGCCCATGCACAACAATCGCCCCGATGCGCTGACCGACCTGCCGATCCAGGCCCTGCCAAAGCGGGAAAAGCTGGAGGGTGGCCGCGCCTTTGTCCTGCACACGCCGTTTCAGCCTGCGGGCGATCAGCCGACGGCGATTGCCGAACTGACCGGGGGCCTGCGCGACGGCGAACGCAATCAGGTGCTGCTGGGGGCCACCGGCACCGGCAAGACCTTCACCATGGCCAAGATTATCGAAGAGACCCAGCGCCCCGCGATCATCCTGGCGCCAAACAAGACGCTCGCCGCACAATTGTATGGCGAATTCAAAGGCTTCTTTCCCGACAACGCGGTCGAGTATTTCGTCAGCTATTACGATTACTACCAGCCCGAGGCCTATGTCGCGCGCACTGACACCTATATCGAGAAGGAAAGCCAGATCAACGAGGCCATCGACCGCATGCGCCACTCGGCGACGCGGGCGCTGCTCGAACGCGACGACGTCATCATCGTCGCCTCGGTCAGCTGCATCTATGGCATCGGCTCGGTCGAAACCTATTCGGCGATGACGCAGGATCTGCTGGTCGGGGGCCTCTATGACCCGCGCAAGGTGATTGCAGAGTTGGTCACCCAGCAATACCGCCGCAACGATGCCGCGTTTTCGCGTGGCACCTTCCGGGTACGCGGCGACGTGATCGAGGTCTGGCCTGCCCACCTCGAAGACCGCGCCTGGCGGTTGTCGTTTTTTGGCGAGGAACTGGAGACGATTACCGAGTTCGACCCCCTCACAGGTTCGAAAAGTGATACGTATGACAAAATACGGATCTATGCGAACAGCCATTATGTGACGCCGCGTCCGACCCTGCAGCAGGCGATCAAGGGCATAAAGGACGAGTTGTTCCACACGCTCAAACGCCTGAACGACAACGGCCGGTTGCTGGAAGCGCAGCGACTGGAGCAGCGGACGAATTTCGATCTCGAAATGCTCGAGGCCACGGGCGTCTGTTCGGGGATCGAGAACTATTCGCGCTATCTGACCGGCCGCGCCCCCGGCGAGCCCCCCCCGACGCTGTTTGAGTTCATTCCAGATCATGCCATTGTTTTTGCGGATGAATCTCATGTCACAGTGCCGCAGATCGGCGGCATGTACAAAGGTGACTTTCGCCGAAAATCGGTGCTGGCCGAACATGGATTCCGCCTGCCCAGTTGCATGGACAACCGGCCGCTGAAGTTCGAGGAATGGGACGCGATGCGCCCGCAATCGGTCTTTGTCAGTGCGACCCCCGCCGCCTGGGAGATGAATCAGGCCGGTGGTGTCTTTGCCGAACAGGTGATCCGACCAACCGGCCTGCTCGACCCGATGGTCGAAATCCGCCCGGTCTCGATGCAGGTCGACGACCTGCTCGACGAGGTGCGCCGCGTGGCGCGTGACGGGCTGCGGGTTCTGGTGACCACGCTGACCAAACGCATGGCCGAGGATCTGACCGAATACCTGCACGAACAGGGCATTCGGGTGCGCTATATGCACTCGGACATCGATACCATTGAAAGAATTGAGATTCTTCGTGATCTGCGACTGGGGGCGTTTGATGTTCTGATCGGCATCAACCTGCTGCGCGAAGGGCTCGACATCCCGGAATGCGGCTTGGTGGCGATTCTGGATGCCGACAAGGAAGGCTTCTTGCGGTCGGAAACCTCGCTGATCCAGACCATTGGCCGCGCCGCGCGCAACGCCGATGGCCGGGTCATCATGTACGCCGACCGCATCACCGGGTCGATGCAACGCGCGCTGGACGAGACCAACCGCCGCCGCGCAAAGCAAATGTCATACAATGAGAAACACGGCATAACCCCCACAACCGTCAGGAAAAACGTCGATGACGTCTTGGCTGGCCTTTGGCAAGGCGACACGGATCAGAGCCGCGTCACCGCCAAGGTCGACAAGGCGATGGTCGGCGCGAATCTGGCGGCGCATCTGGACGCGCTGCGCCTGACGATGCGCAAGGCCGCCGAAAACCTGGAATTCGAAGAAGCCGCCCGCCTGCGCGATGAAGTCAGACGTTTGGAAGCCGTTGAACTGGCCGTCGCCGATGACCCGCTGGCGCGGCAATCCGTCATCGAGGACGCGGTCGAGGACGCGGTCAAACAACGCGGCCGCTCGACCGCGGGCAAGGCCGGGTCGCGGGCAAAGAAAGGCGCGCGACGCTGAAAGCCGCGCGCCAAGCCCTTGATAACGCTCACTCAGCCGGCACGATCACGCTGAGGCCCAGCATGCGCCAGACCTGCATGCCACCGCGGTAATACGAGATCCTCTCGGCTGGAAAGCCGGCCTCGATCATCCGCCGAATGGCGGTGGGCGACTGGCCACACCAGGGGCCATTGCAAAACAGCACCACAGAGCGGGCATTCGTGCAGTCAAAACCGTCGAAATCGACCTCGCAGCCCAGCACATCCAGCCGATCGGCAACCTCGGTATAGGGCAGATGCACGGCGCCGGGGATCGTGCCGCCCAGATAATCGGCGCGCACCCGGCTGTCAGTGACGATCACCTCAGGATCCTGCAGCGCGGCGATCATCTCCAACTCGCCAATCGTGGTGACGCCCGGCGCCGGGCTCATCGGCTGAATGCAGAAATTCGGGCAGGGCCGCGAGGTGCGGGCCCATTCGCCGCTGAGTTCATGCGCCGGGTCCTGGATCCGGGTGATCTCGGCGGGGCCCGCATCGGTCTGCACGGTCACCGAGGCCACATCGGGCGTGATATTGACCGGCTCGGCCAAAGCGGGTGCCGCTAGAAGCAGTGCGAACAGGGACAGGGTAAGACGCATGGAATCCTCCTCGATTTCAGCGACAGACTAGCAGAAAAATCGCGATTTGCCTGCCCCGCGCCTCATTGCGGGCTGCGACAAAGCCCCGCGTCCTTGCACCTGCCGGTGGCGTTCGGCTATACAGGGAGCAACAAAATCTTGTAAATTTCCGCGCGAGGCCCCGGTGAGCGACGAGACCGAAATCCCGATCGACAGCGACGACAAGCGGCCGGTGCAACCCGTCGTCTCGATCACGCAGGAAATGCGAACCGCCTATCTGGATTACGCGATGAGCGTGATCGTCAGCCGGGCGATCCCTGACCTTCGCGACGGGCTGAAACCCGTGCACCGGCGCATCCTGTTCGCCATGCACGAGACCAACAACACGCATGACAAATCCTATCGCAAATCGGCGCGGCCGGTCGGCGATACGATGGGCAAGTACCACCCGCACGGCGACTCGGCGATCTATGACGCACTGGTGCGGATGGCGCAACCGTTCTCGATGTCGCTCAAGCTGTTGGACGGACAGGGAAACTTTGGCTCGATGGATGGCGACACCGCCGCCGCCATGCGCTATACCGAAGTGCGGATGGACAAGCCTGCGGCGTTCCTGCTGGCCGATATCGACAAGGACACCGTCGATTTTCAGGACAATTACGACGGCAAGGACCGCGAGCCAACGGTGCTGCCCGCGCGCTTTCCCAACATGCTGGTCAATGGCGCGGGCGGCATCGCCGTCGGCATGGCGACCAACATCCCGCCGCACAATCTGGGCGAGGTCATCGACGCCACCAAGGCCTTGATCGCCAACCCGGATTTGACGTCGGAAGAGCTGATGGCCTATGTCCCGGCGCCGGATTTTCCGACCGGCGCGCAGATCATGGGGCGTGGCGGCGCGCGCAAGGCCTATCTGGAAGGCCGTGGCTCGGTCATCATCCGGGCGAAAACCCATATCGAGGAAATCCGCAAGGACCGCTTCGCCATCATCGTCGACGAGGTGCCTTATCAGGTCAACAAGGCGCAAATGGTTGAAAAGATTGCCGATGCGGTGCGCGACAAGCGGATCGAAGGCATCAGCCATGTCGCTGACGAATCCGACCGGATCGGCATCCGCGTGGTGATCGAGCTGAAACGCGACGCCACGCCGGACGTGGTGCTGAACCAGCTCTTCCGCTTTACCACCATGCAGGTCACCTTTGGCTGCAACATGCTGGCGCTGAACGGCGGACGGCCCGAGCAGTTGCTACTGCGGGATTTCCTGCATTATTTCATTGGCTTCCGCGAGGAAGTTGTCACGCGCCGCACCGCGCATGAGTTGATGAAGGCGCGCGAGCGCAGCCATGTGCTCTGCGGTCTGGCGGTCGCGGTGTCGAATGTCGACGAGGTGGTGGCCACCATCCGCGCCTCGGCCGACCCGGCAGACGCCCGCGAGAAACTGATGACCCGGCGCTGGCCAGCCGCCGACATCGCCGATTACATCCGGCTGATCGACGACCCCAGCCATACGATCAACGAAGACGGCACCTATAACCTGTCGGAAATCCAGGCCCGGGCGATTCTGGAACTGCGGCTGCAGCGCCTGACCGCGATGGGGGTCAAGGAAGTCACCGACGAACTCGAAGATCTGGCTGGCAAGATCAAGGATTACCTCGACATTCTGCGCTCGCGCAGCCGGATCATGGCCATCATCACCGCCGAACTCGACGAGGTGCGCACCGCCTTTGCCGTGCCGCGCCGCACCGAGATCATCGACTGGGCGGGCGATCTGGACGACGAGGACCTGATCGAACGCGAGGACATGGTCGTCACCGTCACCTCGGGCGGCTATATCAAGCGCACGCCGCTGGCCGAATTCCGCGCGCAGAACCGCGGTGGCAAGGGCCTGTCCAGCATGGCGACCAAGGAAGATGACGTCGTCACCACGCTCTTCGTCGCCAATACGCATACCCATCTGCTGTTTTTCACAACGGATGGAATGGTTTACCAGCTGAAATGCTGGCGCCTGCCTCTGGCAGGGCGCACCGCAAAGGGCAAGGCGATCATCAACATCCTGCCGATCCCGCAGGGTGTGTCGATCGCCGCGCTGATGCCGATCGACGTGCCCGAGGAAGAATGGGACTCGCTGCAGGTGGTCTTTGCCACCTCTGAGGGCGACGTGCGGCGCAATGCGCTCAGCGACTTCACCAACATCCTGCGCAACGGCAAGATCGCGATGAAACTGCCCGAGGGGGTGTCGCTGGTCAACGCCCGCATCGCGGACGAGGCCGATGACGTCATGCTGGTGACGGCGCTGGGCCGGGCGATCCGCTTTCCGACCACCGATGTGCGCATCTTCAAGGGCCGCGATTCGACCGGTGTGCGGGGCATCCGGCTGGCGACGGGGGACAGCGTGGTCTCGATGGCGGTCATCCGGCATTTCGACGCCGATCCGCAGGAACGCGCCGCTTATCTCAAGCAACGCCGCCTGATGGCCGGCGCGCCAGACGAAGTTGAGGCCGACGACGAGGAAACCGTGGAAGCCGGTCAATTGAGCCCCGAGCGGTATGCCGAGATGTCGGCGCTCGAGGATCTGATCCTGACGGTGACCACGGGCGGTGCGGGTAAACTCAGCTCCAGCCACGATTATCCGGTGCGCGGACGCGGCGGACAGGGGGTCATGGCGATGGACAAGGGGCTGCGCGGCGGGCCGCTGGTCGCCAGTTTCCCGGTCGAGGCCGGAGACCAGATCATGCTGGCCACCTCGACCGGCCAATCGATCCGGGTGCCGGTGGACCAGATCAGCTTTCGCTCGCGCAATGCGGGCGGGGTACGGGTGTTCAACGTCGACACCGGCGAAGAGGTGGTCTCGGTGGCAAGGGTGGTCGAACAGGGCGCCGACTGAGCCGGTTCACTCTTTGTCAATCTGCGCGTGATTGCATGGCCGGGCCCTTAGGGAATCCCGGCCATGAATCTGTATCACTGCATGATCGACCTGAAATCCGACGCCCGCGCGATGAGTTTCGCCTTGGCGCTCGACGCCTGGCTGACGCTGTTGCGCGATCAGGGAAAAATTGGCGCCTGGCGCTTGCTGCGGCGCAAACTCAACCTCGCTGGCGAAGGCTGCGCCGATTTCCTGCTGGAGATCGAGGTCGAGGACCTCGCCCAACTCGACGCTGCCTTTCGTTTTCTTGGTCAGGCCGAAGATGACGCGATCCGACGATACGATCAGATGCGCCAACACATCGCCGGGGTCGATTTCGGCCTTTATCGGCCCTATCCGGACCCTGAGCGTGCGGAACGGCTGGCGATCATCTGACAGTTCTGTGCAGTGGCGCGCGTCTACTGTGAGAGTTTGCCGAATGGTGCGCTCACGGCAGGCATGACAGGACAACGGGGTAACGTCTTCAAAGGGGTTCCCCATGACAAACCTGCCGCTCCTGGTCGCGCGCATCCTGCTCTCGCTGCTTTTCATCATCGCTGGCCTTGGCAAATTGGCCGATGTCGCGGGCTTTGCTGGCTACATGGCCTCGGGCGGGGTACCTGCCGTCCTCGCCTGGCCGGTGATCCTGCTCGAAATCCTGGGCGGTCTGGCCATTCTGGTCGGCTTTCAAACCCGCATCGCGGCGCTTGCACTTGGCGGCTTTTCGGTGCTGGCCGGCCTGCTGTTCCACTACGCCCCGGCCGACCAGATGCAGATGACCATGCTGCTGAAGAATCTGGGCCTCGGCGGTGGGTTCCTGCTGCTGGCGCAAACCGGCGCCGGCGCCTGGTCGGTTGACGCCTTGCGCGGCCCTCGGGCAGCCTGAAAAGACCTCGGTGTCGAGGGCGCGGCCATCCCGGCCGCCCCCTTTTCTTTGCCACGGCGAGGGCCTATGTCATGGCCCATGAGCGAGAGTCTTCACATTGTTGGCGGCGGCCTGGCCGGATCCGAAGCCGCCTGGCAGGCGGCGCAGGCCGGTGTTCAGGTCGTGTTGCACGAAATGCGCCCAGACCGCGGCACCTTTGCCCACCAGACGGGCAACTTTGCCGAAATGGTCTGTTCGAACTCGTTTCGCTCGGACGATGACGAACAAAACGCTGTCGGCCTCCTGCATTGGGAGATGCGCCAGGCAAAGGGCCTGATAATGGCGATGGCCGACCGCCACGCACTGCCCGCCGGCGGCGCACTGGCTGTGGACCGCGAGGCGTTTTCGCAATCGGTGACCGAAGCCCTGCGCAGCCATCCGCTGATCCGCTTTGAACCCGGTGAAATCACCGCCCTGCCCCGTACCGGTCATTGGATTTTCGCCACGGGCCCACTGACATCGGATGCGCTCGCACAGGCGATCCGGGCACAAACCGGCACTGACTCCTTGGCGTTTTTCGATGCGATCGCGCCGATCGTGCATTTCGAGACAATTGATCAGACAAAAACCTGGTTCCAGTCGCGGTATGACAAGGGAGAGACCGAGGCCGAGCGCAAAGCCTATCTCAACTGCCCCATGACGCGCGCGCAATATGAGGCCTTTATCGACGCCATCCTCGCGGCGCCAAAGGCCGAGTTTCACGAGGGCGAGACCGCGGGCTATTTCGATGGCTGCCTACCCATCGAAGTGATGGCCGAGCGGGGCCGCGAGACGCTGCGCCATGGCCCTATGAAACCCGTCGGACTGACCAACGCCCATGACCCAGCGGTCAAACCCTATGCCATTGTCCAGCTTCGACGCGATAACGCATTGGGAACGCTCTATAATATTGTCGGCTTTCAAACCAAGATGAAGCATGGCGCCCAACTCGAGGTTTTCAGGATGATCCCCGGCCTCGAGGACGCCGGCTTTGCCCGGCTAGGCGGCATCCACCGCAACACCTTTCTCAACGCGCCGACCCTGCTGGATTCACAGATGCGTCTGCGCGCGCACCCCCATCTGCGCTTTGCCGGTCAGATTACCGGCGTCGAGGGCTATGTCGAATCGGCTGCGATGGGTCTGGTTGCCGGGCGGTTTGCCGCGGCCCAGATCAAGGGCGAGACCCTGCCGCCGCCGCCGCGCGAAACCGCGATGGGCGCGCTGATCGCCCATATTACCGGCGACGCCGACGCGCGGACGTTCCAACCGATGAACGTGAATTTCGGCCTGTTTCCTCCGCTCGACGAGGCCCGCGGTGGCCGACGCGGACGCAAGGATCGCTACAAAGGCTATACCGACCGCGCCAAGGAGGCGTTCATCGGGTGGCTCGGCTGATAACCCGCTTCGCCCCGTCGCCAACTGGACGGCTGCATCTGGGGCACGCGTTTTCCGCCTTGACCGCATGGACCCTTGCGCAAACCCTTGGCGGGACGTTCTTGCTCCGCATGGAGGACATCGATACGGCGCGTTGCCGGCCTGACTTTGAGGCTGGTATTCTTGATGATCTTCTATGGCTTGGCCTGACATGGCCCGAACCGGTGATGCGTCAATCGGCGCGTCGGCCTGCTTATGATGCGGCGCTGGCGCGGCTGCATGCACTCGGCGTTACCTATCGCTGCACCTGCACAAGGGGCGACATCCGGGCGGCGCTCGCTGCCCCGCAAGAGGGGGCCAGCCTCGGTCCGGAGGGTCAGGTCTATCCGGGCATGTGTCGAACCCTTGGCCTGTCCGGGCCAGGTGGCGCAATTCGGCTCGATCTTCGCCGCGCGCTCGACCTCGCCGGACCGGTCAGTTTTTCCGAAACCGGCCCACTGCATGCCGGTGAACATTGGCTGGACGCACCCTCGATGCTGGCCGAGGTCGGTGACATCGTGCTCGCGCGCCGTGATATCGGCACGTCGTATCATCTGGCAGTGGTTGTCGATGATGCGGCTCAGGGCGTGACCCATGTGGTGCGCGGGGCCGACTTGTTCTCGGCAACCCCGATTCATCGGCTGTTGCAGCAGTTGCTGACATTGCCGACACCGATCTATCACCACCACCGGCTGATCCGCGATTCCACGGGCAAGCGACTCGCCAAACGCGACGATGCCCGGGCGCTGGCGGCCTATCGCGCCGAGGCCGCAAGCCCCGAGGATATCCGCGGCCTGCTGGGATTTCAGGCCTCAGGGCGTGTCAGCTCAACCTCGGCACCGTCGCGCAGCGCCGTGTAAAAACAACTGCGCCGGTTGGTGTGGCAGGCCGGCCCGGTCTGTTCCACCAGTGCCAACAGGCAATCGCGGTCGCAATCGAGGCGCAGTTCGACGAGACGTTGCAGATGACCCGAGGTCTCGCCCTTGGCCCAGAAGGCCTGCCGCGAGCGCGACCAATAGGTCATCGCCCCGGTTTGGAGCGTCCGCTCAAGGCTGGTCGCGTTCATCCAGGCCAGCATCAAGACCTCGCCAGTGCGGTGATCTTGCGCGATCACCGGGATCAGGCCATTGTCGTCAAAGCGCAGGGATTGCGGATCGAAGGTCATCGCCTATATTTCCTTTGCCGTCAGGAGCGCCTCAAGTGTCGCAAACGCCAGAGTTGATCAAGCTGTATTCCGCCCGAATACTCAGCCTTGCGGCGGAAATTCCGCATCTGGGGCGTTTGGATGCGCCTGCGGCGCGGGTCAAAAAGCGCTCTCCCCTCTGTGGTTCGACGGTGACGGTTGACCTGACCCTGCGCGACGGCCGGGTCGACCAGTTCGCCCAGGACGTCAAGGCCTGTGCACTGGGCCAAGCCGCGGCGGCCTTGGTCGGGCAGGTGATCATCGGACGTAGCGCAGACGAATTGGGCCGTGCAGCACAGCAGATCGAAGCCATGCTGAAAGCTGACGCGCCGATTCCCGATGCGCCCTTCGACCGATTCGAGGTGCTGCTGCCCGCCCGGGAATTCCGCAATCGCCACGCCTCGATCCTGTTGGCCGTGCAAGCAGCCGCCGAAGCTGCCCGCCAAGCGTCACACTGACCGTGGAAACTTGAGAAACGATTAAAAAAAACCGCCGCACATCGAGGTGCGGCGGCAAGGGACGTGTCTGGTTGGGTCAAGGCACCGGGACAGCAGCGCCACGCCAGACCACGAGGCAGTTGGCAAAAGATGGATCAGGCGGCGATGGGCAGGTGCAAGACCGCGAAAAGCAACACAAAAAGCGCCACAGCGCCCGCCGCATCCACCAGGATCTCAAGGCGGCTCCCTTTGGATCTGGTCGGGTAGTCTCTGGATTCACGCATCACACACCCTCCTCTGTTAACTCTTTGTTCTCATATTGCATGGATCATTGCAAGAACAAAAGTGAACAAATGAGGTTCATCCGACCTGCAAAAGCCGAATCGCCTGATCCTGCCCCAGCAGCCACAACAAAACGCGCGCCGCACGCCCGCGGGGCTGGGTAAGGTCTGGATCATCTGCCAGCAGTTTACGCGCATCGCTTTGCGCCAGTTCAAGGAGGGACGCCTGCCGTTCCAGATCTGCAATCCGAAACCTGGGCAACCCCGATTGCGCCGTGCCGATCACGTCACCGGCCCCACGCATGACCAGATCTTCGTCGCTCAGGCGAAACCCGTCTTCGGTTTCGCGCATCAGTCGCAACCGGCGCGCCGCCGCCTCGCCCAACGGCAAGTCATAGAGAAGGAGACAGGTCGAAGGCGCGACGCCGCGTCCAACCCGCCCGCGCAACTGGTGCAGTTGCGCCAGGCCAAAACTTTCGGCTCGCTCTATCACCATGATCGTCGCGGTCGGCACGTTGACGCCCACCTCGATCACGGTGGTCGCGACCAGGATCCGTGTCTGGCCGCTGACGAATCGGGCCATCGCTGCATCCTTGTCTGCGGGTGCCATCTGGCCATGGACCAGACCCACCTGGTCACCCAGAGTCGCTCGCAGCATTTCAAAGCGCGATTGCGCCGCGGTCAGGCTGACGGCCTCGCTTTCTTCGACCAGTGGGCAGACCCAATAGGCCTGCTGCCCCGCGGCTACGGCCTTTTCCAAATGGGCGACAACTTCACCGAGGCGATCCAAAGATGCGAGAGTGGTGATGATCGGCTTGCGGCCGGGCGGCTTTTCGTCAAGCAGGGAAAGATCCATGTCGCCGTAATGGGCGAGGGCAAGGCTGCGCGGGATCGGCGTCGCGGTCATCACCAGGACATCCGTGCGCGCCCCCTTTTCACCCAACGCCATGCGTTGCGCGACGCCGAACCGGTGTTGTTCATCGATGACGGCCAGGCGAAGGTCGGCGAATTCGACATCGCGTTGGAACAAGGCGTGCGTGCCGATGGCGATCTGGATTTCTCCTGACGCCAATCCCGCGAGTTTGTCGTCGCGGTCGCGGCCCTTGTCGCGTCCCGTCAACAGCGTCACCCGCACGCCTGCGCCTTCCGCCAGCGGCCCCAGCGTTTCGAGATGCTGACGCGCGAGGATCTCTGTCGGTGCCATCAGCGCCCCCTGCCCGCCGGATTCGACGGCGGTCAGCAGGGCAACCAGCGCGACCAACGTCTTGCCAGCACCAACATCGCCTTGCAACAACCGGTTCATCCGCTGCGGAGACGCCATGTCGTCGGTGATTTCAGCAATCGCGCGTTCCTGCGCCCCCGTCGGTGCATAAGGCAGCGCCGCCAACACCCTGTCGACCAAGCTGCGGGTGCCGCGCGTGCTCTGTCCCGCAGCCCGTCGCCGCTGGGCGCGGGCGATAGCCAAGGTCAATTGATGCGCAAAAAGCTCATCATACGCCAGGCGCCGGCGCGCAGGGGCCTCGGTGGCCAACTCGGCGGCGCTTGCCGGCGCATGGGCCTGCGCCAGCGCGTCGGACCAAGATGGCCATTTTTCCCGTGCTTTCAGCGCCGGATCGATCCACTCGTTGACCGGCGGGATGCGCTCCAACACAGCCGCGACCGCCCGGCGCAGGTGTCGTTGGGTCAAACCGGCGACCAGCGGATAGACCGGCTCGAACTCGGGCAGATCACCGATCTCGTCACAGCGCAACACATGGTCCGGATGGGCCATTTGATAAATGCCGTCAAACACCTCGACACGGCCTGACACGATCCGCGTCTGGCCGGTCGGCAACTGTCGCAGCAACTGTTCGGCTCGAGCGTGAAAATAGACCAGTTGAAATTCCTGCAGCGAGTCACGGACAATGATCCGGTAGGGCCGCCCGCGTTGGCGCGGGGGGACATGGGCGCCTATGGTCACCTCAACTGTCGCGGTTTCGGGCGGCGCGATTTGGCGGACGGTGTCGCGCAGGCGCCGATCAACACCGGTTAACGGCAGCAAAAACAAGAGATCGCGGGGCAATTCAACGCCCAATCCACGGAAAAGGCGTGATATTTTTTCCCCAACCCCTGGCAGTTCGTCGAGCGAGGCGAACAAGGGAAACAGGATTTCTGGCCGCCCGCTCATCCGTCCAGCATCGCGATCCAGGTGTCCTCGTCAACCACGGTGACGCCCGCTGCAATCGCCTTCGAGATCTTCGAACCCGCGCCTTCTCCTGCAATCAACAGGTCGGTTCGCGGTGAAACAGACCCGGCGACCCGCGCGCCCAACGCTTCGGCGCGGGCTTTGGCTTCGGCGCGCGTCATGCGGGTCAAGGTGCCGGTAAAGACCACGGTCTTGCCCGAGAGGGCGCTGTCGATCGCCCGGGATTCGGGCGCGACAATCGTGTCCAATTCCCGGATCAACCGATTGATCGACTCGCGTTCACGGGGCTGGGACAGCGTCGTCACCAGCGAGAGGGCCAAAACAGGGCCAACTCCTTCGATTCCGACCAGATCATCCCAGGCTGCACGGGCGACCGGATCCAGTGGCGGGTCCTCCCAAACCGTGTCGCGCGCGCGCTTGACCTCGACGCGGCGGCCGGCCAGCGCGGCCGCCGCGCGCTCGTTGGTCTCGGCGATATCTGCGGCCATGGCCCGCACAGCGGCGTTGGTTGCCAAATCCACCGCCCCGATCAGTGCGTCCCAACTGCCAAAGTGCCGCGCGAGATCCGCAGCCGCAACCTCGCCGAGATGGCGGATGCCCAAGGCGAACAGCAGACGGGCGAGCGGAATCTCGCGACGTTCGTCGATGGCGGCGAACAGCTTGGCGACGCTGCGGTCCCCGAACCCTTCGCGGTTCTTGAGCTTTGCGAGGTTCTCGCCGTCGCGGCGCGCGAGGGTGAATATGTCGGCAGGCTCGCGGATCGGCAGAACAGCGTCGGTAAAGAACATTTCGATCTGCCGGGCGCCGAGACCTTCGATGTCAAAGGCCGCGCGACTGACAAAATGCTTCAACTTTTCAATAGCCTGGGCTGGACAGACCAATCCGCCGGTGCAGCGGTGGGTCGAATCGCCGGGTTCGCGCAGCGCTGCCGATCCGCAATCGGGGCAATGCGTCGGAAAGACATACGGCTGACTGTCAGCCGCGCGTCGGGATAGATCGACATCGGCGACCTTCGGGATGACATCGCCCGCGCGGTAGACCTGCACCCAGTCTCCGACGCGGATGTCGCGGCCCTCGCGGATCAAGTCACCGCGCGAGTCGCGACCGGTGATGTAATCCTCGTTATGCAAGGTCGCATTTGCCACCAGAACGCCGCCGACATTCACCGGCGCCAGTCGGGCGACGGGGCTGAGAGCGCCGGTTCGTCCAACCTGAATGTCGATGGCTTCAAGCCGAGTCCAGGCGGTTTCGGCAGCGAATTTATGCGCAATGGCCCAGCGGGGCGTCGTCGCGCGAAAACCGAGGCGAGCCTGCAAGGCGAGGTCGTCCACCTTGTAGACCACGCCGTCGATGTCATAACCCAAATCCGGGCGCAGGGATTCGATCCGACGGTAGTGCTGCAGAAGGTCGGTCGCACCGGCACAGGTCTGCGTCAGCGGATTGACCGAAAACCCGAGCGTCTCCAGACAGTTAAGGGATCCGCTTTGCGTTGCGGCGAGAGGTTCGGACAAGGCACCCCAGGCATAGGCGAAAAAACTCAGCGGCCGTGCGCGTGTCACCTCCGGGTCGAGTTGGCGCAGTGAACCGGCCGCGGCGTTACGCGGGTTGGCGAAACTGCGAGATCCCTTGGCATTGAGCGCGATGAAATCCGCCTGCGTCATGTAAACCTCGCCGCGCACCTCGAGAACCGCGGGCGCGCCGGACAGCGTCTGCGGGATTTGCGCGATGGTCCGGGCGTTGGCGGTGACGTCCTCGCCGGTTTCGCCGTCACCGCGCGTCGCGGCATGGACCAGGCGTCCGTTCTCATAGCGCAGCGACAACGAAAGTCCGTCGATCTTGGGTTCGGCGGTAAAAAGCAGCGGGGCGGCCTCATCGAGGCCAAGGTACCGGCGGATGCGCGTTTCGAACTCATGAACATCGGTGTCGGAAAAGGCGTTCTCGAGCGAGAGCATGCGCTGTGCGTGCCGGATTTTGCCAAAACCTTCGGCCGGCTGCGCCCCGACCCGCCCTGAGGGGCTGTCGTCGCGCCGCAGATGCGGGAATCGGCCCTCGATCGCGGCATTGCGGCGCTTGAGCGCATCATAGGCCGCATCGGACAACTCGGGCGCATCGAGTTGATGATAGGCCCGGTCGGCACGGTCGATTTCGGCAGCGAGTCGCGCCAGTTCGGCGCTGGCCTCGGCTTCGGTCAGGTCGTTAACCTCTCGTTCGGACGGCATGGCCCCCTCCTGCGCGCTGCCTTCTGGTGATAGGGGCGCGCAGGCGGAATTTCCAGTGTCATGCACCGATGGCGCGCACCCTTTCAGGGCTGCGCGTAGGGTCGCGCAGGACATAGCCCCGCCCCCAGACGGTTTCGATATAGTTGTCGCCTTCGGTCGCTTCGGCGAGTTTCTTGCGCAATTTGCAGATGAAGACGTCGATGATCTTCAATTCTGGCTCATCCATGCCACCATAGAGGTGGTTGAGGAACATCTCCTTGGTCAGCGTCGTGCCCTTGCGCAGGCTGAGCAGTTCCAGCATCTGGTATTCCTTGCCGGTCAGATGCACCGCCTTGCCGTCGGCCTCGACCGTCTTGGCATCGAGGTTGACGGCGATTCGCCCGGTATGGATGATCGCCTGCGCGTGCCCTTGGCTACGGCGGATGATCGCATGGATACGCGCCACCAATTCGTCACGGTGGAAGGGCTTGGTCATGTAGTCATCAGCGCCCTGTCCAAAACCCTTGAGCTTGATTTCGGTGCTGTCCTCACCCGTCAGGATCAGGATCGGCGTATTGACCCTGGCGAGGCGAATCTGGCGCAACACATCGAGGCCGGCCATGTCTGGCAGGTTCAGGTCGAGCAGGATCAGATCGTAATCATACAATTTGCCCAGTTCGATCGCCTCTTCACCGAGGTCGGTGCAATAGACGTTGAAATTGGCGTGCGACAGCATCAATTCGATGCTGCGTGACGTTGTCGGATCGTCTTCGACGAGAAGGACACGCATAGCCCGGACTCCGCATTAACCCCAGTTCTTGCCAACTCTGGCGAAAAATCGTTAACGCGCGGTTACTATCTCACCCAAACAACCACACTATCGCTAAAGTTGTCTATACCTTTGCAGGGCCGTGACCTTGAGTGCGTCGATTCCATGCGTGGCGACGGCGTTGAACCACGAATCGAATTCCTCATCGGTGAGGTCATAGCGTTCGATCGCCTCTTCGCGCGTCATCAGCCCATGCGACACCGCATGCACCACAACCGCCTTTCGGCTGGCCACCCAGCGCCGGGTGGCAGCCGGCGGCAAGTCCGCGCGGCTGAGCACCGTTCCATCCGGCAGCGTCACGGCGCGCGGCCCGTCGATCCGTTTGATAAACATCGAGGTCACCCTTTCCTTCATCCCATTGCACAGGGTGGCAAGACAGGCTTAAGGACCGATTGAAGGCAGCGACCGCCGGGGCTTGAGAGTGTCGCGCATTTTCCTATATTTCGACCAAACCTCTTTACCCTTCCGCAACCGACCGGGGACAAAATGGCGCGCGACATCGGCGTGAACTCATTGGGCTTTGCCAAACCCCCGTCACAGACGCGTGTGGTGGTCGCCATGTCGGGCGGCGTCGACAGTTCGGTGGTTGCCGCCGAACTGAAGGCGCAAGGCTATGACGTGATCGGCGTCACGCTGCAACTCTATGACCACGGCGCGGCATTGGCCAAGGCGGGGGCCTGCTGTGCCGGGCGCGATATCCATGACGCGCGCCGCGTGGCGGAAATGCTGGATTTTCCGCATTATGTGCTGGACTATGAAAACACCTTCAAGGCGGCGGTGATCGAGGAATTTGCCGATGCCTATCTGGCCGGGGCGACACCGGTTCCCTGCATCCGCTGCAACGAACGCGTCAAGTTCAAGGACCTGCTGGAAACCGCCCGCGACCTCGAGGCCGATTGCATGGCGACCGGGCATTACATCCAGCGCAAGGACGGCCCGGCGGGGCCAGAGCTGCACATGGCGGCCGATCCGGGGCGCGACCAGTCGTATTTCCTGTTCTCGACCACTGCCGAGCAACTGGATTTCCTGCGCTTTCCGCTGGGCCATCTGGAGTCAAAGGCACAGACCCGCGCCTTGGCGGCCAAATATGGGCTGGCAGTGGCGGACAAGCCCGACAGTCAGGACATCTGTTTTGTGCCGAACGGCAATTATGCGGCGGTGATCGAAAAACTGCGGCCAGGCGCCGCCGATCCGGGCGAGATCGTCGATCTGGAGGGCCGGGTGCTGGGTCAGCACCGCGGGGTGATCCACTATACCATCGGCCAACGCCGCGGACTGGGCATCGGCGGGCTGGCCGACCCCTTGTATGTGGTGCGTCTCGATGCCGAAACGCGCCGCGTGGTCGTCGGGCCAAAGGAGGCGCTGGAAACCCGCCGCGTTCCGCTGCGCGAGATCAACTGGCTGGGCGATGTGCCGATGGAGGGCCGCGCCGAATGGCCGTTGAAGGTGCGCATCCGCTCGACCCGCCCCCCGGCCGATGCGATCCTGCGCCCCTCGGGCCCCACCACCGCCGAGGTCGAGCTTCTGACCCCTGAGGACGGCGTAAGCCCAGGTCAGGCCTGCGTTTTCTATGCCGACGAGGGCAGCCGCGTGTTGGGCGGTGGCTGGATCTGGCGCGGGTATTGAGGGCGGGAGGCGCCAAGACGCCTTGCCCGGACAGCCTGCGGATGCAACACTCGACGCCGCGCAACCCGGAGGTCCTCATGCGCCGTTTGCCCCTCGCCGCTGCCCTGTTCCTTGGCCTGTCGCTGCCCGTGGCGGCGCAAGACACCTATGCAGCCCGTCTGGCGGCGGCAAACGCCTATGTGACGCAAAGCATCGGTGACATCGACTTGGAAGCGATGGTGCGCGCGATGTATGCGCCCGTGCTGGATCAGGTGCGCGCGAACGGGGGCCGGTTGTCGCAGGCGCAGATCAACGAGATCGACGCGCTTTATATGCAGATCATGCTGGAACCGTTGCGCCAGATCATGCTGCAGCAGGACCGCGTCATGGCCGATCAGTTCACGCTCGAGGAAATCAACGCGCTGCTGGCCTTCTATACCTCGCCGGTGGGCCGCTCGGTGATGACCAAGCTGCCGCAGTTAGTGCAGGCGCAGCAACCAGCGGTCATGGCGATGGTGCAGTCCTCGATGGCCACCCTGGTTCCGCGGCTGCAGGCGATCATCGCGCGCTGAGAAACCCCAGAACCGAACGCGCGGCCCGCAACCCCGGCGCCTCGCCACCGCGGCCCAGCCGCTGCATGGTCAGGTCCATCGCCGCCCGCTGGGCATCCCGCGCCGGTTCGCCCGTCAGCAAATCCGCCAGCGCCGGAGCGATCACCTCGGCCCGGCAGCGGTCGCGCAGGAATTCGGGCACCACGCGGGTCTCGCTGACCAGATTGACCAGCGTCAGCGTGTCGATGAGCAACATCCGGGCGATCAGCGCCTCGCTCAGCCGGTTCAGCCGATAGGCGATCACCATCGGAGTCGCCGAGGCCGCCAGCTCCAGCGACACCGTGCCCGAGGCCGCCAGCGCCGCATCCGCCGCGCGAAAGGCCGCGCGTTTGGTGGCAGGGGGCGTGACAGCGGCGTCGAGCACCACGGGGTCGCCCGACCAGCCCGTGACCAATTCGCGCACCTGATCCGCCCGCGCCGCCACGCTGGGCACCACCACCCGCAGCCCCGGCACGGCCAACCGTGCCAGTGTGGCGCCAAAGACCGGCCCCAGCCGCGCCACCTCGCCCTTGCGCGAGCCGGGCAGCACCAGGAGCAGCGGCGCCTCCGGGTCGATGCCCGCTTCGGCGCGGAACGCCGCCGCCTCGGCCGCGCTGGCCACCGGCTCGGTCGTTACCGGATGGCCGACAAATTCGCAGCTCATCCCGGCGGCCCGCATCAAGGGCGGCTCAAAGGGCAAGAGCGCCAGCACATGATCGACGACCCGTGCCATCTTTACCGCCCGCCCCGGCCGCCAGGCCCAGACCGAGGGCGCGACATAATGCACCGTCTTCAGGCGCGGATCGGCGGCGCGGGCCAGCGCCAGCACCCGCAGGCAGAAATCCGGGCTGTCGATGGTGATGACCACGTCGGGCGCGGCCGCGACAATCGCCTGCGCGGTCTCGCGGATGCGGCGTTTGAGGTGAAAATACTTCGGCAGCACCTCGGCCAGCCCCATCACCGACAGCTCATCCATCGCAAAGCGGCTGACCAACCCCTGCCCCGCCATCAAGGGGCCGCCGACGCCGTCAAATCCCACCCCCGGCACCAGTTCGCGCAACCCGGCCATCAGCGCCGCGCCCAGCGCATCGCCCGAGGATTCGCCTGCGATCACAAAGACCTTCATGGCGTCGCCCAGAGGGCCAGACCCGCCGCATCCGCCGCCGCCAGCGTCGCCGCGCGCTGCAGCATCACCACCCGCCCGGCCTGCACGGCAATGCCCCCCAGCCCCGCCGCGACCACGGCAGAGATCGTTGCCGGGCCGATAGTTGGCAGATCGACGCGCAAATCCTGCCCCGGCTTGGTGCGCTTGACAAAGACCCCGCCGGCCTGTGGCTCACGCATCGGGCGGTGCCGCGCGACATCGGCCAGCAAAGCGTCGGTGCCGAACAGGGTTTCCACCCCCAGACACAGCCCCTGCGCCACCACGCAGCCCTGCCCCAGATCGAGCGGCCCCAGCGCCTGCAGAATCTTGGCGCCGCGCGCCGCCGCCGCGCGTTCGGCGTCGGAGGGCGCGCGGGCGCTCAGCACCCCTTCGGGCGCCAGCAGATGCGGCGCCAGATCGGTGATGCCGCGCACGCTCAGCCCGAACTCTTCGATCAGGGCAATGATCCAGCGCAGCGCGCCATCATCGCCGCCCTGCATTGCGGCCAGCAAATCCGGCACCAACGACGCCGTCTCACGGTCAAACAGCGCCGGGTCCAGCCGTGGCCGGTTCACCGCGCCCGCCAGCACCACGGTTTCAACGCCCGAGTCGCCGAGGTGGCGCAAGAAGGGCACCAGCCGCTCGAAATGCCAGGTCAGATCCACCGCCAGCCCCTCGGGCGCGGCTCCGGCCAGCCCGCAGATCAGCGGGTGTGACAGCGAGGCCGCCAGTTCGGCAGGCAGCGCCCCGGCCCCGGCGATCAGGGCGATCCGGCTCATTTCGGCGTCAGGAACGAGCGGTCCGAGGCGGCGAGGATGAAATCGGTGATCTCGCGCACCCGCGGGCTTTCGGTTTCTTCGGCCAACCGGCGCGTGCGGTCGAGGAACGTCCCCTCGCCCTGCGCCAGCATCTGATAAGCGGCGCGCAAGGCATTGATTTCAGGGCGCTCTACCCCGCGGCGTTTCAGACCCACCAAGTTCAGCCCGTCCAGTTCGCCGCGCGGCGCCTGCACCAGACCGTGCGGGATCACATCATTGGTGACCATCGTCACCGCGCCGATGATCGCGCCGTTGCCGATCCGCACGAACTGGTGGATGCCCGAAAGACCACCAATGATGACATCATCCCCGATGACGCAATGGCCCGCGATGGCAACCTGATTGGCCAGAATGACCCGGCTGCCGACCTGCGCGTCATGGCCGACATGGGCGCCGGTCATGATGAGGCAGTCGTCGCCGACGCGTGTGATGCCGCCGCCGCCCTCGGTGCCGGTGTTCAGCGTCGCGCCTTCGCGGATCCGGCAGCGGGCGCCGACCACCAACCGGGTGCGCTCGCCGCGGAATTTCAGGTCCTGCGGAATTTCACCGACACAGGCAAAGGGAAAGATCACCGTCCCGGCGCCGATATCCGTCCAGCCGGTGACGACGGCGTGCGACTTTACCTCGACCCCTTCGGCCAGCGTGACCTCCGGGCCGATCACCGCAAAGGCGCCGATGCGGCAGCCGGCGCCAATGACCGCGCCGTCCTCGACCACGGCCGAGGAATGGACCGTCGCGCTGGGGTCGATGCTCATCGGCTCAGCCCCGCTTGCTCAGGTCGATCATCGCCATGAATTCGGCTTCGGCGGCCATCTCGCCGTTGACGCTGGCGTGACCCTGGAATTTCCAGATCTTCGACGAGCCGCGCAGCACATCCACCCGCAGTTCCAGCACATCGCCCGGAACCACCTTGCGGCGGAACTTGGCCTTGTCGATCGACATGAAATAGACCAGCGGTTCCTTGTCCACCAGATCGAGGGTCAGGCCGACCAGCACCGCCGAGGTCTGGGCCATCGCCTCGACGATCATCACCCCCGGCATGATCGGCGCACCGGGGAAATGGCCCTGAAAATGCGGCTCGTTGAAGGTGACGTTCTTGATGCCGGTCGCGGTCTTGCCGGTCTCGATGCCACGAACCTTGTCGATCAGCAGGAACGGATAGCGATGCGGAATGATGCGCGTGATCAGCGACAGGTCGGCCTCGGTGGTGGTTGACCAATCGGTGGCCTGGGCAGTGTCGGGCATCTGAATCTCCGCTGTCGTCGGGCCTCGCGCCCTGCCAAAAGCACTAGCAAGCTTGCCCGCAGCGGGCAAGCCGCGCTCAGTTGTCGGCGGGCTGTGGCGCGGTCAACGCCCCCTCGGCCAGCGCAGCATCGAGCGCGGTGATGGCGTCTTGCGTGATATCCAGCCAGTCGGGCCCCAGAATCATCACCTCGGGCTTGAACAACGCCTGAATGCCCGCATCGTTCATCAACTGCACCAGCACCGGTAGCGCGGCGTTGAAGAATCGTTGCGCCGCGGCCTCGTTCTGCTGTGCCAGGGTTCGGCTGCGTTCAGCGCGCTCGGCGCGGATCGCCTCGACCCTGACCTCGAAGGCGTCCGCCTGCGCGCGAAAGTCCTCGGGCGCGAGGGTCGCGCGGGCCGCGGTCAGGGCGCGTTCCTCGGCCGCGAGTTGATCGAACAGCGCCTGATTCTCGGCCTCGAGCGTGGCTTCGGCGGCGCGGATCTGGGCGAGGATCTGCTGACCCAGCGCCGACTCGCGAAACAGCCGCTCCTGATCGAGAACGCGAAACTGCGCCTGCGGGGTCTGCGGCGAAGTCTGCGGCGGGGTCTGCGCAAAACCAATGGCGGAGGCGCATGTCAGCGCCCCCGCCAGCAGGATCATCCGCAACGGATGCATCAGAAGCGCGTCGCGATCGTCAGATCGAAGCGACGGGCCACATCGTCGATGCCCTCGGACAGCGGCGTGGTGAAGTTGAAACGCAGCGGCCCCATCGGCGAGCCCCAGAGCAGCGCGAAACCGGCGGTGGCGCGCAGGGCGCGGTCGTCGATCACGCAGTCGGTGCCGGGAACACCGCCGGGGCACAACGTGCCCGGCGAATCGATGCCCCAGACCGAGCCGACATCGACGAACAAGCCGCCGCGCATGTTGTATTCGCTGGGCAGGCCCAGCGGGAACTGCGCCTCAAGCCGGGCAACGGCAAAGAAGTTGCCGCCCAGACCGTTCCGCTCTCCACCGGCGCCATAGCCGGTCGGACCGATGCCGTATGCGTCAAAGCCGCGGAACTGGTCCGAGGTCAACACGAACCGCTCGTTGATGCGGCTGGCGCCCGAGGAATGCGCCACCGCACCGGCCTCGAACTCGGCGCTGACGGTCACGTCGCCGTTCATCACCCGGCGCTCGTAACCGGCCAGCAGGGTGCCGCGCGCCCAACGACGGTCGCCGCCCAGACCGGCGATATCGCCGGTAAAGCGGAAGACAAAGCCACCGTCCGGGTCCGGCCCGTTGGCGCGCGTATCGTTGGCATAGGTGAAGCCGACCGACGAGGTGATCGCCTGCCCGCTCACCGACGGGTCCGACAACCTGACGGGCACCACGGCGGTATCGGGGAAGGTCATGTCATGCCGCGCCAGCGAATAGCGCACCGTCATGCGACCATATTCGCTGATCGGGAAGGTCAGCGAGGGCGAGAACTGCAAGAGCTCGGTGGCAAACCGCGCGCGGTCATTGGCGGTGGTCGTCGACAGGCCGACACTGAGCCCCAGCGCCAGATCACGGCCCAGCAAGGACGGCTCGGTAATCGACAAGGACAGGGCCTGCGCATCCGCCACGGTCGAGAAGGTCAGGTTCACCGCCTGCCCGCGCCCGAGGAAGTTCGACTCGTTATAGCTGACATTGCCGCCGATGCCGTCAGCCGCGCCAAAGGTCAGGCCAAAGCCCAGCGAGCCGGTGGTGGTTTCCTCGACCTGCACATCGACAACCGCCTGACTGGGCGACGAGCCCTGCGTCGGGTTGACCTGCACATCCGAGAAGAACCCGGTCTGCCGGATCCGCGCGGCGGCCTCGCGCAATTCGCGCGGGTTCAGCGGATCGCCCTCGGCCACACGGAACTGGCGCCGGATCACCTGATCCTGCGTCGTGGTGTTGCCCTGCACATCGATGCGCTCGATGAACACCCGCTCGCCGCGAACCAGCGCCAACTCAACCGCAATGGTGCCGTCACGTTCGTTGCGGGTCAGCCGGGGCTCGGCGCGCACAAACCGCTCGCCCGCCGCATAGCCGACGCTTTCGGCCTGCTGGATCATCCCTTCCAGCACGGTCGGGGTGAACAGATCGCCCGTATTGTCGTTCAGCGCCGCCTGATAGGGCGCGGCATCGATCCCGGCGATTTCCGACACCACGGTAACCGCGCCAACGCGGTATTGCTGGCCTTCACGAATGGTGAAGGTGACATAGGCACCGTCCCGCTCGCGTGCGATTTCGGTCACGCCCGACAGAACCTGCACGTCAAGGAAGCCGCGCGACAGGTAGAAGTCCTGCAGCATCTGGCGGTCACGCGCGACGCGGGTTTCGCTGAAGTTGTCAGCGCGGAACAGCGTGCTCAGCCGGCCTGCCTGGTTGGCGCTGATCGCGTTGCGCAGACGGCGCTCGGTGAAACTGCGGTTGCCGACAAACGAGATGCGCTCGATCTCGACGACCTGACCTTCGGCCACTTCGAACACCAGATCGACGCGCCCGCCCGCCCGCTCGATCAGCCGGGGGGTGACGCGGGCCGACAGGCGACCGGCAGCGGCATAGGCCTCGGCGATGGCATTGGCGTCAGCCTCAGCCTGCGCGGGCGAATAGACGCCGCCGCTGCGCGAGGTGACCGCCGCGCCGACTGCCGCGTCATCGAGCCGACGGTTGCCTTCAAAGGCGACGCGGTTGATGAGCGGATACTCGCTGACCGTGATGACCAGCCGGTTGCCCGATGGCGCAAAATCGACGGTGCGGAAGAAACCGGTGCCCGCGACGCGCTGATAGGCGGCGTTCAACTCGGCCGCGGTCATGCTGCGGTTGCGAACGATTCTGGCAAAACTGACGATCGTATCGTCGTCGATCAGGGCGTTTCCATCGACCGAGATGGCCGTAAACCGATAGGTCTGCGCCTGCGCAGAGCCGCTGAAACCCAGCGAAACGATTGATGTAAAAAGAAGAACCGCTGCAAGGCCCCGCGCCGGGCGAGTGGCCCGACGAAGGACGTGCGCGTCTGATATCCCGCTGAATCCGCGCATTCCCAAGCCCCGTATTACCGCTGTTTGTTTTCTTCTGACTAGCGAGATGGGGCTGGAATGTCAAAGCGTTGAGTCAGCGCAGCGACCTTTTGCACACAGGATGGGGATTCCCGGCACCGCTTTGACCACAAGAGGCAGTGGTTGACGCCGAGTCGCGCCTCAGATCGCGGCGCCGAGCAGTTCGGGGAAATCCTGCAGCAGAATCAGCTCGACAATCTCGACGGCCAGAATCAGCCCCACAACCACGGCGAGCGAGAACCAAAGGCGTTCAGCCGAGAGGGAATAGAGCGTGCGAATCTGGCGCGCGGCCGGGTGAACGAGGTGCATGGCGACCCTCCAAAAGCAGATCGCCCCATTCTGCCGGAAAAACATGGCAAGAATGGGGCGTTCCGGGGCCGCAAGAACCGGTCAGCAGAACAGATCGTTGCCCAGCGCGAAGAGCATCATCGCGCCCAACAGCACCAGTCCCAGCGTCATCAGCGCGTTCAGGATGCGCTCGGACGGCGGACGGCCAGCCAGCGCCTCGTAGGCGTGAAACACCAGATGCCCGCCGTCGAGAATCGGGATCGGGAACAGGTTCAGCAGGCCGACCGCGGTGGACAGCACGGCGATGAACCAGATGAAGCTGTCCACCCCGTCCGAGGCCATCGCCGCCGAGGTGGTGGCAATGCCGACCGGGCCTGACAGGTTGCAGGTCGAAATCGCCCCTGTCACCATGTGATAGAGGCCCGAGATCGAATTCTGCACGATGGCGCCAATCTGGCGCAGGGCCAGCGGCACCGATTCGAACAGCCCGACAGCGCGGGTCGGATGGTCGAAGAAGGCGCTGCTTTGCAGGCCGATCAGCCAGCGGGTTTCAAATCCGCCATCGGCGGTCGGCAGGTCGGTGCGCCGGGGCGTCAGGGTGAGGTCGATCACCTCGCCCGCGCGCCAGATGGTCAGCGCGACCGGCGCGCCCTCGGCCCCGGCCACCATCGGCGGCAGCTCGCCAAACGACCAGACGGGGATGCCGCCCGCCGCCAGAATCACGTCTCCGGTCTGCATCCCGGCGTCACGGGCGGCGGAATTCAAGGCGATGCTGGCGGCGCGGGCCGGGACCGGGTGCGGACCGGTGACACTGGTGGTCTCGCCGCCGCGACGGACGGTATAGGTCACGGTCTCGGCCGGTTCGATCTCGGCGGCGACCTGATAATAATCGTTCAACACCTCGACAGGGCGACCGTCGATGGCGGTGATGACATCACCCTCTTGCAGCGCCACCTCGACCGGCATCGGATAGATCGCGCCGACACGCGGTGACTCATCGGGCAGGCCCTGAACCATCATGAACCCGGCGAAAACCACCACGGAAAACAGGAAGTTGAAAGCCGGACCGGCAAAGATCGTCGCCGCCCGCGCCCAGAGGGGCGCCCCGTGCATCGTCTGCCGACGGCCCTTGGCATCGAGATGCGACATCACCGCATCGTCCGCGCCCGCCGAGGCGGCATTGGCGTCGCCGAGAAACTTGACATAGCCGCCAAACGGCAGCGCGGCGATCTGCCACTGCGTGCCACGCCGGTCGCGGCGCTTGAACAGCACCGGGCCAAAGCCGAGGCTGAACACCTCGGCATGGATGCCCGACCAGCGGCCGACGATGTAGTGGCCGTATTCATGCACGGCGACAATGATCGACAGCGCAATCACAAAGGCGCCCAGTGTAAAGACCACGTTGCCGAAATCAGGCAGCAGACCCATGTTCACATCCTATCCGTTCCTGTGACCAAAGCGGGCAACCGCCTCGGCCAGTCGCCGCGATTCGGCGTCGATTTCCAGCACCTCGGCCAGCGAGTCGGGCGCGCGCCGGATATCGGCCTGCGCAGCAAAGCGCTCGAGCGTCGTCTCGACCACCGGGGCCATGTCCAGAAACCCGATGTTTCTGGCAATAAAATGGTCAAGCGCGATTTCCTTGGCGGCATTGAACACCGCGCCCGCCGCGCCGCCGGTGTGCATCACCTGCTGCGCCAGCGCCAACGCGGGATAGCGCACGAGGTCCGGTGCGGCGAAATCGAGCCGTCCGGCGCGCGCCAGATCCAGCCGCGCCACCGGCAGATCGGCGCGCTGCGGCCAGTTCAGCGCATAGCCGATCGGATGGCGCATGTCGGGCGCGCCCAGATGCGCCATCACGGCGCCATCGCGGAACGCCACCAACGCGTGCACCAGCGATTGCGGGTGGATCAGCACGGCGATCTGCTCGGGCGTCAGGCCAAAGAATTCATGCGCCTCGATCACCTCCATCGCCTTGTTGAACATGCTGGCGCTGTCGATGGTGATGCGCTGGCCCATGTCCCAGTTCGGGTGGCGCCCGGCTTCATCAGGGGTGGCATGGGCGAGGCGTTCCATCGGCCAGTCGCGCAGCCCCCCACCCGAGGCGGTCAGCGTCACGGTCTCGACCGCGGCCATGTCCTCGCCTGCCAAGGCCTGAAACACCGCCGAATGCTCGGAATCCACCGGCAGGATGGTGGCGCCGTGGCGCCGCGCCTCGGCCAGCAGCAGGCGACCAGCGGTGACCAGCGATTCCTTGTTGGCCAGCGCCAGTGTGCGGCCTTGCGACAGCGCGGCGAAACCCGGCGCCAGACCGGCAGCGCCGACGATGGCCGACATCACCCAGTCCGCGGGCACATAGGCGGCCTCGACCACCGCGCCCGGCCCGCCCGCGACGGCGATTCCGGTGCCGGCGAGGGCCTCTTTCAACGGGCGATAGCAGTCTTCAAAGGCGGTGACCGCCAGTTCGGCGCGTTGCTGCACGGCTTGGCGCGCCAACAGGGCGACATTGCGCCCGCCGGTCAGAACCGCGACCTGCATGTCGCCGCGCCGCGCCAGCAGGTCGAGGGTGGAGACACCCACCGACCCCGTCGCACCGAAAACGGAAACCCTTCGCATCAGACCAGTAACCTGGCAAAGACACCGGCATAGCCCAGCAGCAAGGCCAGCGCCGCCACCGCGATCATCGCGTCGAAGCGGTCCAGAAACCCGCCATGTCCCGGGATCAGTTGCGAAGAATCCTTGATGCCGGCGTGGCGCTTGATGGCGCTTTCGGCGATGTCGCCCATCTGCCCGGCAAAGGCCAGCAGCACCGAAAGCGGAATCACCGGCCAGGGCCAGCCCAACCCCGCCACGAACCCCGCCCCCACC
>CALESR010000217.1 GCA_937907485.1 uncultured Paracoccaceae bacterium | reverse complement strand
TGGCGCTGCAGAAGCAGGCCGATCCCAACCCCCTCATGCGCCCCCATGTGCGCCATGTGATCGAGGCCCTCGAGGAAGCGACCGACATCCTCAACAACATCCTGGCCGCGTGAGGACGGGGCGGTGAGAAAGAAGATCCCGAACATCACGCGGCCCGACCCCGCCTACGCCGCATCCCTGCGTCCAGAGGTGGAAGAGGACCCGGGAAGGGAAGTGGTGCGGCGCGCAGAAGCGATGCCGGAGCCTGCGAGCGTGAAGCCTGCGTCAGTGGGAGATCACGTCGCCGCGCGCCCAAGTAAGCAGCCTGAGCGCCCGCCTCAGCCCGGACAGGATACTGGCCCAAGGGCGGCGTCTGCGGTCATGCCATCACCGACACGCACGCGACGCAGTCTGGCGACGCGCAAGATCGACATCCGGGTGAATGCCCTGGAACGGCAAGAGGAGGCCCTCATCGATTGCGGCGTCGATCCTGCCCACGTCATCCGCGCCGCCCTGCGCCGTGCGGTGAAGAATTGGGAGCTCGGGTCTGAGTTCGTCGCGCCGTCGGAAGATCAGCGCACGCGGATCACCGAATGGCGCGCACGCACCTCATTGGCAGTCGATGCACGCGCAGTGACCGCCCTCCTGCGCGCCCATGATCCCCTCGACGTGCTCAGCAAATGGACCCTGATCCGCGGCCAGTTGGAGCCCCGTGTCTGGGCCGAAATCGACGCCATCCTGGCCGAGATCGCTGCAATTGCTGCAGCGCCGCAATGAGCGCCGCCCGGTAAGCCTTTGTGACTCCTGCGTTCCCGCCCATGCAACGGCAGATATTTGCCAAAGCCCAGCGACTCATCTTGCAGTTGCAGCATGGCCTCGTTAACAGGCGCTCGCGAACAGGTCAGACCACCCGATGCGCTCGGATGGTCGGTGCGAAAGGAGCGTAGCATGTCCCCCAATCCCCGCCTGACGGGCGAACCCGTCTTGCGCATCGTCTGCAAGAACACCGACGCTCTGGTGGGCTACCTCTACCTTTGGAACACCGGGGAATTGCAGCCCGCCTGGCTGGGTGATGCGATGACCGAGGTTCGTTATGCCCACCTGAGCCAGGCCGCCTGTTGAACACCAGAGGCTTGGGCTGAGTTGGCCGCCAGGCGGCGCAAGGTGGATCAGAACCTCATTCCGCGGCCAATTTGGCGGGACCCGGCGCCCAGCTATTGCGTCGATCTGGCGTCCGGCGGTCTGGTGGGGTTACGATGCCCTATGGCCAGCAAACCCACCCTCTCGATCGACTCGCTGCAAGCGCTTGGCGCCGCGAAACTGGCATCGTTGGTCTTCGATGAAGCCGCCAGCAACCCGGCCTTCAAGCGCCGGGTTGTTGCGGCGCAGGCGGGGCAGGGTGGGCCGGTCGCCCTCGCCAAGGTGCTGGACAAACGTCTGGCCGGGCTTGAACGCGCGCGCAGCTTTGTCGACTGGGACAAGGCGCGCGGGTTTCGCGATGACCTCGCCGCCTTGCTGGCCGGCATCCTGCAAGACCTCGCCCCGCTGGACCCTGCCATGGCGATGGACCGGCTGATCCGTTTCATCGCCACGCATGAGGCGGTGTTCGAGCGGGTCGATGATTCCAGCGGCCATGTTCAGGCGGTCTTTGGTGACGCGATTGGCGCTGTCGACCCCCTTGCCGCGCGACTTGACGCCAAGGCCGCTGCGGCCTTGCCCGGCCAGATCATGGATCGGCTTGGGGAGAGCGAGCACGGCTATCTGCCTCGGGTCGCGGGAGCCGTGATTGCGCATCTGCCGCCGCCCATTCGGCTTGCCTGGGACGCGGGTCTTGAGGGCAGGATCTCAGCGCGCGACGAGGCCGAGGCGCCTCAGCGCGCCGCTGGCCGATGGTTTCATTCGATGACCGGCCAATGGCGCGAGATTCGTCAGCACCTGGCCCTCGCGCAGGGCAACCTCGATCTCTTCCTCGGCATCGAGGCCGCCAAGCCCGAACGGCAACGCGACACGCTGGGTGCAGCCGAGCGTCTGCGGGCCGCCGGGCGGTTCGCCGAGGCCCTCGATTGGGTCCGCCTGGGCGGTCGCCTGCGTCATGTCCGCCTGATCGGGCTGGAAGGCGAGGATATGAGCGATGACAGCCCCGCCGTCAGGCAAGCCCTGCTGGAAGCGCATATCCTCACCGACCTCGGCCGACCTGCCGATGCGCAGCACCTCCGATGGTCCGTCTTTGCCGAGACGCTGGCGCCCGCCCTGCTGTCCGCCCATCTCAAGGCGCTGCCGGATTTCGACGACATCGAGGCCGAGGAACGCGCCTTCACCATCGCCCTCGACCACCCGGACTTCATGTCTGCTTTGCGGTTCTTCCTCGCCTGGCGGCGCGACGATCTCGCGGAAAAACTGATCGTGCGGCGCAGAACCGAGGTCTCGGGCAAAGACTGGCATCTGCTGCCCGACATCGCCGATCAGCTGCAACACGAAGCCCCGCTTGCGGCAACGATCCTCTACCGCGCGCTTCTGGCAGAGATCCTCGCTCAGGCCAGATCCAAGGCCTACGGGCATGGCGCTGGCTATCTCGCGGCGCTGGAGCGATTGGCCTCCGGCAGCGACGGCGATCCAGACCGGCCCCCGGACATCGTCCCGCATGCCGAGTTTCTCGCCACCCTTCGGCGCGACCATGGCCGCAAGCAGGGCTTCTGGGCGCTGGTCGAGGGCCGGGTCACCCGCGAGGCGCCCGAGCCCCGTCGCGGGCGTGTGCCCAAATGGGTTGAAGGGGGCGACTGAACCGCGCCCGCGCCGCGCGGCAATCCGATGCAGTTCTCTGGCAGGCCGAGGTCCAGCGCCGACTGGCACTACCGTCCGACACGCGCGCAACCAGTGGACACCCTGACAAGCGAGGCTCTCGGCCCGCTGATGCGCCTGATCCGTCATCCACAGGTCGCGCGGGACGTCTCTGCCCGGTCACACCCCCGTCAGTAGCAGGTCAAGCGCATTT
>CALESR010000216.1 GCA_937907485.1 uncultured Paracoccaceae bacterium | reverse complement strand
TGCCGCCCGGCCCCCCAGAGCCTCACATCGTCGTGGCAATCGCCCCGCCGTCGAGCAGCAGGTTCTGCCCGACGATGAACCCGGCATGCTGGCTGCACAGAAAGGCACAGGCCGCGCCGAATTCCGCCGCCGTGCCATAACGCCCGGCGGGGATCGTCGCCTCGCGCGCCCGCCGCGCGCCGTCCAGCGTCAGGCCCTGCGCCTTGGCCGCGCCGGTGTCCAGCGAGATCGCCCGGTCGGTGTCATGGATGCCGGGCAGCAGGTTGTTGATCGTCACGCCCTTGCCCGCCACCTGCCGCGCAGTGCCCGCGACAAAGCCGGTCAGCCCGGTGCGCGCCGCATTCGACAGGCCCAGCACGCCGATGGGCGCTTTGACGGCCTGCGAGGTGATGTTGACGACCCGGCCCCAGCCGCGCGCCATCATCCCCGGTAGCATCGCCTGCATCAGCGCGATCGGCGTCAACATGTTGGCATCGATCGCCTTCAGAAAATCGTCGCGCGTCCAGTCGCTCCACAAACCGGGCGGCGGGCCCCCGGCGTTGGTGACCAGAATATCCACCGAGCCCGCCGCCGCCAGCACCTCGGCGCGCCCGGCCTCGGTGGTGATATCGGCGGCGACAGCCGTCACCCGCACGCCGTGCCGCGCGCGGATCGCGGCGGCGGCGGCCTCCAGCGCCTCGGCCCCGCGCGCGTTCATCACCAGATCCACGCCGGCCGCCGCCAGCGCCTCGGCGCAGCCCAGCCCCAGCCCCTTGGACGAGGCGCAGACCAGCGCCGTCTTTCCCTTGATCCCCAGATCCATCGATGTCTCCCTGTCGCGTTGCCCCAGACCTAGCATTCCCGCCACGCCCCCGCAACGCGAGGGGGGCACCGGCACCAAGCACCCCGCTTTGTGACAGATGGTTGACGCCCGCCGCCGTTCGCCGCAAGATCACCGCCGCATTCCCAGCCATGCCGGACCACACCCGATGCCCGCCGCCCCCCGGTCAGCGACTCCGCCCTTGGTGGCGCATACCGTCGCGGTCTTTGACGGCGCCGCGCTGGGCGTGCTGTCGGGCGCCAATGCCGGTGACCCGCTGCCCGCCCCTGCCGACAGCATCTGCGGCGATTATTACCGGCTGGCCGAGGGCGCGCAGCCGCTGACCCTGCGCCTTGCGCTTGGGGTGCAGGACACCGGCGGGCGGCTGGCCGAAGGCTCGGCCCTGGGCCGCGCCGGTGACCCGCTGGCGCTGGAAGGGCGGCTGTCGCTGATGGCGCCCGACGGGGATCTGGTCGAGGTGCTGGTGTTGCGGCTGGGGGCGCGGCGTCTGGCGCTGCCGCTGTCGCCCCTGCGCGCCCGGCTGACCTATACGCTGATCGCCGCCGACGCCCAGCCGGGGCCGATCCGGCTGGCCGATGTCGTCGCCGGGGCCTTTGCCCGCGGCACCCGCATCGCCCTGGCCGACGGGCGGCAGGTGCCGGTCGAGGATCTGCACCCCGGCGACAGCGTCATCACCCGTGACCACGCCGTGCAACCGCTGATCTGGAAGGGCGCGGTGCAACTGCGCGCCGAAGGCGGCTTTGCCCCGGTGGTGGTGCAACCCGGCGTGATGGGCAACCCCGAGGCGCTGATCGTCAGCCCGCATCACCGGCTGTTCCTCTATCGGCGCGAGGCCAAACCGCTGGCCGGTGCCGCCGAACTGCTGGTGCAGGCCCGCCATCTGGTCGACGGGCGCACGATCTTGCGGCGCGAAGGCGGCTGGGTCGAGTATTTCTCGCTGGTCTTTGCCGCGCATGAGGTGATCTATGCCGAAGGTATCCCCAGCGAGAGCCTGATGGTCTGCCCTTCGACCCTGACCCGCCTGCCCGAGGATCTGGCCGCGCCGCTGCGACTGGCCTTTCCGGGGCTGGATCAACGGCTGCATACCGGCGCCGATCTGAACCCCGAGATGGTCTCGCGATTGCGCGACCGCCCCCAGGCGCCCGGCGCCGGTCTGAACGGATGAGGTGCCCGCCATGCCGCAACCCTGTGTGATCGCCGCCACCGACCGCTCTCCGCGTTCGGCCCATGTCGCGGCCCGCGCGGCGCTGGTGGCGCAGGCGCTGTCAGCCCGGTTGATCGTCGCCCATGTCGAGACCGGCGACGCGCCGCTCACCCCGGCCCCCGGCGGTGACGAGCGCCTGCTGCTCGGCCAACCCGCCGCCGCGCTGGCCGACCTCGCCCGCGCCGAGGGGGCGGTGCTGATCGTGCTGGGCCTGCACCGCGAACGCCGGGTGCTGGACCTGCTGCGCCTGACCACGATGGAGCGCATCGTGCTGGTTGCGCCCTGCCCGGTGCTGATCGCCCATCGCCCGCCCGAAGGCCCTTACCGGCAGGTTCTGGCGCTGAGCGATTTCTCCCTCGCCTCGGCCGCCGCACTGCGGGCGGCCGCGCGGCTGGCACCCGGCGCGCAGTTCCACGCCATTCACGCGCTGCAGATGCGGCTGGGCGCCCGCGCAATCGAAGGCAAGCCCGAATTCGACGCCGCGCTCGCCCGTGCCGAGGCCGCGCGGGCAGCATTTCTCGCCCAGCCCGGCCTGCCCGATCTGGCCGAAGCGCCGGAAATCGTGCCCGGCGGCGTGCATCAGGTGCTCGCGTTTCGCCGCGACGAACTGGGCGCCGATCTGGTCTGCATCGGCGCGCATTCCGGCCGCGACCCGCAGGCGCTGGGCAATTACGCCCGCGACCTGATGCGCGCCCCGCCTACCGACCTGCTGGTCGCCAAACCGGACTGAGCCGCCCCCACCCGCGAACCGCCGGGTGCGCCCTCGGGCACCTGTCGCCCTGCCCGCTTCATCTTGCCCTGACGACTCACCGGCTCGCTGACGCCGCCCCCAGCACCCGCTCGGCGATCATCGCTCCGATCGGCAAAGCCGAGGTTGCCGCCGGCGAGGGCGCATTGCAGACATGCAGCATGCGCGGCGTTTCCAACAGCAGGAAATCCTGCGCCATCGTGCCATCCGCCATCACCGCCTGCGCCCGAATCCCCGGCGCCATCGGCAGCATGTCCTCCAGGTCTAACGCGGGGCAATACCGCCGACAGGCCGCCAGATAGCGCCGCTTGAACAAACCATTGCCCAGTTCCTCCAGCCCCGGCCGCAGGTTGCGCCCCAGCACCCGCCAAAAGCCGCCAAAGCCCAGCATCTCGGCCAGATCGCGGCGGTCCAGCGCGAATTTGCCATAGCCCTCGCGCGCCAGACCCAGCATGGCGTTCGGCCCCAGACTCATCGACCCGTCGATCATCGGCGTCAGATGCACCCCCAGAAACGGCAATTCCGGGTCCGGCACCGGATAGATCATCGCCTGCGCAATGGCCGATTTTTCCGGCCGCAGCCGCCAGTACTCGCCGCGAAACGGCACGATGCGGTGGCGCAGGACCAGTCCGGCCATCCGCGCCACGCGGTCCGACTGCAACCCGGCGCAGGCCACCAGCCGCCGCGCCCGCAGGGTGCCACCGGGCAAGGCCACCTCGACATGATCGCCGTGCTCGACGATGGCCAGAGGCGCGGCGCCCAGCCGGATCTCGGCGCCGCCCGCGCGCAGATCCGCCGCCAGCGCGTCGAGAATGCGCCCATAGCTGACAATTGCCGCCCCCGGCACCTCGATCGCCGCCAGCCCGGCAATCGCCGGCTCGCGTTCGGCGATGTCCCCCGCCGACAACCGCCGCGCGTCGATGCCGTTTTCGGCCGCCCGCGCCAACAGCGCCTCCATCCGCGGAATCTCGGCCGCGCGCGTCGCCACGATCAACTTGCCGCGTGCCTCAAAGGGGATGCCATGCGCCTGACAAAAGGCCTTGGTCGCCGTGGCCCCCTCGCGGCACAACCGCGCCTTCAGGCTGCCGGGCGCATAATAGATGCCCGAGTGGATCACCCCCGAATTGCGCCCGGTCTGGTGCAGCCCCAGCCGCGCCTCCTTGTCGAGCACCACCACCGAGGCCCCCGGCCGCCGCGCCTGCAAGGCCCGCGCCGCCGCCAACCCGACAATGCCGCCGCCGATCACGCAAAACTCGTGGATCATCCGCGCTCGCCCGCCCCCTCTTTGCTCGCTCAAATATCCCGGGGGGTGAGGCCGCAGGCCGAGGGGGGCAGCGCCCCCCATCGCGGGCGTCAGCCCGCGCCTGGGTCGCCCGCGGCGGCGCGGCCCCTCTGGGGTCGCGCGGCCAAGGGCGAAACCCCTCAGCGCTGGTCGGGTGGCGTCGCTTCGGCCACCAGTTCGGCCATCAGGTCGGCCAACGCCACCGTCTCGGTCCGGTTGTCGCCCAACCGGCGCACCGAGACCGTGCGCTCGGCCACCTCGCGCGCACCCACCGCCAGAATCACCGGCACCTTGCCCAGCGAATGCTCGCGGACCTTATAGTTGATCTTCTCGTTGCGGATGTCGGTTTCCACCCGCAGCCCCGCCGCCAGCAGCGCCGCCGCGACCTCGTGCACATAGTCGTCGGCCTCGGACACGATCGAGGCCACCACCACCTGCCGCGGCGCCAGCCACAGCGGGAGCTTGCCAGCGAAGTTCTCGATCAGGATGCCGATGAACCGCTCGAAGCTGCCAAGGCAGGCGCGGTGCAGCATGATCGGGCGATGGCGCGCACCGTCCTGCCCGACATAGCTGGCATCCAGCCGCTCGGGCAGGTTGGGATCCACCTGAAAGGTGCCGCATTGCCAGTCGCGGCCAATGGCGTCGGTCAGCACGAATTCCAGCTTCGGCCCATAAAAGGCGCCTTCACCGGGGAACAGTTCGAAGGTATGCCCCGCCGCCGTGACCGCATTGGCCAGCGCGGCCTCGGCAAAGTCCCAGCTTTCCTCGGTGCCGATGCGTTTGTCCGGCCGGGTGGACAGCTTGATGCGCCATGTCTCGAACCCGAGGTCGGCATAGACCGCCGCGAGGAACTGGATAAAGCGCTTGGCCTCGCCCTCGATCTGCTCTTCGGTAGCAAAGATATGCGCGTCGTCTTGCGTAAAGCCACGCACGCGCATGATGCCATGCAGCGCACCACTGGGTTCATACCGCGCGCAAGAGCCGAATTCGGCCATGCGCAGCGGCAGGTCGCGATAGCTCTTGATGCCGTGGTTGAAGATCTGCACATGGCAGGGGCAGTTCATCGGCTTCAGCGCGTTGATGGTCTTTTCCCGCGCGCCGTCCTCGTCCACTTCGACGATGAACATGTTCTCGCGGTAGTTCTCCCAATGGCCCGAGGCCTCCCACAGCTTGCGGTTCACCACCTGCGGCGTGTTGACCTCGACATAGCCGCCCTTGCGCTGCTGGCGGCGCATGTAGTCTTGCAGCGTGGCATAGATCGTCCAGCCGTTCGGGTGCCAGAAGATCTGCCCCGGCGCCTCTTCCTGCATGTGGAACAGGTCCATCTCCTTGCCCAGCTTGCGATGGTCGCGTTTCGCGGCCTCTTCCAGCATGGTCAGATGGGCCTTCAGGTCGTCGCGGTTCTTGAACGCCACGCCATAGATGCGTTGCAGCATGGGGCGGCTGGAGTCGCCCAGCCAATAGGCCCCGGCGACGTTCATCAGCTTGAACCCGTCGGCGGGCAATTGCCCGGTGTGCTGCAGGTGCGGGCCGCGGCACAGGTCCTGCCAGGGGCCGTGCCAATACATGCGGATGTCCTGCCCTTCGGGGATGCGGGCCAGCAGTTCGACCTTGTAGGGCTCGTTCGCGGCCTGATAATGCGCCAGCGCGCGGGCGCGTTCCCAGACCTCGGTGCGCACCGGGTCGCGGGCGTTGATGATCTGCTTCATCCGCGCCTCGATCTGGCCCAGATCCTCGGGCGTAAAGGGCTCGGCGCGGTCAAAGTCGTAAAACCAGCCCAGATCGCGCACCGGGCCGATGGTGACCTTCACATCAGGCCAGATTTCCTGCACCGCGCGGGCCATGACATGCGCCAGATCGTGCCGGATCAGTTCCAGCGCCGCCGCGTCGTCCTTCATCGTGTTGATGCTGAGCCGGGCGTTCTGCGTCAGCGGCCACGCCAGATCCCAATGCGCGCCGTCGACGCTGGCGGAAATCGCAGCCTTGGCCAGCGAGGGGGCGATGGCGGCAGCGACCTGCGCAGGGGTGACCCCGGCCTCGAATTGCCGCACATTGCCATCGGGAAAGGTCAGGGAGATCAGGCTCATGGCCGGTCCTCGTCATTTTGGCGCCCACGGAGCGCCCGGTTGCGGGTTATGTCGCCGCTTCTTGCGCCGCCTTGGGCCGCGTGTCAACCTGACGCCAGCCAAAGGGAGGCGATCATGCGCAGCTTTGAGGACATCCTGTCGATAGCCGCCCTGCGCAAGGGCGGGGTGGCCGCGGTGATGGCGGGCATTCCAGCGGCCAAAAGCCCCGAGGCACTGGCCGCCACGGCAGATTCCGACTGGCTGGCGACCATGGCCAAGGGCATCTTTCAGGCCGGCATCTCGTGGACCGTGGTCGACAACAAATGGCCCGGAATTCTGGCGGCCTTCCACGGCTTCGACATCAACATCGTCACCTTTCAGCCGCCCGACTGGTGGCAGGATCTGTGCGACGACCCCCGCATCATCCGCAGCCCGCCCAAGGTGCAGGCGATCTTGCACAACGCCGCGCTGATCCGCCGCATCCGCGACGAACACGGCAGCTTTGGCCGCTTTGTCGCCGATTGGCCGGGCGAGGATCTGGCGGGCCTGCTGCAATGGCTGGGCACCGAGGGGCAGCGGCTGGGCGGCAACACCGGCCCCTATGTGCTGCGCCAGATGGGCAAGGACGGCTATGTCCTGTCGCAAGATGTGGTCGCGCGGCTGGTGGCCGAGGGGGTGATCGACAAGGCGCCCACCTCGAAAAAGGGCTGGGCCGCCGTGCAGGCGGCCTTCAACCAGTGGCAGGGTGAAAGCGGCCTGCCCTTGACCACCATCAGCCGGGTTCTGGCACAAAGCATAGGAGGGGACGCCCTTGATTGAAGTCGAATGGCAACGCCTGAAGGCGCATGAGTTGCGGGCGCTGGCGGCGGAGAACGCGGTGGTCATCCTGCCCATCGCCTCGATCGAACAGCACGGCCCGCACCTGCCCACCATGACCGACACGCGGCTGGGGCATGAGGTAAACATCCGCGCCGCCCGCCTGTGCGAACCCGCCCGCAAGGTGGTGGTCACGCCGGTCGTCTGGTCGGGCCTTTCGGAACACCACATGCCCTTTGGTGGCACGCTGACGGTCAGCCACGCCACCTTTCGCGCGCTGATCCGCGATCTGATCGACTCGATCACCCGCCACGGCTTTCGCCACATCCTGATTTCCAACAGCCACGGCGGCAACATGATCGCCATGCAGCAGATCTGCGATGAACTGGCGCCGCAGGTCGATGCGGTGCTGGTCGGCACGACCTATGTGACCGAGGCGGGCGAGGCCCTGTCGCGCCACCTGCAGGACCAACCCGGCGTCATGCACGCGGGCGAGGCCGAAACCTCGATGATGCTGGCGGTGGAACCGGGGCTGGTCGATACTTCGGATCTGGCCGCGCTGGTCGATGGCATGGACGGCGCCGGGTTTCTGAAGGCGGGCAAGGCCGCCTATCGCTGGCGGCCGTTCAGCCATATCACCGGCAACGGCATGGCGGGCAATCCGGCGCGTGCCACGGCGCAAAAGGGCGAGGCAATGCTGGACGCAGGCGCCGAGGCGCTGGCGGCGCTGATCCTCGATCCTGCAACCTGGGCCGATCCGGTGGACAAGCGCGGGCCGGGCACGCAGGGGGTTCCCTTCCGGTGATCGCCCCGTCAGCCACCAGCGGCCGGGGTCTGGCGCCAAGCAGCAGCGCAGGGGAAACCGCGTGATCGAACATCTGGACACCAAGCAGGGCCGCAGTCTGGCCTTTGTGCAAAGCCCCGGCGCCGGGCCGGGTGTGCTGTTTCTGGGCGGGTTCAAATCCGACATGACCGGCACCAAGGCGCAGTTCCTCGAAGGCTGGGCGCAGGATCGCGGGCGGGCCTTTCTGCGTTTTGACTATTCCGGCCATGGCGCCAGTTCGGGCGACTTTCTGGATGGCTGCATCGGCGACTGGTTTGCCGATGCGCTGGCCGTGCTGGATCATCTGACGCAGGGTCCGCAGGTGCTGGTGGGCTCCAGCATGGGCGGCTGGATCGCCCTTCTGGTGGCGCGCGCCCGGCCCGAGCGGCTGGCGGCGCTGGTCGGCATCGCCGCCGCGCCCGATTTCACCGAGGATTCGATGTGGGAGGGGTTCGACGCAGCCCAGCGTTCGGCGTTGGACACCGAGGGCTATGTCGATCTGCCCTCGGACTATGCCGCCGAGCCTTACCGCATCACCCGCCGCCTGATCGAGGACGGCCGCGCCCATCTGGTGTTGCGCAGCCCGCTGGCCCTGCCCTGTCCCGTGCGGCTGTTGCAGGGCACCGAGGACACGGATGTCCCCCTCGACGTCGCGCTCAGGCTGATGGCACGCGCCGACAGCCCCGACCTGCGGCTGACGCTGGTCAAGGGGGCGGACCATCGGTTCTCAGACCCTGACACCCTGGCGCTGATCGCGCAAACCCTTGAAACTCTGGAGGTCTGAGCCATGCGCTTTGCCAAGATCGCGGCCTTTGTCATCCTTGATCTGCTGTTGATCGGCGCCGTTCTGTGGTTCATAGCCCCGCGCGAGACATGGCCTGACGCTGCGCAGGTGGCCACGGTGGAACCGGGGCCGGACCTTGACGCCTGGCTGGCCGGGCGCGAGGCAATGTTCGACGACATCACCGAGGGCGCCGAAAAACGCATCCTCTGGGCCGGCGAGCCCGGCCAGCGCACCCCGCTGGCGCTGGTCTATCTGCACGGGTTCTCGGCTACCCGGGCCGAGATCGCCCCGGTGCCGCAGACGCTGGCCGAGGCATTGGGCGCCAACCTCTATGAGACCCGCCTCGCCGGGCATGGCCGGCCCGGCGCCGCACTGGCCGAGGCCAGTCTGACCGACTGGGCCGCCGATCTGGCCGAGGCGATGGCCATCGCCCGCCGTCTGGGCGAGAGGGTGGTGCTGGTCGGCACCTCGACCGGTGGCTCGCTGGCGGTGTTGGCGGCGCTCGACCCGGCCTATGCGGGCGATCTGGCCGGGGTCATCCTGATCTCGCCGAATTTCGAGATCAACTCGTCGCAGGCCTGGATGCTGGACCTGCCCTTTGGCCGCAGCTGGCTGCCCGCCGTGATGGGCGAAACCCGCTCGTGGGAGGCGCAGAACGAAGGCCACGCGCGGTTCTGGACCACCAGCTACCCCACCACCGCGCTGTTCCCGATGCGCGCCGTGCAATCGGCAGCACGCGATGCCGACCATCCGGCGGCGCGGGTTCCGGCGCTGGTGTTCTATGCCCGTGGCGACAGCGTGGTGCGGGCCGAGGCGACCGAGGCGGCGATGGCCAACTGGGGCGCGCCGGTGCAGATGCAGATCGTCACCGACGCCGACGACCCCAGCCAGCATGTGATCGCCGGTGACATCCTGTCGCCCTCGGCCAATGCGGGGATCGTGGCACGGGCAACCGAGTGGCTGCGTGCACTGTGACTTGACGAGCCCGCCCGCGTTGCCGCATGACGGGCAAAGCGGTCCCGTAGCTCAGCTGGATAGAGCAGCTGCCTTCTAAGCAGCGGGTCAGGGGTTCGAGTCCTCTCGGGATCGCCAACCCCTCGAAACGCCATTGAAAACTCACGGTTTTTCCGTTTTTTTTGGCAACTGGCGGATTCGGTTTCCCATGTTCTCGGGGCGTTCTGCGCCCAGAATCGCGGCTTGATCGGCCCCGCGGGTGTAGTGGGCGATCTCGGACAGGCTGGCGTGGCCGGTCCATGCGCCGATCTGGGGGCCGGTGGCGCCAACCTCGGCGAGGGCAGCCGCGCGGGCCTTGCGCAGGCCGTGGGCGGTGCAGTCGGCGGGCAGTCCGGCCTCGGTCGCTGCGGCGCTGAACCATTGCGACAGGCCCTTTTGGCTGCGCGGTTTGCCAAAGGCGGTGACAATCCACTGCAGCCGATCGGCGGGCAGTTCGGCCAGAAAGGCCGCGTGATCGCGCTGCAGCGCGGTGCACCAGCCGGGCAGGCGGTGCACCGGCACCGTCGCCGGGCCGCCCGTCTTGGCCTGGACAAACCGCAGCCAGCCGTCGGGCGTGATCAGTTGCCAGCCAAACCGAACCGCGTCGACGCAGCGCGCGCCGGTCCAGTGCAGCACCTCCATCGCCTGACGTTGCTGGGTGCCGGGCGCCCAGTGGTCGCGGAATGCGGCGATCTCGGCGCCGGTCCACTGGCGGTGCGGGGTCGTGGTGCCGCGCGGCGGCTTGATCCCCGCCGAGGGGTCGGTGGCCATCACGCCGGTTTCGACCGCGTGGCGCAGGATCCAGCGCCATGCCTTCAGCCGGTTGATCGCCGCGCCGGGGGTCAGGGCGCGCAGGTCCTTGCGCAGATGATCGGCGCGCAGATCGACCAGCAGCCCGGCGCCTCGGTCGCTGGCGATGCGGTCGACCGACCGGCGCACGGTGGCGCGGGTGCTGGCGGCCATGCGGGCAAAGGTGCCCGAGGCCAGAAACGCGGCGGCGGCGGCCTCGATCGAGCCCTCGGCCCCGCGCGTGCGGCGCGGCGTGACGCTGCCCGCCTTGGCATAGGCGGCGAGGAATCTGTCGTCGTTTTCGGGCAGATCGGGCAGCGGCACCAGCGCCCCGCCGACGCGGCGGTAAACATAGCGCTTGCCGCCCTTGGTCACCACCTTGATGTGTTTCAATCGAACACCCTGTCGCAAGAGTTTTGCCCCCCGATCCGGGGTGGCGCGCTGGCGGCGTCGTGCACCAGCACAATGCGGCCGTCCGGGTCGATCTCGGTGCGCACCACCGTCAGCCCGGCAGCCTGCGCCGCCGCAATAGCGCGCGTCAAGGTGCCCTGTCGAAAGGTGGCGCGCGCGGTCATGGGGTGGCCTCTGCGTTTGGAAATTCGGTCCACTCGCGCCCGTCGAGCAGGCGGCCGGCAGCGCGCTTGCCGACGCGGCGCATGACGTGGAATCGGTCGCCGTGAAATCCTTGTCCGCCTGCGAGGTTCAGCCACCGAGATTTGCCCCGGTCGACGTAATTACGCGAGTAATCCGCGCGCCAGTCCGGGTCGTCGCGGTCGCGGTCGAGCGATGTTTCCCACTCGCCCCACTGCTTGAACAGAAACGGCACCTCGGCAGCTTGGCACTGGTCGCGGATCGAGCGTGCCCAGTCGGGGTGCATCGGGCGGGCGTTCGGGCCGCTCTCGCCGCCGACGATCACCCAGTCCAGTGTCGTCCGGCCGTGGGCAATCCATGCCGGGCATCCATCGTCGCCGCGCGGTCCTTCCTCGCACCAGTAATGAGCGCGGATCTTCGGGCAATTCTGGCAATCACCGATTTCGCACTCGTAGCAACCAAAAGGCCGGCCATCTGGCAAGTCGTCGCCGCCGCAAGGCCACGGCAACCATGGCTCCAAATCCACCGGCCCCAGCAGCGGCTCCATCGACAGGAAACGGACGGCGGCGGGCACGGCCAGCAGCTTGGGAATGTCGCGGTCGGCCTCTGCCTGGTTGACCACGGTGCAGCCCAGCCAGACGTTGTGCCAGCCCTTGCCCCCTGACGGCGGCAGCATCGCGGCGATGTTGCCGGGGCGCTTGGTCAGCAGCAGCCAGTCCAGATGCGGCGTGGCTGAAATCAGCGCCCAGAGGTCATCGCGCCATTCGGTCGGCACGGCGTTGTCGAACACATCCGCAAGGCTGGCGCAGAACACGCGGGCGCGTCGGCCTGCCTTTTCGGCGGCTCGGTTCCAGCGCAGCGGCTGGAGCCGAGCCGCCGGGCTGGTGCGACGGCGCGGCGCGCCCGGCCCCCAGTGCTGCCCGCCGGTAAACCGCTGATCGCGCGCCTCGGCGTAGCAATGATCGCAGCCGGGGCCGACCTTTTGGCAACCCTCCCACGGGTTGAACGTGTGGTCGCACCATTCGATTTTTGTGTTTTCAGCCATTCCGTTTCCCCTTTTTCAGATCCTGCGCGGCCTGGGCGAGGCGGGCGGTGGCGAGGATGATGGGTTTCAGTTCGGCGGGCGCGGTGTCATAGCCGCGCCCGAATTTGCCGCTCAGCCGTGGCTGCAGCGACCGCGGGATCAGCGCCCAGTTGGCCGGGTCGGTGTTCTGCCGGTCGCCGTCGAGGCATTTGAGCGCATGGCCCTCGGGCACCGGGCCGTGCAGGGCCTCCCAGTTCAGCAGGTGCACGGCGCGCCAGCGGCGGCAAAATGGCCGGTCCTCGTTGATCTTGCGCACGAGGTAGCCGTCGCGCAGGCATTCGGTGCCGACCGGCTGGTGGTTTACATTGGCCCGACCCGTGCGGCTGCCGGGCTTGAACCAGCCCTTTTCCGAGCCGGGTGTGCGCCAGCCTTTTTTCCCGGCGTTCGGACTGGTGTGGCCGGGTTTGAACCGGCCATCGAGGCCGTTCGTCCAGCCCTTTCGCTTGCACAGGCTGTTAAAGGCGTCAAAGCTGACCTCGGGCCGATCGAAGCTGGCGACGAAGTCGGCATGGGCGTCACGGCGCGGGCGGTGGCGGTTGGCCTCGACCCAGGCGCATTCGGCGGCGGTCCAGCGGACGCGCGGCGCCCTCATTCGCCGCCCCCGGATTTGAGCGTCTTTTCGCGCCCGATCTGCGGCAGCATCGGCAGCACG
>CALESR010000215.1 GCA_937907485.1 uncultured Paracoccaceae bacterium | reverse complement strand
AGCGCGCAACGCGCGTTTCGAAGAAAAGGGCCGTGTCACGCATGGCTGCATGGTCGCCGAACTGACTTTCGGCTTCTGGACAAAGATGCTCTTGCCAAAGCACGAGGCGAATTACTGGTCACCCTTCCAAAGCGTATTTCCTACGCTCCCGGCCGCAACCACACGCGCTGAACTTGAGGATCGCTGCAAGGCTGTAACCACCTTGCGAAATCGAATCTTTCACCACGAGCCGCTGCTCGGCCGCGACATCAGCAAGGATTACAGCGAAACCCTGGAGCTGGTTTCCTGGATCGACCCTCGGCTTGCCGACTGGATCAAGCCGCAATTGCGGATCATGGCCGTCCTGCGCGAACGTCCAAAGGCGCGAACCTAGCCCCCCTTCCCTTCGCGCCAACCATCCCCTATCTTGGCGCATGGAAACGCCCTCCCCCCATCTTTGTCACACCCTTGCCGCATGCCTGCGGCATCCGGGGGCATGGCCAGCGAGCATTTGATGAAACCCACCCGTTCCCTTCCCGTCGAAACCGCCCCCGGCGCCGAGCCGCAGACCTTCTCCGACGCCGCCGAGGCCGTCGCACATCTGCGCCTGCTCTATGACCGGGCGACCGATTTTCTCGTCAAGCGTTTCAGCGCCGTGGTTGCCGATGGCCAGCCGATCGCCCGCTACCGCGCGTTTTACCCGGAAATCCGGCTGACCACGACGACCTATGACCTGCCCGACAGCCGCCACGCCTTTGGCTATGTGCCGCAGCCCGGCACCTATGCGACCACGGTCACCCGGCCTGACCTGTTTCGCCACTACCTCGAACAGCAGATCGGCCTCTTGCTGAAGAACCACGGCGAGCCGGTCACCATCTGCTATTCCGACACCGCCATCCCGCTGCATTTCGCCATGGCGGCGCGCGGCGACATTGCCCTGACCGGCGAGCTGACCTTTACCCTGCGCGATGTCTTCGACGTGCCGGACCTCAGCATCACCAATGACGACATCGTCAATGGCGAGGGGGTGCGCAACGCCGATGGCTCGGTGCCCTTGGCGCCGTTCACCGCCCAGCGCGTCGATTACAGCCTCGCACGGTTGGCGCATTACACCGCCACCGACCCTGAGCATTTCCAGAACCACGTGCTCTTCACCAACTATCAATTCTATGTCGATGAATTCGAGGCCTACGCCCGCAAGATGCTGGCCGATCCGACCTCGGGCTATACCGGCTTTGTCGCGCCCGGCAACGCGGTCATCACCGATCCTGAGGCGCCGATCCCCGCCCTGCCCCGGCTGCCGCAGATGCCGGCCTATCACCTGACCCGGCCCGGCGGGCAGGGGGTGACGCTGGTCAACATCGGCGTCGGCCCCTCGAACGCCAAAACCGCCACCGACCATATCGCCGTGCTGCGCCCGCATGCCTGGCTGATGGTCGGCCATTGCGCCGGGCTGCGCAACTCGCAGTCCCTGGGTGATTTTGTGCTGGCCCATGCCTATCTGCGCGAAGACAACGTGCTGAACGAGGATCTGCCGGTCTGGGTGCCGATCCCCGCGCTGGCCGAAATCCAGATCGCGCTGCAAGAGGCGGTGGCCGAGATCACCCAGCTGTCCGGCTTTGATCTGAAAAAGATCATGCGCACCGGCACCGTCGCCACCATCGACAACCGCAATTGGGAACTGCGCGACCAGTCCGGCCCGGTGCAGCGGCTCAGCCAGTCGCGGGCGATTGCGCTCGACATGGAATCGGCCACCATTGCCGCCAACGGGTTCCGCTTCCGGGTGCCTTACGGCACGCTGCTCTGTGTGTCCGACAAGCCGCTGCATGGCGAGTTGAAGCTGCCCGGCATGGCCAGCGCCTTCTATAAAACCCAGGTCGCGCGGCATCTCTTGATCGGCGTGCGCGCGATGGAGCGGCTGCGCGAGATGCCGCTCGAGCGCATCCACAGCCGAAAGTTGCGCAGCTTCGACGAAACCGCGTTTCTTTGACGCGGCGTGAGGGGCGCAATTGCCTCGTTTTTCGGCGCTTTCCTTGGCCACGCGGCGATTTCCGGTTGTTCGACGGGGTTTCTGTCGCTAAACGGCGACAGCCCGCGCGCGCCCCATGGGCCGCCGCTCGACAGATAAATCACAGGAGAGTCCGATGAACAAACCGATGACCAAGACCCAGCTCGCCGCTGCCCTCGCCGAGCGCATGGGCGCCGACCGCAAGACCGCCACCGCCGCGCTCGACGCGCTGGCCGCGCTGGTCTCGGCCGAAGTGGCCGCCGGTGGCACCGTCACCCTGCCCGGTATCGCCAAGATCGCCTGCCGCGCCCGTCCTGAGCGCGAAGTGCGCAACCCGGCCACCGGCGAGATGCTGACCAAGCCCGCCGACCGCGCCATCAAGGTCACCGCCGTCAAGGCGCTGAAAGACGCCGCCGCCTGAGATCAGGTCCGCGCGCTGCACAGGCCGCCCCTGACCGGGCGGCCTTTTTGCTGGCCGCGACACCGCGCCGCGGAAAACATATATCGGAAACTGAATATTTCTCTTGATCCGCCGCGCTGTCCTGCCTAGCTGTCCGGTCATCCGACAGATCCAGCCCAAAGGTTCCTCATGGCCTATACCTCGAAATTCCAAGCCCTCGCCGAAGCTGCCCAGGCCCGTGTAAGCGGCGTCGCCGCCGATCAGGTCGCCGACCTGCTGGCCAAGGGCGCCGTCGCCGTCGACATCCGCGACCCTGACGAACACGCCAAGGGGCATATCCCCGGCTCGCTCAACATCTCGCGCGGCAAGCTCGAGATGAACGTCGAGGGCCTGCTGCCCGATCTGGACACCACCATCCTATGCTATTGCAACGCCAACAACCGCGGCGCCCTGTCCGCCGCCGCGCTGCGTGACATGGGCTATGCCAACGCGCATTACATCGCGGGCGGCCTGAACGCCTGGAAGGCGCTGGTCTGACCCAACCGGGCCGCCCCCCCCTCCGGGCGGCCCTTTTGCCGCCCGTTAACCCCGCCGTGGCCTCCTGTCGCCAAAGGAGCCCGCCATGGACATCACCCGCCTGCCGCTGACCCAGATCGACGCCGACGCCCTGCCGCGTGACCGCCTGACCCTCGACGCCCCCGACCTTGCCGCGCTGCAGGCCTCCATCGCCACCGAGGGCCTGCGCCAGCCGATCGAGGTCTTTCCCATCGACGGCCCGTTGCCCTGGGGCCTGCTCTCGGGCCTGCGCCGCCTCACCGCCTTTCGCGCGCTCGACGCCCTGCGCCCCGGTGCCTTTGCCGAGATCCCCGCCTTCATCCGCCAGCCCGCCGACCTGCCCGCCGCGCTGGCGCTGATGGTGTCGGAAAACGAGATCCGCGCCGCCGTCACCCCTTGGGAAAAGGGCGCGCTCTTGCTGACCACGACCGAGCACGGGCTCTTCCCCAACCCGGACTCCGCCGTCGACGCGCTCTATCCCGCGCTGTCGCGTCAGGCCCGATCGCGGCTGCGCGGCTTTGCGCAGGTGGTGCAGACGCTCGACGGGCTGCTGACCAACCCCCGCTCGCTGTCCACCGCCCGCATGGACCGCCTCGCCGCTGCCTGCCGCGCCGGGCTGGACGATCTGCTGGTCGAGACCCTGCGCGCCCATGCCGGAGACGGGCCACAGGCCCAGTGGCGCGCGCTGCTGCCGGTGGTGACCGAGGCGATCCTGATGCCCGAGGACGATCCCCTCGCCCAGACCCACCGTGCCCCCCGCCCCCGCCGCGTGCTGCGCCTGCGGTCGGGCATCACCCTGCGCCGCGAGTGGACCCCCCAAGGCTGGCTGATCCGCATCAACACCAACCACGCCGAGCATCCCGAGATCGTGGATGACATTCTGGATCTGGTGGAGGGGTGGTTTCAGAAGGGGTGAGGGGGGGCAACTTCATCGTTGCGATTTATCGGTCTGTTAGTTAGCCTTTGCGACAAAGAAAACAGGGGAAGTTTCAGCTGTGGCAACGGAAGTAGAAAAACTAGAAGAAGAGATTGTCGACCTTAAGAACGTTGAAGACGACGATGTTGACAACGAAGACGAGAGCACTTCGGAAGATCTCTTCACCATAACTTCCTATGGCGTAGACCATAATGTTGATGGGCTGGTGAAGCGCCTCAGAAGCGAAAATTACTATATTCCGGATTTTCAACGACAGTATGTATGGAGCCAAAACGACGCCTCGAAGTTTATAGAGTCTCTTCTCTTGGGACTCCCCGTTCCTGGGGTTTTTTTGTATAAAGAGGGGGACGGACCAAAGCACCTTGTTATTGATGGCCAACAAAGACTTAAGTCCTTACAGAAATTCTATGACGGTCTGTTTGGTGAGAAAAAATTTAAGCTGACTGGCATAAAAACTAAATGGAAAGACCTAGGGTACGCTGACTTGAGCGAAGACGATCAATTGCGGCTAGATGACGCCACTATTCACGCAACCGTTTTCAAACAAGACACTCCAAGTGACAATATGGACAGCGTTTATGAAGTTTTTGAGAGAATCAATACTGGTGGGCTAAAATTATCTCCGCAAGAGATTCGATCCTGCATTGCGTATGGAGATTTTAACACTCTGCTTTTCTCTTTGAACGACAATATAAAATGGAGAGAGATTTTCGGCAAGAAAAGCAACCGCCTTAAAGATGTTGAACTAATATTAAGGCTGTTCGCCTTTCGAGACCGCCTCGCAGTTTACAGGCGCCCAATGAAAAAATTCCTTTCTGACTACATGAAGGATAGGAGAAGCTTAAACAAGGTTGAAATGCAAGAAGTGCGCGCAATTTGGGAGGATTCAATATTAAAGATTAGAAGCTCCCTTGGTAGCCGACCATTCCGACCAAGTGGGCGGGCACTCAATGTTGCGTTTTATGATAGCTTCACTGTGGCGTTGTCCCTGAAACTGCAGAAAGGGGGTGAGGTGAGTGATGATTCCGTTAGGCGCGCATATGACAAGCTCCAACAAGATACCGAATACTTAGGCTGGATATCGAGGAGCACAGCCGATGAGGAATATGTAAAGAATCGATTCGAAAGAGCAATAAAAGCTCTCGGAGACTAGTAATGCTTCCTGAGGTTCTAGCGGATTTTGACAGGTTACGTAGCTTAATAAGAGTCTCGAAAGGATTGTATGACGGGCAATCCGGAGAGGCGCTGAGCATGATCAACGAGTACCTTTGTGTTGCGATAACAGGTAGGCTTGAGCAGAACATAAAGCAAATCTTGATAAGATATGCCGAGGATTCATCACATCAAAAGATGTCCGCGCCTATCTCGCGGCTTTGTCAACAATTTCAGAATCCTGATAAAAACAAGATTGTTGAGTTAGTTGCACTATTTGACAAGGATTTTTCGCATGCCTTATCGCTCGAATGGAGTGAGGATGCTTCGGATGGAAATGTTATCTCGGATATGGTGGGAAAAAGAAAAGCGATAGCACATCAGACAAGAAACAATCGGGATACGACCGGCACGAAGATCGATTTGTATTTCAAGGCGTACCAATCAACTATAACGAGATTACACGGGCATTTTTTAGGGCGTTGAGCAACAATTCGCTCCTTATCAAGCCGTCGGGTTAAGCAAGCTGTGGGTTTGTTTTGCGCCTACTCTATTTCTCGCCACGGACGCGCATTTCATGCGCTCCCGCCTTCTAAGCACAGGCGCCCCCCAACCCCCGGTCAACTCCCCTACCGGCGCCGCCTCAAAAACCGTGGGACAAACCTTACCAAATCCTTAACCGGAACCGTCAACCCCTTGGAATCCCACAACTCCACAAATGTCCCTTGCGTGGGACACCCCCTTTCCCTGACCTGAATTCCCCGCTATCCCTGCTGTCGGGGCCCCTCGCGCCCCGTTGGAGGGGACCTGATGGATATCCGCGCGCTGCTGATGGGGCTCGCTTTCGCGTTCATGTGGTCGTCGGCCTTTACCTCGGCCCGGATGATCGTCGTCGATGCGCCGCCGATGTATTCGCTGTCCGTGCGGTTCCTCATCTCGGGTTTGATCGGGCTGGCGATCGCCCGCGCGCTGGGCGAGACCCTGCGGCTGACCCGCGCCCAGTGGCGGGCAACGATCGTCTTCGGTCTCTGCCAGAACGCGGCCTATCTCGGTCTCAACTTCATCGCGATGCAGTGGGTCGAGGCCAGCGCCGCCTCGATCATCGCCTCCACCCTGCCGCTGCTGGTGGCGGTGGCCGGGTTCGTCTTCATGGGCGACCGGTTGAAGCCGCTGGCGGTGGCCGGGCTGGTGGCCGGGTTCGGCGGCGTCGTCCTCATCATGGGCGCGCGGTTTCAAGGCGGGCTCGACCTGTTCGGCGTCGGCCTGTGCATCATCGCCGCGCTGGCGCTGACCGTGGCGACGCTGGCGCTGCGTGGGGCCTCGTCCGGCGGCAACCTGATGACGGTGGTCGGGTTGCAGATGCTGATCGGCTCGGCGGCGCTGCTGCTCCCGGCGCTGCTGATGGAAGAGCTCACCGTCAACTGGACGCCGCGGCTGGGTCTGGCCTTTACCTATACCACGCTGGTTCCGGGGCTGCTGGCGACCTGGGTCTGGTTCAAGCTGGTGCAGCGGATCGGTGCGGTGCGGGCCGCGACCTTTCACTTCCTCAACCCGTTCTTTGGCGTCTCGACCGCCGCGTTGCTGCTGGGCGAGAGCCTGCGCATCGTCGATCTGATTGGCGTGGCGATCATCATGGCGGGCATCCTTGCGGTGCAGCTATCCAAGGCGCCCGCGCCGCGCTAGCATCCGGCCATGACGCAAAAACGCCGCCCCTCGTCGGTCAGACGCCGCCGCTCGCCCCCCGGCACGGCACCCGGCACGCTGAGTGTCGATCCAAGGGCACTGACCGCCCGGCTGCATGCCATGCATTTCAACGCCGACGGTCTGGTCGAGATCGAGCATCCTGAAATCGCCCCGCCCGAGCCGGGCAAGGTGCTGTGGCTGAACATCGACGGACTGGGCGACGCGGCCTTGCTGGCGCAGATCGGCACGGCTTTTGGGCTGCACCCGCTGGTGCTGGAGGACATTGTCAACGTCCACCAGCGGCCAAAGACCGAGGAGTATCAGGGCCAGTCCTTTGTCGTCCTCAGGATGCCCAGTCCACACCCGGACGGGTTCGACACCGAACAGGTCTCGATGGTGCTGGGTGAAACTTTTGTCCTGACCTTTCAAGAGAAGCCGGGCGATGTTTTCGAGCCGGTGCGCAATCGGCTGCGCGCGCCGCACCGGCCGATCCGTGCGCGGTCGGCCGATTACCTGTGCTATGCGCTGATCGATGCGGTGATCGACTCGTTCTTTCCGGTGGTCGAAACCATGACCGAGCAGCTGGAGGCCGTGGAAGAGCGCGTTCTCCTCGGTCAGGCCGAGGTCGGCATGGCCGAAATCCACGCCCACAAGCGCGAGATCATGGCGATGCGCGGCGCCGTCTGGCCGTTGCGCGACGTGGTGGCGGCCCTGATGCGCGAGGATCACGGGCAGATTTCGGCAGCGACGCGGCTCTATCTGCGCGATTGTCAGGACCATGTGGTGCAATTGACCGAGATGCTGCAATCGAGCCGCGATGTGACGGGCGGGTTGGTGGATCTGGTGCTGTCCAGCCAGTCACATCGCACCAACGAGGTCATGCGGGTGCTGACGCTGATCTCGACGATCTTCATTCCGCTGACCTTTGTCGTCGGGGTTTACGGAATGAACTTTGACCACATGCCCGAATTGCACTGGCGCTGGGGCTATCCGGTGGCGCTGGGGCTGATGGCCGCCCTCGCCGTCGGCCTGCTGGCGTGGTTCCGCGCGATTGGCTGGCTGGGCCGCAACCGGCGTTAGCCGCGCGGCAACGGGTTGGTGCCGGCCTTATAGGCGCTCCAGTCGGTGATGTCGGGATAGAACTGCCGCCGCCACGCGCGGACGCGGGGGTTCATCACCCGGCGCCACAGCGGCGGGATCACCGCGGCCACCACCAGCGCGGGATAACCCAGCGGCAGTTGCGGCGCCTCGTCCTCGGCATAGGTTTGCAGCAGCGGAAACCGGCGGTCAGGTTTGTAATGGTGGTCGGAATGGCGCTGCAGGTTGATGAGCAGCCAGTTCGACGCCGTCTGCGAGGCGTTCCATGAATGGCGCGGCAGCACATGCTCATAGCGCCCCTCGCCCAGATGGCGGCGGGTCAGCCCGTAATGCTCGATATAGTTCGTCAGTTCCAGCAGCATCACCGCGACAAGGGCCTGCCACAGGAACAGCCCCAGCCCTGCCCAGCCGCCGACGCCCAGCGCCAGCAGCAAAAAGGTGGCCTGCAACGCGCCATAACGCCAGAAGGGATTGGCCCGGTCAAAAGGCCCCTTGCCCGCCCGCGCCAGCATCGCCACCTCGGCCGCCCAGGCCGAGCGCGGGCATTCCACCAGCACCCGCGGAAAGAACCGCCAGAACCCCTCGTTATAGCGCGCGCTCACCGCGTCGCGGGGCGTGGCGACCCAGAGGTGATGCACCCGCAGATGTTCGGACCGGAAATGGCTGTAGAGCACCGAGGCCATCAGAAGATCACCCAGCCAGCGCTCGATCTTGGTTTTCTGGTGCATCAGTTCATGCGCATAGACGATCCCCACCCCGCCCGAGGCCACTCCAATGGCAAAGAACAGCACCAGCGTCTCATGCCACGACAGGGCGGAGGCCGTGGTGCTCCACCAGATCGCGCCTAAGACCAGCACCAGCTGGATCGGAAACCAGATCAGGGTGATGAGGCGATACCAGAAAAGCTGCTCCAGCGGGGTGTCGGTCGCCGGGTTGCGGGTGTTCAGCCCCAGCGCCGCATCCAGCGCCGTGATGACGACAAAGGCATAGAGCAACGCGGGCGCCAGCCACCAACCGCCCAGCAGCGCGCCCAGCGCGATCAGCGGGACAAAACCAAGCGACAGCCAGAAGGGCAGGGCAGCGAGGATGGGAGACTTGCGCATGGGGGCACCTCTGGCTGGCAGTCTAGGGCTTTGTCGGTGCTGCGAAAAGGTCGCCTGTTGCCGCATGGTCCCAAACCTTGCGCATCAGCGTTGGCAGGCTTTCGGGGTCAAAGCCGGGTTGAAAGCTGCCGGTGAGCGGTTGGGCATCAGGGCCAACGCGGGCCAGATGAACCGTCAGGTCCAGATGGAAATGCGTGAAGGTGTGGCGCAGGGTGCCGGGAAGGGGGTGCCAGTCGGCCTGCAACGGCGGCGCGGGGGTTGGCGCGTCGCTCCAGTCACTGCCGGGCCAGCCCGACATCCCGCCCAGCAGACCCTTTGGCGGACGGGTCTCCAACAAGGGCGCGCCATCCACCCGGATCGCCACATAGGCGATCCCACGGCGGACCGGTTTTGGCGGCTTGGCGGGTTTCATCGGCAGGCTGGCGGCGATGCCCCGCGCGCGCGCCTCGCAGAACCCTTCCAGCGGGCAGGCCTCGCAGCGCGGTTTCTTCGGCACGCAGACCGTCGCGCCCAAATCCATCATCGCCTGCGCGAAATCGCCGGGGCGCTGGGTCGGAGTCAGGGTCGCGGCCAGCCGGGCCAGCGCGGGGCGGACGCGCGGAAGAGGGTCGGTCTGGGCAAAGAGCCGTGCCACCACCCGCTCGACATTGCCATCGACCACGGTTTCGGCCCGGTCAAAGGCAATCGCCGCCACCGCCGCTGCGGTATAGGCGCCAAGGCCGGGCAGGGCGCGCAGCCCCTCCAGCGTATCGGGGAACTGCCCCGCCGCCGCGACGATCCGCGCGCAGGCGATCAGATTGCGGGCGCGGGCGTAATAGCCAAGCCCGGCCCATTCGGCCATCACCTGCGCCTCGGGCGCGGCGGCCAGCGCCTGAACATCCGGCCAACGCGTTGTAAAGCGGTGGAAATATCCTTTGACGGCTGCGACGGTGGTCTGTTGCAGCATCACCTCGGACAGCCAGACGCGGTAAGGGTCCGGCACCTCGCCCGCCGCGCGCGCCTGAGGGCTGATGCGCCACGGCAGCACCCGCGCGGCGCCGTCATACCAGCGCAGCAGGGCCGCCGCGATCTCAGCACCGTCACGCATTCTTGACGCCTCCTGCCGCAGCCCCTCTGGCCTTGGCCGTGGAAGTCCTTAAGATAGTGCGCGACCCTTGGAAAGCACAGCCGCCGCATGAAACCGCCCGCCGACACCGCCAAGACCGCGCGCCGCGAGGGCCAGCGCCGGATGCGGGGCTTTGAGCCCGCCGGTGGCCTGCTGCGCGAGCCGATCCGCAAGGTTGGCGAGACGCGGGGCTTTGCGGTGACGCAAC
>CALESR010000214.1 GCA_937907485.1 uncultured Paracoccaceae bacterium | reverse complement strand
CCCTGATCGTGATAGATCCGCGTCGCGGCCTCGCCTTCGGCGGCGCCCAGCGCGGCAAAGAGCGGCACAAAATGGTCCTCCTGCGGATGGCAGACCCGCGCGTGGGGGGCGGTTTCCCAGTCCAGCAGCGCCTGCGTGCGGGCCTCGGGCGCGGCGGCCATCACCGCACCCAGCCAAGCGTCGAACCCCTCGGACGGCACCCGCGCCTGCGGCCCGAACAGGCGCAGGTTGTGATAACTCAGGCCCGAGCCGACGATCATCACCCCCTCGTCGCGCAGCGGTGCCAGCGCGCGGCCCAGGGCAAAATGCTCGTCAGGCGAATAGCCCCGGCGCAACGAGACCTGATACACCGGCACGTCGGCCTCTGGGAACATGATGTAGAGCGGCGCAAAAGTGCCGTGGTCAAAGCCCTGTTGCAGGTCGATGCGCACCGGCAGCCCGGCAGCGGCCAGCAGATCGCGGGTGCGCGCCGCCAGATCGGGCGCGCCGGGGGCGGGATAGCGGATGGCATAGGTCTCACGCGGGAAACCGTAGTAATCATAGACCATCGGCGGGTTTGCCGCGCCCATCACGGCAAAGCTGTCGTCCTCCCAATGGCCGGAAATCACCAGCACCGCCTTTGGCCGTTCCGGCAGATCGGCGACCATCGCCCTCAGCGAGGCTTCGAGATTGACGAACTGCGCGCGCATCTGCGCCAGCCAGGGCCAGGGGCCGCCGCCGTGCGAGATGAAATAGGTGGGAAAGCGGGTCATGGCTGGGACTCCTGCGGTCTGGATGCACAGGATATGCGCCCGCCGCACCCGGCTGAAAAGGCGCAGCGGCGCACAGGGGATGTGCGCGCCCGCCACCAGGACCGGCGCGGGCGGTAGAAAACTAAATTCCACGAAGGGTTGCAATGTGGCCCCATCGGGCGCATATGCAAGGGGCAAACGATCTTCTGTCGACCTTCTGTCCCCTAACGGTTTCAGTCGCGACCCTTGAGACTGAGCCGGGCTGCCGCATATCGTGGGCAGCGACACATGAAGGAGACATCACGATGGCCAACGGCACCGTGAAATGGTTCAACGCCACCAAAGGCTTCGGTTTCATCGCCCCGGCGCATGGTTCCAAGGACGTGTTCGTCCACATCTCGGCGCTCGAGCGCGCCGGTCTGCGTCAACTGGCCGATGGCCAGGCTGTGACCTTTGATCTGGAAAGCGACCGCAACGGCCGCGAATCGGCGACCAACCTCGCTCTCGCCTGATTTCAGGCCTGACGGTTGAACACTTTGAAACGGGGGCTCCGATGGGGCCCCCGTTTTGCTTGCATCATGGGCGCGGCGCCCTCAGCCGGTTCTTACCGAGGTTTCGCCCCATGCGTATCCAGATCGGCTGCCGACTGAGTTATGCCTTCGTGCAGCCCACGCCGCTGATTGCCATTCTCAACGTGCATTACTCGCGGTTTGGCGATCTTGAACACCCTGACCATCTGATTTCGGACCCACCGGTGCCGATCCGCAGCTATCGCGATCAGTTCGGCAACTGGTGCTCGCGTCTGGTCGCCCCGGCGGGCGCGATGACCCTGTCCACCAGCGGCATCCTGCGCGACAGCGGCCTGCCCGACCCCAGCCACCCGGAGGCCGCGCAACATGCGGTCGAGGATCTGCCGTCCGAGACCCTCGTCTATCTGCTGGGCAGCCGCTATTGCGACACCGACATGCTGTCAGACCGCGCCTGGGCGATGTTCAGTGGCACGCCGACTGGCTGGGCGCGGGTGCAGGCGATCTGCGATTTCGCCCATCACCATGTCGCCTTTGGCTATCAGCACGCCCGTTCGACCCGCACGGCCAGCGAGACCCTGGCCGAGGGGCGGGGCGTCTGCCGCGACTATACCCATCTGGCCATCGCGCTGTGCCGCTGCATGAACATCCCGGCGCGCTATTGCACCGGCTATATCAGCGACATCGGCCAGCCGCTGCCGCATGGCCCCGGCGATTTCGCCGCGTGGATGGAGGTCTATCTGGGCAACCAGTGGCATGTCTTTGACCCGCGCAACAATATGCCGCGCATTGGCCGCATCCTGATCGCGCAGGGCCGTGACGCGGCGGATGTGCCGCTGACGCAGACCTTTGGCGTAAATACCCTGACCGGGTTTCAGGTCTGGACTGATCCGCTGGCCGACTGACGCCGGCATCGGCTGGGCGAGGATCAGGGCACGACAAAGACGGGGCGCCGTTTGACGGGCGCCCCTTTTGGGTCGTCAATGCACAACCTTCAGGCGCGGGCCGTCGTCATCGGCGGCGGCACTGACACCGGCGATGATCAGCCCCTCGGCGCCGGCCGTCACCGGCACCGTCGATCCGTCGAGCACGTCGCCCGACAGCAGCCGCTGCGCCAGCGGGTCCTGCAGGGCGCGCTGGATCACCCGTTTCAGCGGGCGCGCGCCATAGACGGGGTCATAGCCCTTGTCCGCCAGCCATGTGCGGGCCGAGTCGTCCAGCTCCAGCGCGATCTTGCGGCTTTCGAGCCGTTTCATCAGCCGCTTGATCTGGATCGTGACGATCCCGTCCATGTCGGCGCGTTGCAGGCGGTCGAAGATGATCGTCTCGTCCAGCCGGTTCAGGAACTCGGGCCGGAAATGCGCCCGCACCGCGTCCATCACATGCACCTTGGCCTCGGCCCCGTCCGAGCCCTCGGGCAGCAGCGACAACGCCTGCGACCCAAGGTTCGAGGTCAGGATGATGAGCGTCTGCTTGAAATCGACCGTGCGGCCGTGGCTGTCGGTCAGTTGCCCGTCGTCGAGCACCTGCAGCAGCACGTTGAACACGTCCGGGTGGGCCTTTTCCACCTCATCAAACAGCACCACCTGATAGGGGCGGCGGCGCACGGCCTCGGTCAGCACGCCGCCTTCCTCATAGCCGACATAGCCGGGAGGGGCGCCGATCAGCCGGGCAACCGCGTGTTTTTCCATGAATTCCGACATGTCGATGCGCACCATCGCGGTGTCGTCGTCAAACAGGAATTCGGCCACCGCCTTGGTCAGTTCGGTCTTGCCGACGCCGGTCGGGCCGAGGAACAGGAACGACCCCAGCGGGCGCTTTTCGTCGTTCAGCCCTGCCCGCGCACGGCGCACGGCGTTCGACACCGCGCGCACGGCGGCGTGCTGGCCGATCACCCGTTTGTGAAGGCTCTCCTCCATGCGCAGCAGCTTTTCGCGCTCGCCCTCCAGCATCCGCGTGGTGGGGATGCCGGTCCAGCGTTCGACCACTTCGGCGATCTCGTTGGGGCGCACCGCGTCGCCGACCAGCTTTTCGGCGGACCGCGCCTCGGCCTCGGTCAGCTTGCGCTCCAGTTCGGGGATGCGGCCATATTGCAGCTCGCCCGCCTTGGCGAAATTGCCCTCGCGCTTGGCGGCGTCGAGGTCGATGCGCGCCTTGTCCAACTGCTCCTTGAGGCCACGCGCCGCCTCCAGCGTGTCGCGCTCGGCCTGCCATTGCCCGGTCAGTTCCGCCGATTTCTGCTGCATGTCGGCCAGATCGACCTCGATCTTGGCCAGCCGGTCGCGCGAGGCGACGTCGTCCTCCTTGCGCAGGGCCTCGACCTCGATCTGCGTCTGCAGGATGTCGCGGTCCAGCGCGTCGAGTTCCTCGGGTTTCGAGTCGATCTGCATCCGCAGGCGCGAGGCGGCCTCGTCCATCAGATCGATCGCCTTGTCGGGCAGGAAACGGTCGGTGATATAGCGGTGGCTCAGCGTCGCCGCCGCCACCAGCGCGGAATCGGTGATCCGCACCCCGTGGTGGAGTTCGTATTTCTCCTTGATGCCACGCAGGATGCTGATCGTATCCTCGACCGTCGGCTCGGCCACAAAGACCGGCTGGAACCGCCGGGCCAGCGCCGCGTCCTTTTCGACATACTTGCGGTATTCATCCAGCGTGGTGGCGCCGATGCAGTGCAACTCGCCCCGCGCCAGCGCCGGCTTGATGAGGTTGGCGGCATCCATCGCGCCCTCGGATTTGCCCGCGCCGACCAGCACATGCATCTCGTCGATAAACAACAGAACCTCGCCCGCCGCCGCCGTGATCTCGTTCAGCACGGCCTTCAGCCGCTCCTCGAACTCGCCGCGATACTTGGCCCCGGCAATCAGCGCGCCCATGTCCAGCGCCATCAGCGTCTTGTCGCGCAGGGATTCCGGCACATCGCCGTTGACGATACGCAGGGCCAACCCCTCGGCAATCGCCGTCTTGCCGACGCCGGGTTCACCGATCAGCACCGGGTTGTTCTTGCCCCGGCGTGACAGCACCTGCATGGCGCGGCGGATTTCCTCATCCCGGCCGATGATCGGATCGATCTTGCCGTCGCGCGCCGCCTGCGTCAGGTCGCGGGCGTATTTCTTCAGCGCGTCATAGCCTTCCTCGGCGCTGGCGCTGTCCGCGGTGCGGCCCTTGCGGATGTCGTTGATCGCCGTGTTCAGCGCCTGCGGCGTGACCGCGGCCTGATCCAGCGCGTCCTTGGCCGGTGATTTCACCATCGCCAGCGCCATCAGCATGCGTTCGACCGGCACAAAGGAATCGCCCGCCTTGTCGGCCAGTTTCTGCGCCTCGTCGAGCACCCGCACCAGCGATTGATCGGTATAGGCCTGCCCGGCATCGCCCGAGACCCTGGCGTGTTTGCCCACCGCCAGATCGACGGCCTGCGCCACCCGTTCGGGCGCGCCCCCGGCGCGGCGGATCAGGTTGGCGGCCATGCCCTGATCGTCGTCCATCAGGGCCTTGAGCAGGTGTTCGGGGGTCAGCCGCTGGTGGCTTTCGCGGGCGGCGATGGTGTTGGCGGCCTGCAGGAAGCCGCGCGCGCGTTCGGTGAACTTTTCAAGGTTCATCGTCATCTCCATGTCAAAGCGCCCGGCTGTCGCGGCACGCCCGACCACCGGCGCGTGCCCCTCGCGGGCCTCGGAATTCATGTGGGGTGTGGGGGGCTGCCGATCAAGTGGCCTTAACCGGGCAGCAATCTTCTGCGGGCACAGTGGCGCAAAGTGAAAGGAGTCGCCTCAATGCTGCAACGTGCCCAACGCCTGCCTTCGCGGGTTCTCGTCCAGGTCCGCGCACCCGCCGGGGCGTTTGACGCCACGATGGGCAACCTGTCCGCGGGCGGCGCGCGGCTGCTGGGCGTGCCTGACCGCATGGTCCATGTCGGCGATGCGCTGACGATCCGTTGCTATGGCGTCTCGCATGGGGCCGCGGTGCGATGGCATTTCGACGACACCTGCGGGCTGATGTTCGACCGTCCCCTTGATGAGGCGCAGATCGCCGCGATCCTCGCCGCGCGCCTGTTGAATTGAGGTGAGGGCGAGGTTATGCAGTATCGCGCCTATCGGTTTCCCTGTGATTACCCGGTGATTGCCCATTTCGACAGCGGCCGCTGCGAGGGGCGCCTGACCAATGTCAGCCCGGAAGGGGCGCGCCTGACCGGCGGGCCTGACCTGCGCCCCGGCGCCACCCTGCGGATCGAGATCGGGCCCTGCTGCCAGCCCCGCCTGGCCGAGGTGCGCTGGGCGCGCGGCGGCGCCCTCGGGCTGCGCTTTGCCACCCCGCTCGCGATCCGCGAGATGGCGGTCATTCGCAAGACCGGCGGCCATTCCGGCGCCCCGAGCCACGCGCCACCCCGCGCCTGCCTGGGTGGCGCCGCCCGGCCGATCGGCTGATCCAGCGGCGGCTGCCTGTGGGCCGGGGTGAGGCTGGCGCAGCGACGCACGGCCTGTGCCTGAAATAGAACTGCTGGCATCGAGGGGCTGCGGGCAGAACAGGCGGTCGGTGCCGAGAGGCAAGAAGAGCGGCGCGCGCCTGTCCGCACCGGGCCTGAGGGGGCAAGCCGGGCAGGCGGACTGCAGGATACGGCCGGGCCGGGCAGGGCGCGCCGCAGGCGAAGTGGCGGAGGACGGGAAGGGCCGGATGGGGCAGGCAAAGGGAGCCCGCTGGCGCAACCGGGCCGGACTCGCCGTCGGTGAGACGGCCCCCTGCGGGCGGCAGGTGAAGCGGCGCAGGAAGGGAAGGGGTCGGTCGGGGCTGGCACGGGCGGGCGGGTGCGCTGGCGCGACCGAGTCGGCAGACCCGCGCCGGTCCGGATTCGCCGCCGGTGAAACGGACCCCTGCGGGCGGCAGGCGAAGCGGCGCAGGAAATTTGAAGCCGGACGGCGTGGGCATGGGCAGGGCCGCTGGCGCAACCGGGTTGGCAGATTCGCGCCGAGCTGGACTCACCGCCGGTGAAACGGACCCCTGCGGGCGGCAGGTGAAGCGGCGCAGGAAGGAAGGGGTCGGTCGGCGCGGGCATGGGCGGGGTCGTTGGCGCAACTGTGTCGGATGCGCCGCCGGGACGGATGAGTCGCCGGTGAGACGGACCCCTGCGGGCGGCAGGCGAAGCGGCGGAGGAAGGTGGGCGCCGGTCGGCGCGGGCTTGGGCGGGGCCACTGGCACAACCGGGGCGGATGCGCCGCCGGTGAAACGGACCCCAGTGGCCGCAGGCGAAGCCTTGGAGGACGGTGGGGTTGGACGGCGCGGGCTTGGGCGAGGCCGCCCGCTCAACTGAGTCGGCACACCAGCGCCGCTGGCACAACCGGGTGCCTAAGCCCGCGCCGGGCCGCGCCGGGCCGGGCGAGGCGGGGCCGATCCGGCCGAACGGCCTCGGCCAATGGCCTGACCATCCGGCGCCCTTCCTTGACTTGGGCCGCGGCCGGTCGCATATCCGCCCAAACGGAGGTCGTTCCATGTTCATCCAGACCGAATCCACGCCCAACCCCGCCACGCTGAAATTCCTGCCCGGAACCCCGGTTCTGGGCCGCGGCACCGCCGATTTCCCCGAACCCGCCAGCGCCGCCACCTCGCCGCTGGCGCGGGCGATCTTTGCCGTGCCGGGCGTGACGGCGGTGTTCCTCGGCGCCGACTTCATCACCGTGACCAAGGCCGAGGGCACCGACTGGGCGCATGTCAAACCCTCGATTCTGGGCGCAATTCTGGAGCATGTGCAATCCGGCCGCCCCGCTCTTGAAGGCGAGGCCGACTCGGGCCATGCCACGCAGGACGGCCCCGACGGCGTGGTGATCGACCAGATCAAGGAATTGCTCGACACCCGCGTGCGCCCGGCCGTGGCGCAGGACGGCGGCGACATCACCTTTCACGGCTTTGACCGCGGCGTGGTCTATCTGCACATGAAGGGCGCCTGCGCCGGCTGCCCGTCGAGCACGATGACGCTGAAAATGGGGATCGAGAACCTGCTGCGCCATTATATTCCCGAGGTTACCGAGGTGCGTCAGGTTGCCGTCTGACACCGTTCTGGGGTTCGATACCTCGGGCGGCTGGATCGCGGCGGCGCTGGTGCGCGGCGGGCGGGTGCTGGCGCAGCACCATGAGGCGCGCGACAAGGGGCAGGGCGAGGCGCTGATGCCCGCCTTGCAGGCCCTGCTGGCCGGGGCCGGGCTGGGCTGGGGCGATCTGGCCGCGATTGGCGCGGGCACCGGCCCCGGCAATTTCACCGGCATTCGCATCACCACGGCCGCCGCGCGCGGCCTGGCGCTGGGCCTCGGCATCCCGGCGATTGGCGTCAGCCGGTTCGAGGCGCTGGCACTGGACGGCCCGGCGCTGCCGGTGGTGGTGCCCGCGCTGCGTGGGCAGGTCTGGGTGCTGGAGCCGGGCGGCGTGCCGGTGCTGGGCGCGACCCCGGCACAGGGCATCGGCGAGGGGCTGACGCCGCCCGCGCATCCGCTGGCCGTCGCCATCGCGCGGATCGCCGAGGCGCGGCGCCACAGCCCGCAGCCGCGCCCCGCCCCGCTCTATCTGCGCGAGGCCGATGCGGCGCCGCCGTCCGAGGCGCCCCCGGCGTTGATCGGATGACGCCCGCGGCCCTCGCCGCCCTGCATGCGCGGGCTTTTGTCGCACCGCCGCCCTGGGGCGCGGCCAGTTTTGCCAGCCTGCTCGCCAGCCCGCACAGCTTTCTGCGTGCCGATCCGGCGGGCCGGGCCTTTGTGCTGGGCCGCGCGATTGCGGATGAGGCCGAGTTGCTGACCCTCGCCACCGCGCCCGAGGCCCGCCGTGCCGGGCTGGCGCGCGCCCGGCTGGCCGAGTTCGACGCCGAGGCCCGCGCGCGCGGCGCTAGGACGGCCTTTCTGGAGGTGGCCGAGGACAATACCGCGGCCCGTGGCCTGTATGCGGCATGCGGCTGGGCGCAGGCCGGGCGGCGGCCCGGCTATTATCGCTTGCCCGATGGCTCAACCGTCGCCGCATTGATCCTTTGCAAGTCGCTCGACTGAGAATAACTTGCCGGGGCCAGACGATTCCCTTCTCTTGTCCGTTTGGTAAAAAATTGCTTGACGGATTTCTCGCGCCTGCACCTTACTGACAGGGGACCGATGCTTCGGCTCGGACGCAGACCGGGTATCCACCGGCGGCCAATGACGACCCAACTGGGAGAACCAAAAAATGAAACTGACCCGCACCCTTCTTGGCGCAACCGCTGTCACGGCGCTGTTGGCCGGTGCTGCCTGGGCTGATCCGGCGATCATCTATGACCTCGGCGGCAAATTCGACAAATCGTTCAACGAAGCCGCCTTTGGTGGCGCCGAGCGTTGGTCGCAGGCCACCGGCGGCACCTATCGCGACATCGAGATGCAGTCCGAGGCCCAGCGCGAGCAGGCCCTGCGCCGCCTCGCCGAATCGGGCTCGAACCCGATCGTCATGACCGGCTTTGCCTTCATGTCGGTGCTCGAGCAGGTCGCGCCTGACTATCCCGACACCACCTTTGCCATCATCGACGGCGTGGTGGACCTGCCCAACGTGCGCTCGATCGTCTTTACCGAGCACGAGGGCTCGTATCTGGTCGGCATGGCGGCTGCGATGGCCTCGCAGACCAACACCGTCGGCTTTGTCGGCGGCATGGACATTCCGCTGATCCGTCGTTTTGCCTGCGGCTATGCCCAGGGCGTGCGCGCGGTGAACCCGGATGCGACCGTGATCGTCAACTACACCGGCACCACTCCGGCGGCGTGGAACGACCCGGTGCGCGGCGGCGAAATCACCGCGGCGCAGATCAGCCAGGGCGCGGACGTGGTCTATGCCGCGGCAGGCGGCACCGGCGTTGGCGTGCTGCAGACGGCTGCTGACTCGGGCATCCTGTCGATCGGCGTGGACAGCAACCAGAACCACCTGCACCCCGGTTCGGTGCTGACCTCGATGCTGAAACGCGTCGACAACGCCGTCGAGGCCGCCTTTACCGAGGGCGCCGAGATGGAAACCGGGATCCATGTGATGGATCTGGCTGCCGGTGGCGTGGGCTGGGCTCTTGATGAGCACAACGATGCGCTCATCACGCAGGAAATGCGCGACGCGCTGGCCGCTGCCGAAGCGGCGATCGTCGGCGGCACCACCGCGGTGCATGACTACATGTCGGACAACACCTGCCCGATTTCGGTCGACTGAGGCCTCTGACCAATGGTCGCTGACGTGACCGGGGGGGCGGCTGTCACAGCCGCCCCCGCCATCGAGCTTCGCGGGATATCGAAGGCGTTCGGCCCGGTCCAGGCGAACAAGGACATCAACATCCGGGTGCGCAAGGGCACCATCCACGGCATCATCGGCGAGAACGGTGCCGGGAAATCGACGCTGATGTCGATCCTGTACGGCTTTTACCGCGCTGACGCGGGCGAGATCCTGATCGACGGCAAGCCGGTGCAGATCGGTGACAGTCTCGGCGCGATCAAGGCCGGGATCGGCATGGTGTTCCAGCACTTCAAGCTGGTCGAGAATTTCACCGTGCTGGAAAACGTGATCCTCGGTGCCGAGGGCGGTGCGCTTTTGCGCCCCTCGATGGCCAAGGCGCGCAAACTGCTGCAGAAACTGGCGGCGGATTATGAATTGCATGTCGATCCCGACACCCTGATCGAAGACCTCAGCGTCGGGCATCAGCAGCGGGTCGAGATCCTCAAGGCGCTGTATCGCGAGGCGAATATCCTGATTCTGGACGAGCCGACCGGCGTGCTGACCCCCGCCGAGGCCGACCATCTGTTCCGCATCCTGCGCGGGCTCAAGGAGCAGGGCAAGACGATCATCCTGATTACCCACAAGCTGCGCGAGATCATGGAGGTGACCGACGAGGTCAGCGTGATGCGGCGCGGCGAGATGGTGGCGACGGTCACCACATCCGAAACCAGCCCGCCGGAACTGGCCGAACTGATGGTCGGCCGCAAGGTCTTGCTGGACGTGCACAAATCCCCTGCGCAGCCCGGCGCACTGGTGCTTTCGGCGCGCGGCCTGACGGTGGTGGACAAGCACGGCGTCGAACGCCTGCGCGGCATCGACCTCGATCTGCGCGCCGGGGAAATCCTCGGCATCGCTGGCGTGGCTGGCAACGGGCAGTCGGAACTGCTGGAGGTGCTGGCTGGCATGATGGCGGGCACCGGCACGCTGGAGATGAACGGCAAGCCGCTGGACCTGTCGCTGAAACACGACACCGCCCGCACGCGGCGCGACGACAGCATCGGCCATGTGCACGAGGACCGCCACCGCTGCGGGTTGATCCTCGATTTCATGGCGTGGGAAAACATCGCCTTTGGCTATCACCACCGGCCGGAATACCAGAAGAACGCGCTGCTGATGGACAACGCCGCGATCCTCGCCGATGCCAAGGGCAAGATCGAGCGCTTCGACGTGCGCCCGCCGAACCCGATGCTGACCGCCGAGAGCTTTTCCGGCGGCAACCAGCAAAAGATCGTGCTGGCGCGCGAGATCGAGAGGAACCCGGACCTGCTGCTGGTCGGCCAGCCGACGCGCGGCGTGGACATCGGCGCCATCGAGTTCATCCACAAGCAACTGATCGCCCTGCGCGATCAGGGCAAGGCGATCTTGCTGGTCTCGGTCGAACTCGATGAAATCCTGTCGATGTCGGACCGCATTCTGGTGATGTTCGACGGCCGCATCATGGGCGAGCGCGACCCGGAAAAGACCAATGCACGCGAGTTGGGCCTGTTGATGGCCGGTGTCACGGGGGACGCAGCATGAGTTCGAGAGCCATGCCCCGCTGGGCTGACGTGCTGCTGGTGCCGCTGTTCTCGCTGGTGATCGCCTTTGCGATTTCGGCGCTGGTGATTCTGGCCATCGGCGAGGACCCGGTCGAGGCGATGCGGCTGATGATCGTCGGCAGCCTCGGCTCCACCTATGGCTGGGGCTATACGCTGTATTACACCACCAACTTCCTGCTGACCGGCCTTGCGGTGTCGATCGCCTTTCAGGCCAAGCTGTTCAACATCGGCGGCGAGGGGCAGGCGCTGATCGGCGGCCTCGGTGTGGCGCTGGTCTGCCTGTTGATCCCTTGGCCGCACTGGTCGCTGGCCTTTGTCGCGGCGATTGTCGCCTCGGCGGCGTTCGGCGCGCTCTGGGCCTCGATTCCGGCCTGGCTGCAGGCCAAGGCGGGCAGTCACATCGTCATCACGACGATCATGTTCAACTTCATCGCCGCCTCGGTGATGAACTATCTGCTCAGCCATGTGCTGCGCCCGCCGACCTCGATGGACCCGGCCACCGCGCGCTTTCCGGCCGATCTGCGGCTGCCGCGGCTGGCGGATGTGCTGGAACCCCTGGGGATCGAATTCTCGCGCTCAGGCCCGGCCAATGTGACGCTGTTCGTCGCGCTGGCGGCCTGTGTGCTGGGCTATGTGCTGCTCTGGCGCACACGGCTGGGCTTCGAGATCCGCTCGTTCGGCCAGTCCGAACCCGCGGCGCATTATGCCGGGATTTCCTCGTTCAAGATCATCATGGTGGCGATGATCATCTCGGGCGCGCTGTCGGGGATGATGGCGGTCAACGGGGTGATGGGCGGGCCGCAGCGGCTGGTGATGAACGCGGTCGAGGGGGCCGGGTTCATCGGCATCGCCGTGGCGCTGATGGGGCGCTCGCATCCCATCGGCATCATCGCCCCGGCGCTGCTGTTCGGCTTCCTGTTTCAGGGTGGGTCCGAACTGGCGATCGAAACCTCGATCCCGCGCGAGATGATCGTCATCATTCAGGCTCTGGTCATCATGTTCACCGGGGCCTTGGACAACATGGTGCGCAGGCCGCTGGAAACGCTGTTCCTGATGCTGCGGCGGAGGGCCTGAGATGGATCTTGCAACCCTAGTCCAGATTCTGGAATCGACGCTGCGACTGGCGACTCCGCTGTTGTTCGCCTGTCTGGCGGGCCTGTTTTCCGAACGCGCGGGCATCTTTGACATCGGTCTCGAAGGCAAGCTGCTGATCGGCGCCTTCTTTTCGGCGGCCATCGCCTATTGGTCGGGCTCGGCGATCATCGGTCTGGCGGCGGGTATCGCGGCCTCGGTGACCTTTGCGTTGATCCACGGCGTCGCCTCGATCACCTTTCGCGGCAACCAGTTGATTTCAGGCGTGGCGATCAACTTTCTGGCGGCGGGCATGACGGTGGTCATCGCGCAAAGCTGGTTCCAGCAGGGCGGCCGCACGCCCGCGCTGGTCGGTGACGCAAGGTTCTCGCGGCTGGACCTGCCCTTTGCCGCGCAGGTGCGCGAGGTGCCTGTGATCGGCCCGCTTTACGGGCAGGTGATGTCGGGGCACGGCATTCTGGTCTATGTCGGCCTTCTGGCCGTGCCGCTGACGTGGTGGGTGCTGTATCGCACGCGCTTTGGCCTGCGGCTGCGCGCGGTGGGCGAGAACCCGGCGGCGGTCGATACCGCCGGTGTCAGCGTGGTGCGGCTGCGCTATGCGGCGGTGGTGATTACCGGCGTGCTCTGCGGCATCGGCGGGGCCTATCTGTCAACCTCGCTGGCGGCCGGGTTCGTCAAGGACATGAGCGCGGGGCGCGGCTTCATCGCGCTGGCGGCGCTGATCTTTGCCAAGTGGCGGCCGTGGCAGGCGCTGGGTGCGGTGCTGCTGTTCGGCGCGCTCGAAGCGATCGCCAACCAGTTCCCGAACCTGCATCTGGGGTTTGTCACCCTGCCCAACCAGTTCATGACCGCGCTGCCCTATATCCTGACGGTGGTGATTCTGGCGGGCTTTGTCGGCAAGGCCATCCCGCCGCGCGCCGGGGGCGAACCCTATGTCAAGGAGCGATAAGTTCATCCGAACTGTCGGCTGCCTTACATAAAATTACCGCAAAGCCCCTGTAAAACGCAGGGGCTTTGTCATATGCGGGATCATGCTGGTCTATTTGCCCATCGCTGAGGTGTCGGTGAATGTTCTGTTGCTATTGGGCATCGGGGCAGGGGTTGGCATGTTGTCGGGCCTGTTCGGCGTCGGCGGCGGGTTCCTGATTACTCCGGTCTTGTTCTTCATCGGCATTCCGCCGACGGTGGCGGTGGCGACCGGGGCCAATCAGGTCGTCGCCTCGTCGATTTCCGGGGTGATGGCGCATCTGCGGCGGCGCACGGTCGATCTGAAGATGGGCACGGTGCTGCTGGTCGGTGGCCTGATCGGCTCCAGTCTGGGCATCTATGTCTTTCGCTGGCTGACCGCGCTGGGGCAGGTCGATCTGGCGGTGCAACTGTCCTATGTGGTGTTTTTGGGTGTCGTCGGCGCGCTGATGCTGCAAGAAAGCCTGCGCTCGTGGCTGCGAGCCAAGAAACCCGGCGCCCCGCGGCGCAAGGCGCATCAGCACAACTGGGTGCACGCCCTGCCGTTCAAGATGAAATTCCGGGTGTCGGGCCTGTACATCAGCGTCATCCCGCCGCTGCTGGTCGGCGCCTCGGTCGGTGTCCTGTCGGCGGTGATGGGGGTTGGCGGCGGCTTCATCATGGTGCCGGCGATGATCTATCTCTTGGGCATGCCGACCAAGGTGGTTGTTGGCACCTCGTTGTTCCAGATCATCTTTACCACCGCCTTCACCACGGTCGCCCATGCGGTCAGCAGTCATTCCGTCGATATCCTGCTGGCGTTCTTTCTCATCATCGGCGGGGTGTTCGGCGCGCAACTGGGCTCGCAACTGGGCTCGCGCCTGCGCGGCGAGCAGTTGCGCATCCTGCTGGCGCTGCTGGTGCTGGCGGTCTGTGCCAAGGTGGCGATGGATCTGCTGATCGCCCCGACCGAGGCCTATTCCCTGCGCGTTGCGGGGCGGTTCTGATGCGGGTGCTGCTGGCCCTCCTGCTGCTGCTGGTCGCGCTGCCCGCCCGCGCGGACGAGATCATCGGCGCGCTCAGCCAGAACAGCGTCGAACTGACCGCCAGTTTCTCGGGTTCGGAAATCCTGATCTTTGGCGCGGTGCGTCGTGACAGCACGGCGGCCGCGACCGATGACCCCGCGGGCGAGGGGTTTGACGTGGTCGTCGTGGTCGAAGGGCCGCGCCAGACCGTCGCCGTCTGGCGCAAGGAGCGCCGCGCGGGCATCTGGATGAACGTCGCTTCGGCGGTGATGGCCTCGGTGCCGTCGTTCTATGCCGTGGCCAGCACCCGACCGCTGGAAAGCATCCTGTCGCCCGAGGCCGATGCCGAGTTCCGAATTTCCACCCGGCAGGCGATCCGCGCCGATCTGGCCCCCGAAAACGCCCTGTTCGCCGAGGCCCTGCTGCGCATCCGCGAGCGGACCGATCAGTATCTGGCGCTGGGCCGCCATGTGCATGTGGACCGCGACATCCTGTTTCGCACCGTCATCCGACTGCCCGCCAATCTGACCGAGGGCGCCTATACCACCCGCATGTATCTGGTGCAGGACGGCGCCGTGGTCAGCCAGTTCCGCACCGCGATCTTTGTGCGCAAGGACGGGATCGAGCGCTGGCTGCACCAGATGGCCTATGACCAGCCGCTGCTGTATGGCCTGCTGGCGCTGGCGATTGCGCTGGGGGCAGGCTGGGGCGCGGCGGCGCTGGTGCAGCGCATCCGCGAATCCTGACCTCAGCCGCGCCCGACAAAGGGCATGGTGGTCGCCATCACCGTCAGGAAGGGCACGTTGGTGCCCGCCGGTTGCCGCGCCATGAACAGCACGGCCTCGGCGACCTCGGCCACATCCATCATCGGCTCGGGCCGGATGCTGCCATCGGCCTGTGGCACGCCCTTTTCGATGCGGGCGGCCAGTTCGGTGCGGGCGTTGCCGATGTCGATCTGCCCGGCGGCGATGCCAAAGGGCCGGCCATCCAGCGCCAGCGTCTTGGTCAGCCCGGTGATCGCGTGTTTGGTGCTGGTATAGGCCACCGACCCCGGCCTTGGCGCATGGGCGGAGATCGAGCCGTTGTTGAGGATCCGCCCGCCGATCGGGTCCTGCCGCCGCATCTGGCGAAACGCCGCGCGGGCGCACAGGAACATGCCGGTCAGGTTCACATCCACCATCGCCCGCCAGTCGGCCACCGACAGCTCGTCGATCAGCGAGCCGGGGATCATCTTGCCCGCGTTGTTGAACAGCACGTCGATGCGGCCAAAGCGCGCCACCACCTCGGCAAAGGCCGCCTCGACCTGCGCCTCATCGGTGACGTCGCAGGCCAGCGGCAGGGCGCGGGGCTGATCGGGCATGGGTTCGGCGCGCCGCGCCAGCAGGGCGACCGACCAGCCATCGGCCAGAAAGCGCGCGGCCGTGGCGGCGCCGATGCCCGCACTGGCGCCGGTGATGACAATGACCGGCATCAGAACGCCTTGAAGGTCATCGTGGTCAGCGTGCGCGAGATGCCCGGCACGTCGAACAGCCGCTCGGACAGGTAATGCCCGACATCCTGATCGGCGGGGATATAGACCTTGGCGATCAGATCCCAGTCGCCCGAGGTGGAAAACAGCTCCGAGACGATCTCGCGGTCATAGACCTCGCGCGCCACCTCATAGGTCTTGCCGGGGTGGCAGCGGAACTGGACAAAGACGCAATGCATGGGGGCCTCCTGTGCCGTTGCGCCAGCCTATGCCGCGCGTGGGTCCGGGTTCAAGGTGTCAGCGCATAAACCGCCAGCGGGTCATAGGCGGGGCCGGATTTCAGCAGGGTCGAGCGGTAAAGGATCATCTCGGTGGCGGTCCACGGCTCTGACGTCACCGCCCCCGCCGCCGCCATGCCGCGCGCCAGTTCGGCAGGCTCGCAGAGGCCACGGCCCAGCGTGACATGCGGCACAAAGCGGCGCGCGGGCAGGGCGATGCCGACATCGCGCGCCGCCCGCGCCACCTTGGCCTGCAGGGTGGTCAACCGTGCGTCAGGGGCGATCAGCGCGTGAACAGTGTCGGGCGCAGCGCCGCCAAAGGCCCCCAGCCCCGCCAGCCGCAGCACCGGCGCGGGCAGCCGCAGCCCGTCGAGGATCAGATGCAGGTCCTCCAGCACCGATTCGGGCTGACTGTCCAGAAAGGCCAGCGTCAGATGGAACATCCCGGTCTCGACCGGGCGCGGCAGCGGCAGCGGATGCTGCGCCAGCGTCAGGCGATGGGTGATGCCCTCAGGGATGGGCAGGGCAAGAAAGGCGCGGATCATGCCACAGGGCTAGCCGCCGGTTTGCGCCAGATCAAGGCTGCGGCGGCAGATTGGCGCAGAATGACGCCAGTTGATCGGGTTGGCCCTGAACGAAAGGATGCCGCGATGATGATGGAGCGTTTCCGCGATCTGTTCCGCCGCAGCCGCGACCGCAACGACCTGCTGGCGATGAGCGAACGCGAGCTGGCCGATCTGGGCGTCAGCCGGGCGCAGGCGCTGGAACTGGCCGCGCTGCCCGATGACGTGCCGGGGCGGGTGGCGGCGATGGGCCGGATCTTTGGCCTGACGGAATCGCAACTGGCCGACAGCCGCGAGCTGTGGCACGAGCTGCTGCAAAGCTGCCACCACTGCGCCGCCCTGCCGCAATGCGCGCGCTTCATGGTCGCGGGCGGTGGCCAGCCCGAACAGACCGGGTTCTGCCCGAACCACGGGCAATTTCAGGCGCTGGCGGGCTGATTACGCCTCGTCCTCTTGCGCCACCAGCGCCAGCGGCGCGGGCACTCCGGCCAGATCGTCGATCCGCAGCGGCCCCGAAGGCCGCGCCAGCCGGTTGCGCACCACCCAGAACAGCCGGTTCTCGGCCCGCGTGATCGCCACATAGGCGAGGCGCTTCCACAGAGGCACCCCGGCCTCGTTGCGGCCCGTCGCGGCGGCGGCGTAAAGGTCGGGGGCGAAAACCTGCACATCGGGCCATTGCGAGCCCTGCGCCTTGTGGATCGTCACCGCCGCGCCATGCAGGAACGCCGCCCCCATATGC
>CALESR010000213.1 GCA_937907485.1 uncultured Paracoccaceae bacterium | reverse complement strand
TCAAATATCCTCAGGGGGTGAATTCGCGCAGCGAAGAGGGGGCAGAATGCCCCCTTTCTGCTGTCAGCGTCGCGCTTCGCGCAGCCAGGCTGCCAACATTAGGCCGCTGCCCAGCACCAGCCACAGCCAGGCTGGCAGCACCGGCGTTAGCCGCAAGTCCACGGTGACATAGGCCCCCCTTGGCGTGACGCCCAGCCAGCCGCGGCCCCAGGCCTGGCGGCCTGCCTCGACCAGCCGCAGCGACGAGAGGCCCGCGGCAACGGGTGCGATGCCGCCCCGCGTCGCCTCGGTCAGCGGCATCAGGGCCTCGGCCCCGGCGATGACGCGTTCGTATTCGCGCGGATTGGCGGTGCCCAACACGGCAACAGTGTCGAGGTCGCCCGAGCGCAGCCGGTAAAGCCCCGGCTCGTCGCCTTCAATGCGGGCGGAAAAGCGACCCGGCGCGACTTCGGTCAAGGGCAGTTCCAGCGTGCTGTCATCGGGCCGGGTGATGGTCACGGCATGCGGCGCATCGAGCAGCGAGCGGCGGGTGACTGTCAGTGTCAGCCCCTGCGCATCGGCGGCCAGCGCCTCTTCCTCCAGATCGGGTTCGCGCATCATCCAATGCGCCAGCCGCCGCAGCAGTTCGGCCTGTGGCCCGCCGCCCTCAAACCCGCGATCCCAAAGCCAGGCCTGATCCGAGCCGAGCAGTGCCACCCGCCCTTGACCCACGCGGTCGAGTACCAGCAGCGGCCGCTGGCCCGCGCCTTCCATCAGCACCTCGCCGCTGCGCGGGGTCAGGTCGATCTGACGCAGCCAGCGCCCCCAACCGGGCCCGGCATCGGCGGTCTCGCCCGGCCAGTCAGCGTCGAGCCCGGCTGTCACCGGGTGTCGGGCGCCGATGGCCGAAACCAGCGGCGTGAAGGCCTGCGCGAACACCCGTCCGCCGGGCTCTGCCGGAAAGATCTGCCCAAGTGGCGAATAGAAGATGCTCTCGGCGCTGGCGGTTTCAGGACCGCCGACGACCAGTAGCGCGCCGCCGTTTTCGACATATTGGCGAATGTTGTCGAAATAGGCGTTGGGCAGGATGCCGCGCCGCCGATAGCGGTCAAAGATGATGAGATCGAATTCGTTGATCTTCTCGACGAAAAGTTCGCGCGTCGGAAAGGCGATCAGCGAGAGTTCGTTGACCGGCACGCCATCTTGCCGATCCGGTGGCCGCAGGATGGTGAAATGCACCAGATCGACCGAGGGGTCCGATTTGAGCAGGTTGCGCCATGTGCGCTGGCCGGTGTGCGGCTCGCCCGAGACGAGCAGAACCCGCAGCCGGTCGCGGATGCCGTTGATCTGCACCACAGCGGCGTTGTTGCGGTCGGTCAACTCGCCCGTTTCAGGGGCCACAACAAAGCGCAGCACGTTCAGCCCGCCGCGATCGAGCGTGAGGTCGAGGTTCATGTCGACGCCAACCGGCGCCTCGGCAAAGCGCAGTTCGTCGCCGTTCAGTGCATAACCGATGCGCGCGGGTTGGCGGCGCAGCGCGTCGGGCACGGCGCCTTCGTCCTCGATGCGCAGGGTCAGGTTCAGCGTCTCGCCCAGAATGCCATAAGCCGGTGCATTGCGCACGATCACCCGGCGGTCCCAGTCGCTCGGCTCGCCGGTTTGGAGCAGGTGCAGCGGCGCGGGCGGCGGGGTGCCGTTGGCGTCATGCGCCAGCCCGTCCGACAGCACAAAGACCCCCGCCAGCCGGTCGCGCGGCAGGTCGGCCAGCGCGGTGGCCAGTCCCTCGTTCAGCCGCGATCCGCCATTGTCAGGCGCGTCGCCGGTGCTCGCACTGCGGATCTCGATGCCCAGACGGGTCAGTTCGGCCTGCAGATGCGCCTCGGCGGCGTCTACTTGCGCGGCGCGCCCGGCCAGCCGGTTCGACCCGCTGTCGTCGCGCAGGATCAGCGCGATGTCGGGCAGTGGCTGGCGGTCCTCGGTTTGCAGCGAGGGGTTGGCCAGCGCGGTCAGAATCAGTGCCAGCCCCAGCGCCCTGAGCGCCCAGCCCGCCAGCCCGCGCCAGAGCGCCAGCGCGACGACCGCCACTGAAAAAGCGGCGAGCGTCCAGACCAGCGGCCAGCCCAGCAGAGGGGCGAAGATCAGGGTTGTGCCACTCATTGCCCCAGCCTTTCCAGCAGGGCCGGGACATGGACCTGATCGGATTTATAGTTGCCCGAGAGCACATGCATGATGAGGTTGATGCCAAAGCGCAGCGCCATCTCGCGTTGCTGCTCGCCCGCCGCGCCGCGCCCGATCGGCAGCAGTGGCATGCCTTGGTCGTCCACGGCCCAGGCAGCGGCCCAGTCGTTCGAACCCACCACCACCGGGGTCACTCCATCGTTGAGGTTGCGAAATGGCATCCCCTCGGCACGCTGGGCATCGGGGGGGGCGGACTCGACCCAGACGGTGCCATCGGCATGTCGGCCGGGGAAGTAGCCGAGCAGATAAAAGGTGCGCGTCAGCACATGGTCTGCAGGCAGCGGCTCCAGCGGGGGAATGTCCAGCCCGGCGGCGATACGCTGCAACTGCCGGGCAGCGCCGGTCAGCCCACCCGTCAGTCGGGCGGTTTCGGCGTCACGCGTGTCGAACAGGATCATCCCGCCCGAGCGCAAATAGCGGTTCAATCGCGCATTGGCGCCGTCGGAAGGAAGCGCGCTGCCCTCGGTCACCGGCCAGTAAAGAAAGGGAAAAACCGCCAGTTCGTCGGTTTCGATATTGACCGCCATCGGCGCCGCCGGTTCCACCGACGAGCGCAGGAAGAGCGCGTTTGACAGGCCCTGCAACCCGGCCAGCGCCACCCGATCCACCTGCGCATCGCCCGAGATCACCGCCGCCAGAACAACGGAATCGGTCGCAGCCAGCAGGTTGGGGTCAAGGGGTTGCGCCTCGGCCTGTGGGGCGATGCCGAGTGCCAGCAGCAGGACCGCAGCGCGCAGGAGCCGTCCGCCCAGCGCCAGTGTGGCCAGCGCGTCCACCATCAGCAGCGCGGCGGCCAGCGCAAAGAGATACCCGGCCAGCGGGGTTTCGGGCTGGCTCAGCCCGGTTTCCAAAGCAGTGCCCAGCGGCCAGTCGGCAGGCGTCAGCGGGGTCTGCGCGGTGGTGGCGTTCAACGCCAGCCGCAGCGCGGTTCCGGCATAGAGACCCGGCGGCAGGTCAGGCCCCGGCGCATGCAACCCGGCCAGCAGCGGCGCCAGATCCTCGCCCGCCACGGCGGCGCGCTCGCCCGCGTCGGTCAACTGTCCGAAACCGTCCATGATATCCTCAGGCTGCCAGAGCGTCCCGGCCATCTCGCCCGCCTCGGGCAGGGCCGAGCGTGCCGAGACCGCGAGGCGTTCCAGCATCGCCACAAAGAGGCCCGACAGCGGCAGGTTTGACCATTCGGCATTCGCCGTGACATGGAACAGCACGACCTGCCCGGCGCCGCGGGTGGCGCGGGTGACCAGCGGCGTGCCATCCTCGAGCGCGGCGATGGTGCGCGCGGCCAGATCGGGGCCGGGTTGAGCCAGCACCTGCGCACGGATGCCGACATCCGCAGGCACCGTCAGCCCGGCGAAGGGCGAGGTCTGGGCAAAGGGCGCGAGGCCGCGCGGATCGCCCCAGCTCATCGCGCCGCCGACGCTGCGCCCGCCCGCCCGCAGCCGTACCGGTAGCAACGGGTCGTCACCCGGCGCGCTCAGCGTCGAGCCGGTTGCCGCATTGGCCCCGGCGCCCGCCATGCGCGGCCCGGCAAAGCGCAACAGCAGCCCGCCGCCCGCGACCCAATCGGTCAGCGCGGCGGTTTCCGAGGCGGTCATGCCCGGCATGTCGGCCAGCACCAGCACATCCGGCCCGGCCAGCAGCAGGTCATCGAGCGAGGTGGATTCCACCAGATCGGACGAGGGCGCCAGCGCTTCGCGCAGGTAGTGCAGCGGTGACAGCAGGGCGAGCGATTCATTGCCTTCGCGCACCGTCAGTAGCGCCACCTTGCGTCGCCGCAGGCTGTCGTCGGTCAGGCTGACGGCACCGGCGCCGCGCGCGCCGTCGATCTGGAACCGGGTGATGCGGTTGCGCAATTCGGGTTGCAGCACCAGCCGGGCCTCGGCACTGAGGGCGCCCTCGGCAAAGACCAATGGCGCGCGGGCCAATTCGCGCTCGACCCCGACAGGGTCGAGGCCGATGGCCAAGAGGGTGAGGTCGGCGGCCGCGCCAAGGCTGCGCCGGGCCGTCAGGGTCACGGCTTCGCCGTCAAAAGCGGCAGGCGCCAAGGCATAGACCGACGAGGCGGGTTCGAAGACCTGCACCGGGCCGCGCGCGGCGAGCGCCGACAGCAGCGCGCTGCGGCCGTCGCGGGCCAGACCGTCGCTGATCCACAAGGTTTCCACGCCTTCAGGCAGCCCGGCGACCCAGCCCGGCACCTCGGGCCCCGGCGACCACGGGCGTGGCGCCAGCCCGGCCAGTCGCTCGCGCCAATGCCCGGCATCGCGGAATTCCAGCGCCTCGGGCGCAGGGTCGCTGAGGGCGACCACCGTCACCACCCGCCCTTCGCGCTGCGCGGCCTCCAGCGCTCGGCCGACCCGCTCGATCCGGCGCGGCCAGTCGCGGCCACTGGCCCAAGAGGCATCGAGTGTGATCAGGAGTGGTCCTTGACCGGGAAGCGCGCGTGTCGGGTTCAGCACCGGCCCGGCCAGCGCCACGATCAGCGCCGTCAGCGCAGCGACCCGCAACGCCAGCAGCCACCAGGGGGTGCGCTGGCTTTCGGGATCACGGTCGCGCAAGCCGAGCAGCAGGACGATGCCGGGGAAGCGGCGGCGCACCGGCGCTGGTGGCACGGCGCGCAACAGCCACCACAGGATCGGCAGCGCCAGCAGCGACCACAGGATCCACGGCGTTGAAAACCCGAGGGCGCCCAGCAGGGTCATCGCTGCCCCCCACCGATCGCCTGATAAAGCCACAAGAGCCCCTCGGCCGGGGCGCGGTCGGTGTGCAGCGTCGTTGCGTGCCAGCCCGAGTGCCGCGCCAGTGCTGCCAGCCGGTCCTTGCGCGCAGCCAGCCGGGCGCGGTATTCCGCCCGCAGATCGGCGGCGCGCAGGGTTTCAAACCGCAGATGGCCCGACATGCTTTCAAACCGGGTGCGGCCGTCAAAGGGAAAGTCCTCTTCGACCGGGTCCAGCACCTGCACCAGAATGCCGCGCATCATCCGCGCCGAGGCAAGCGCGAGTGCCGCCTCGACGCCGGTCAGATCACCGAGGAAATCGGAAAACAGCACGACATGCCCGCCGATGGGCGCGGCGCCGAGGTCAAGCGCGCCATGCTCGCCGCCCGTGTCCCCCTCCAAGGCCAATGCATCGGCCAACAGTGCCGATTGCGCCCGCCCGGCGCGCGGCGGCAGCCCGGCCTCGGCCAGACCGACCCGCTCGCCGCCGCGCAGCAGCGCCAATGCCAAGGCCAGCGCCAGTAGACGGGCGCGCGCGGCTTTTGCCGGGCGCTGGCGATCGCCGGTAAAGCCCATCGCCGCGCCGCCATCGACCCACAGCGTCACCGCCCGCGCCGCCTGCCATTCGGTCTCGCGTACGAAGACCTCATCGCCGCGCGCGGAGCGCCGCCAGTCAATTGCATTTACCCCGTCGCCTGGATGCGCCGGCCGGAACTGCCAGAACTCGGACCCCGGGCCGGCGCGGCGGCGGCCGTGGCCACCGGGAAGCACCGAATTGGCCAGATGTTCGGCCGCCACCAAAAGGGGCGGCAGCGCGCCCGACAGCGCCTCGGCCGAGCGGCGCAGGACGGGGCCGGGGGGGATCACAATGCGCGCTCCGTCCGCGCGGCGTTTCGGGGGGCGGCCGGGGCCACCCCGCGGCCTCGACACCGCGGTTGGCGCGGGCGGCGC
>CALESR010000212.1 GCA_937907485.1 uncultured Paracoccaceae bacterium | reverse complement strand
CGACGGTGTTCGAGGCGCGGTGCCCGGCGCCCGCCAGCGCGGGTTTCAGCCCGCTGACCACCAGCCCGCGCACCAAGCCTGGATCGCGAAACCGCACCTCGGCCTTGGCCGGATGCACGTTCACATCGACCAGATGCGGGTCGCAGTCGATGAACAGCACGGCGGCCGGGTGACGGTCGCGCGCCAGCACGTCGGAATAGGCGGCCCGCAGCGCCCCCAGCAGCAGCTTGTCGCGCACCGGGCGGCCATTGACGAACAGGAACTGCGCCACCGCCGCGCCGCGCGAATAGGTCGGCAGCGCGGCATGGCCGGACAGGGCGAACCCGTCGCGCTGAACGTCGATGCGCAGCGAGTTGTCGGTGAACTCGCGCCCCATCAGCCGGGCGAGGCGGGTTTCCAGCGCGTCGAAGAGTTCGCCCTGCTCGGCCTCGACGCGCAGAAGGTCGCGGTTTTCGTCGGCGTCGTGCAGGGTGAACCCGCAATAGGGCGCGGCCATCGCCAGACGGCGCATCGTGTCGGTGATCGCCTGCATCTCGGCGCGGTCGCTGCGCAGGAATTTCAGCCGGGCCGGGGTGGCAAAGAAGAGATCGCGCAGTTCGACCTGCGTGCCGCGGTTCAGCGCGGCGGGGCGCAGCGGGCCGGGGGCGCCGCCCTCGACGCTGATCTGCGCGCCCTCATGCCCCTCGGCCCGGCTGGCGATGGTCAGCCGCCCGACGGACCCGAGGCTTGGCAGCGCCTCGCCGCGAAAGCCGAAGCTGTGGATGTCGAGCAGGTCCGAGCCGTCGATCTTGGACGTCGCATGCCGCGACAGCGCCAATGGCAGGTCGGCAGGCGTCATGCCGTGGCCGTCGTCACTGACGCGGATCAGCACCTTGCCGCCGCCCGCGATATCGACCCGGATGCGCCGCGCCCCGGCGTCGAGGGCGTTTTCCACCAGTTCCTTGACCGCCGAGGCCGGACGTTCGACCACCTCGCCCGCCGCGATGCGGTTGGCGGTCGACTCATCCAGTTGCCGAATCACCGGGGGTGAATGGCTTATGTTGGGGCGGGGGGCGTTCATGCCACTAGGCATAGCATGATCGCGCCCGCAGGCCAAGGTTCACTCCAACCCGATGGGCCGCCCCACCACGACGAAATGCAGCGCCTCGGGCTGGGCCAGACGGCGGGCGACACGCTGCACGTCGTCCAGCGTCACGGCCCGCACCAGATCGTTGCGCACGTTGATGTAATCCAGCGGAAAGCCGTTGAACTGCATCGAGGCCAGAATGCCTGCGATCGCCTCGTTGCCGTCAAAGCGCAGCGGATAGGCGCCGGTCAGATAGGTCTGGATGCGGGTCAGATCGTCTTGCGTGATGCCGCCATTGGCCAGCCATTCGAACTGCTCGCGTACCAGTGCCACGGCCTCGGCCGCGGTTTCGTTGCCGGTCGAGAACCGCCCGGCAAAGCTGTCCCCGAACCGGCCCGAGGCCAGCGAGGTATAGATGCCATAGGTCAGCCCGCGCGATTCGCGCAGCTCCTTCATCAGGCGCGAGCCGAAACCCCCGCCGCCGAAGATCTCGTTGAGCACATAGGCGGCCATGAAATCCGGGTCGTCCCAGCGCAGTCCGGCATGGCCGAACTGCACCACCGATTGTGGGCCGTCAAAGTCGATCACCGTCACGCCGGGCGGCGCGGCAAAGGCGCGGTAGTCGGGCAGCGGGGTGTTGGAAATCGGCAGATCGTCGAGCACGCGGTCGATGAAGGCGCCGAATTCCTCGGGCGTGATGTCGCCCGCCGCGCCAAAATAGACCAGATCCTTGTTGAACACCGCCCGATGCGCCCCGAGGATGGCGTCGAGCGTCAGCGCGGCCACCGTGTCGGGCGTGCCGCTGACCGGGTTGGCATAGGCGTGCCCGGCATAGCCCGCGCTGGCAAAGGCGCGGGCGGTGATCGTATTGGGGTCCAGCGCCGAGCGTTCCAGCGAGGCGACCGTCTGCGCGCGCACCCGTTCCAGACTGACCTGATCGAAATGCGGCTCGGTCAGCGCCAACAGGGCGAGGTCGACCACCTGAGCGCGGTTCTCGCTGAGCGCGCGGATGCTCATCGTCACCTGATCGCGCCCGGCGTCAAAGCTGACGCTGCCGGCCAGCGATTCCAGTGCGGTGGCATAGCCCTGCGCGTCCAGATCACCCGCGCCCTCGGACAAGAGCGCGGTCATCATCGACACCGCGCCCGCCCGTTCGGCGGTTTCCAGCCCGGCACCGCCGGTAAAGATCACCTCGATCGAGGCAAAGGGGATCGTGCTGTCCTGCGCCAGCCAGCCGATGCGGCCCATCGGCGAGGTGACCTGTTGCAACTCGATGGCACTGGCGGGCGTGGCCAGCAGGGCGCCAAGCGCGAAGGCGGCAAAGAGTTGCTTCATTGGTCCACTCCCATCAGCCAGCCGGTCACCGACGACCTGCGGTCCAGTTGTCGCGCGGCGGCGATCACCTCCTCGGCGGTGACCGATTCCAGCACCGCCAGCCAGTCGGCCTCATCCTGCGGGGTCAGCCCGAGGGCCAGCGCGGCGCCGATGGCATTGGCGCGCTCGGCAGTATCGTCCAGCTCATAGATCGCCTCGGCGCGGATCTGCATGCGCACGCGGTCCAGTTGCGCGGCATCGACGCCGGCCTCGATGAACCCGGCAACCACCCGGTCCAGCGCATCCTCGGCCTGTTGCAGGCTGACGCCCTCGACCGGCATGATGCCCAGCGAGAAGGTGCCATTGTCCAGCGCCAGACCGGTGTAACCGGCCCATGTGGTGATGGCGATCTGCTCGCCATAGGTCAGCGCCAGATCCAGCACCGAGGTCTGCGCCGAGCCGCCCAGCAGCGCGGCCAGCATCTGAAACGCCGCCGCCTCGCGCTGGGCGCCACTGCGGCGCACCGGCGCCAGATAGAGCCGGTTGACATAGGGCTGCCCGACGCGCGCATCGCGCATCGTCAGGCGGCGTTCGGCCTGATGCGGTGGCTCCAACGGGCGCACGCGCGGCGGGGTGTCGGCGGCGGGGATCGGGCCAAAGTGGCGCTGCGCCATCGCCAGCACATCGGCCGGGACCACATCACCGGCGACCACCAGAATCGCGTTGTTGGGCGCGTAATGCACCCGGTAGAAGGCGGTCGCAATCTCGCCCGTCAGGGTTTCGATCTCATGCCGCCAGCCGATGATCGGGCGGCCGTAGGGGTGGTTCTGGAACAAGGCGGCGCGCATCTGCTCGCCGAAGACGCGATCGGGGTTCGATTCCAGCGTCTGCCCGCGCTCGCGCAGGATCACGTCGCGTTCCGGCAGCCATTCCGAGCGGTCGAGCCGCAGGTTGACCATGCGGTCGGCCTCCATCGCCAGCATCTGCTCCAGCCGGTCGGCGGCGACGCGCTGGTGATAGGCGGTGTAATCCCAACTGGTAAAGGCATTGTGCTGGCCGCCGTTTTCCTCGACCACACGGTCGAATTCCCCGGCCTCCAGCGTCTCGGTCGCCTTGAACATCAGGTGTTCGAGGTAATGCGCGATGCCCGATTGCCCGGCAGGGTCATCGGCGCCACCGACGCGATACCAGACCATGCTGACCGCCACCGGCGCGCGGTGATCCTCGATCACCACCACCTGCATGCCGTTGTCGAGGGCAAAGACCTCGGGTTCGGCAGCGGCGGCGGGCAGGGCGATCAGCACGGCAAGGGCGGCAGTCAGGTGCCGGAATGACAACATGGGGGGCTCCGATCAAAGGTCAGAGCACAATTACGCCGTGCAAGGTCGGGCGCAACCCGCTTGCTGCCACGCGCAACCGTTTGTGAAGCGCTCAGCGGTCGGGCGGCGGGGCGGCGGGCGTGCGCACGTTGCGCGCGCGCCAGCGCAGCAGCTCTTCCTGCGGGTCGAGCAACTGGTCCTCGTAGGCGCGGCGATACATGTTGGTGTTGAACAGCCGTTCGAGCACACGGCCACGGCCATCGCGCCGGATGTCTTCGTCCTCGGCGGCGAGGGTGGCGCGGATGTCGCCCGAGACCCCGTTGCGCCCGGCATATTGCACCAGACCGGCATCGGCGCCCGGCACGCCCGCGCTGCTCACCCCCATGCGCAGCGCCACGGCCACCTTCT
>CALESR010000211.1 GCA_937907485.1 uncultured Paracoccaceae bacterium | reverse complement strand
CACGCGGGGCCGAGCCCTGCACAGCGCAGATCACCACCCGCACTACCGGGCCCTGTTCACGCAGGGCCGCGCCAAGGCTCGCCCGATCGAGGCTCATGCCGCGCCCCGCTGGCGCATCACCGCGCCCAACACCCGCTCGGCCGTCGCCGGGGCCTGCAGGTCAGGGTAAAGCCCGCCGTCGCCACAGGACGCCACCGCATCCGACAGCGCCATCAGCACGGCGATGCCATGCATGAACGGCGGCTCGCCCACCGCCTTCGACTTGTGAATCGTCTCCTCGGCATTCGCCGCGACCCACAGATCGACGTTGAACACCTCGGGGCGGTCGCCGCAGGCCGGGATCTTATAGGTGCTGGGCGCATGGGTGCGCAGCCGCCCCTTGTCATCCCAGACCAGCTCCTCGGTGGTCAGCCAGCCCGCGCCCTGCACAAAGGCGCCCTCGACCTGCCCCTTGTCCAGCGCCGGGTTCAGACTGGTGCCCGCGTCATGCAGGATATCGGTGCGCAGGATACGGTTCTCGCCGGTCAGGGTGTCGATCACCACCTCGGCCATCGCCGCGCCATAGGCGAAATACAGGAACGGCCGCCCCTGACCCTTGATGCGGTCCCAGGCCAGTTTCGGCGTGGCATAAAACCCGGTCGAGGACAGGCTGACCCGCCCCTGATAGGCCGCCATCGCCGCCTCGGCAAAGCTGAGGTCATGCCCGCCAACCGTCACCCGCCCGCCCGAGAACCTGACCGCGCTGGCCTGCGTCTGGTGGCGTTCGGCCAGATACACCGCGATGCGCTCGCGCAGGGTGTCGCAGGCGGCCTTGACCGCCATGCCGTTCAGGTCCGCGCCCGAACTGGCCGCCGTGGCCGAGGTATTGGGCACCTTGGCGGTGTCGGTCGGCGTGATCTTGATCGCCTCCAGCCCGACGCCAAAGGCACTCGCCGCCACCTGCGCCAGCTTCTGGTTCAGGCCCTGACCCATCTCGGTGCCGCCGTGGTTCAGATGGATCGAGCCATCCTGATACACATGCACCAAGGCCCCGGCCTGATTGAGATGCGTCAGGGTAAAGCTGATGCCAAACTTGACCGGCGTCAGCGCGAGGCCCTTCTTCAGCACCGGATTGGCCGCATTCCACGCCGCCACCGCGGCGCGGCGGGCGGCATAGTCGGCGCTTTTCTCCAGCCGCGCGACCATCTCGTGCAGGATGAAATCCTCGACCGGCTGACCATAGGGCGTGGTCTGCGGGCCCTCGTCCACCGGCGCCTTGGGGCTATGCGCGCCGCCAAAGCGTTTGGCCGTGCCCGCGCCGGTCTTTGGCGGGGTGGCGGCGCGGTAGAAATTCACTTTGCGCACCGCCAGCGGGTCCAGCCCCAGCGCATGCGCCACATGATCCATCACCCGCTCGATCCCCAGCATCCCCTGAGGGCCGCCAAAGCCGCGATAGGCCGTGGCCGAGCACATGTTGGTGCGCAGCCGGTGGCTTTCGATGCGCACATTCGGCAGCCAATAGGCATTGTCGGCGTGCAGCATCGCGCGGTCGGCGACCGGCAGCGTCAGGTCAGCCGACCAGCCCGCGCGGGTGTAATGGGTGAAATCGACGGCCAGAATCCGGCCCTCGGCATCGACGCCCACCTTGTAATCAATGCGAAAATCGTGCCGCTTGCCGGTGATGACCATGTCGTCGTCGCGGTCATAACGCATCTTGCAGGGCTTGCCCGTCAACCGCGCCGCCAGCGCACAGGCCACGGCCAGCGCATTGCCCTGAGATTCCTTGCCACCAAACCCGCCGCCCATCCGCCGGGTTTCCACCCGCACCGCATGCATCGGCACGCCCAGCGCCTCGGCCACCTTGTGCTGGATTTCCGTCGGGTGCTGGGTCGAGGACACCACATGCATCTCGCCAGCCTCGCCGGGCAGGGCCAGCGCGGCCTGCCCTTCGAGATAGAAATGCTCTTGCCCGCCCATCTCCAGACGGCCCTCGATCACCTTGGGCGCACCGGCCAGCGCGCCCGCCGCATCGCCGCGCGCCCAGATGCGCGGCCCGTCCTCGAACCGGGCATTGGCGGCCAGCGCCGCCTCGATCGTCAGGATCGCGGGCTTTTCCGTATAAGCCACCTTGCCCAACCGCGCCGCCTTGCGCGCGGCCAGATGGCTGTCCGCGATCACCAGAAACAGCGGCTGGCCGTGATAGTGAACCTGACCCAGCGCCAGCAGCGGCTCGTCATGCGCCGAGGGGCTGCAATCGACATGCCCGATGTCCTCGCCCGTCAGCACCGCCACCACCCCGGGCGCGGCGCGCACCGCGCTCAGGTCCATCGCGGTGACCTCGCCATGCGCGATGGTGGACAGGCCAAAGGCCAGATGCAGCGCCCCGGCAGGCAGCGGCAGGTCATCGACATAACGCGCGGCGCCGGTGACATGCAGCGGCGCGCTGTCATGCGGGTGGGGCTGATGCACGCTCATGCGCTCACCTCCAGCACATCGGTGGCAAGACCCTGATCTTCAAGGAAATACCGCATCAACAGGTTCTGCGCGCTGGTCAACCGATACGCGGCCGAGGCGCGCATGTCGCTCAACGGGGTGAAATCCTCGGCAAAGCGGGGCTGGACGGCGCGCACACTCGCCTCGCTCCAGACCTGCCCGACCAGCGCCGCCTCGACGGCACGGGCGCGTTTCGGGATGCCCGCCATGCCGCCATACGCGATGCGGGCCTTGGTGACGATGCCGCCCTCGACCGTGATGGAAAAACAGCCCAGCAGCGCGGAAATGTCCTGATCGAAGCGCTTCGAGATCTTGTAGCAGCGCAGGCGGTCGGGCTGGCGGGGGAACGACACCGCCTCGACGAATTCGCCCGGCTGGCGGTCCTGCTTGCCATAGTCGAGGAAAAACGCCTCCAAAGGCAGGCTGCGGCGCGCGTCGCCGCGGCGCAGATGCAGCACGGCGTCCAGCGCGATCAGCGCGGGCGGGGTGTCGCCAATCGGCGAGCCATTGGCGATATTGCCGCCCAGCGTCGCCGCCGCCCGCACCTGCGCCGAGGCAAAGCGTTTGAGCATCGCGGTCAGGCCGGGGTGATGCGGCGCCAGCGCCGGGATCAGATCGGCAATCGGCGTGGTGGCGCCGATGCGGATCTCGGTCTCGCTGATCGTCACGCCGCGCAGATCGTCGACCCCGGCGATAAAGACGACGGGGCCGAGGTCGCGCAACTGCTTGGTGACCCAAAGCCCGACATCGGTCGCCCCGGCGATCAGCCGGGCGCCGGGGTTGGCGGCATAGAGCTGCGCCAGCTCATCGGCGCTGCGCGGGCTGACGGCGGGCAGGGGGGGGGGCCCCGCCC
>CALESR010000210.1 GCA_937907485.1 uncultured Paracoccaceae bacterium | reverse complement strand
GTGCCGGACAGGAAGTTCGAGCGACCGATGAAATTCGCCACAAATTCGCTGACCGGGTTGCGATAGATCTCATCCGGCGTGCCGACCTGCACCACGCGCCCGCCGTCCATCACGGCGATCCGGTCGGCCAGCGCCAGCGCCTCTTCCTGGTCATGGGTGACCAGAATCCCCGCCGAGCCTGTCGATTTCAGCAGTTTGCGCACCTCTTGCCGGGTTTCGACCCGCATCTTAGCGTCGAGGTTCGAAAAGGGTTCGTCGAGCAGGATCAGATGCGGCGCCACCGCCAGCGCGCGGGCCAGCGCCACGCGCTGCTGCTGGCCGCCGGACAATTGGTGCGGCCGCCGCGCGCCCAGATCGGCCAGACCGACCAGCGCCAGCATCTCTTGCGCGCGCGCGTGCGCCTGCGGGCGCGGCATCTTGCGCAGGCCGAATTTCACGTTGTCCAGCACGCTGAGATGCGGAAACAGCGCGTAATCCTGAAAGACAAAGCCGATACCGCGGGCCTCGGGTGGCAGGGCGGTGATGTCGGCGCCGCGGAACAGGATGCGCCCTTCGTCGGGGCGCTCGAACCCGCCGATCATCCGCAGTGTCGTCGTCTTGCCGCAGCCCGAAGGGCCCAGCAGCGCCAGCAACTCGCCCTCGCCCAGGTCCAGATTGACGCGCTCGACCGCGGCGCCCTTGGCATGGGCAAAGGATTTGCGCAGCCCTTCGACCACCAGCAATGGACGCGCCGCGCGCTGGCGATAGCCCATCGGCGAGGCCTCGGCCGGCATGCGGAAGGTCAGGGTCTTTGGCAACTCGCTCATCGGGCTTATTCCTAGTGTTGCACTTGGTTATGGGCGGGGGCCGGGGATGTCAAATTCTTTGGCGTCGCAGGCCGTCAGACATTTGACCGAATGGTCAAAACGATGGTATTGCGGAGTGCAAATCGCCTGCGCATACTCGCCCGTCCCTCTTGCCGCCGAAAGCCGCCATGTCGCACGCCCGAAACCCCGGAACGCCGCTGACCCTCGACTGGTTCGACCGGGTTCAGGTCAACCGCCCCGCCACCGAGCGGCGCGCCGCCACCTTGCTGACCCGCCGCAGCGTCAAGAAGGAGCATCAGGCCGCATGGCTGGTCAACGCGATCCGCTGCATCGACCTGACCACCCTTGCCGGGGATGATACCGAGGACCGCGTGGCCCGCCTTTGTGCCAAGGCCCGGCGACCGTTGGCCGATCACATCGTCGAGGGGCTGGGCCTGCGCGAGATGCCGAAAACCGGCGCGATCTGTGTCTATCCCACGATGGTCAGCGCCGCCAAGCGCGCGCTGTCCAATTCCGGCATTCCCGTCGCCAGCGTCGCCACCGGCTTTCCCGCCGGGCTGATGCCGCTGACCCTGCGGCTGGCGGAAATCCGCTATGCCGTCGAGCAGGGGGCGGACGAGATCGACATCGTCATCACCCGCGAGCACGTCCTGCGGGGCAACTGGTCGGCGCTGTTCGACGAGATCGCCGCGATGCGCGAGGCCTCGGGCGCCGCGCATATGAAGGCGATTCTGGCGACCGGCGATCTGGTGACGCTGACCAATGTCTATGCCGCCTCGATGGTGGCGATGCAGGCGGGCGCCGATTTCATCAAGACCTCGACCGGCAAGGAAGCGGTCAACGCCACGCTGCCGGTCAGCCTGACCATGGTGCGCGCCGCCCGCGATTTTGGCGAGCGCACCGGGTTCAAGATCGGCTTCAAGCCCGCAGGCGGGATGAAAACCGCCAAGGACGCGATTTCGTGGCAGATCCTGATGAAGGAAGAGCTGGGCCGCGACTGGCTGCAGCCCGATCTGTTCCGTTTTGGCGCCTCCAGCATGTTGGGCGATATCGAACGCCAGCTGGAGCACCATGTCACCGGGCGTTACGCCGCCTCGCACCGTCACGCCATCGCCTGAGGCCCCCATGCCCACCGTCACCGAAGCCCTGTCGCTCATGGAGTATGGCCCCGCCCCGGAGGCCCCCGGCCCCGCGCTGGACTGGCTGAAAGGCCGGACCTTTGGCCATTTCATCAACGGTTCCTTTACCGCGCCGGGCGAGAGTTTCGCTGTGCTGAACCCGGCCAACGGCACCGAACTGGCGCAGGTCGCGCAGGGGTCCGAGGCCGATGTCCAGGCCGCCGTGCGTGCCGCCCGCGCCGCGCACAGGAAATGGGCCGCGCTGCCCGGCCATGCCCGCGCCCGCCACCTCTATGCACTGGCCCGCCTGCTGCAAAAGCGCGAACGCCTGTTCGCCGTGCTGGAATCGATGGACAACGGCAAACCGATCCGCGAATCGCGCGATATCGATGTGCCGCTGGCCGTGCGGCATTTCTATCACCACGCGGGTTGGGCCGAGCTGGTGCCCGATGAATTCCCCGGCATGCGCCCGCATGGCGTCTGCGGTCAGATCATCCCGTGGAACTTTCCCCTGCTGATGCTGGCGTGGAAGGTCGCGCCCGCACTGGCGGCGGGCAATACCGTGGTGGTGAAACCGGCCGAACAGACGCCGCTGACCGCGCTGCTGTTCGCGGAGCTGTGCATCGAGGCCGGGCTGCCCAAGGGTGTCGTCAACATCGTCACCGGCGACGGGCGCACCGGGGCGGCGCTGGTGGCGGCTGAGGTGGACAAGATCGCCTTCACCGGGTCAACCGAGGTCGGCCGCCTGATTCGCCGCGCCACCGCGGGCACCGGCAAGGCGCTGACGCTGGAACTGGGCGGCAAATCGCCCTTTATCGTCTTTGCCGAGGCCGACCTTGACGCTGCTGTCGAGGGCGTTGTCGATGCGATCTGGTTCAATCAGGGCGAGGTCTGCTGCGCCGGGTCGCGCATTCTGGTGCAGGAATCGGTGGCGGAACGGTTCACGGCGCGGCTGAAGGCGCGGATGGCCACGCTGCGGCTGGGCGACCCCTTGGACAAATCGACCGACATTGGCGCCGTCGTCGATACCACGCAGATGAACCGCATCCGCAGCATCGTCGATCAGGCGGTTGCGCAAGGCGCGGTGCTGTATCAGGCGCCGGTGCCCAACGGGCCGGGCTGCTTCATGCCGCCCGCGCTGCTGACCGACCTTGGCGCCGCCAATATCGCGATGACCGAGGAAATCTTTGGCCCCGTGGTCTCGCTGATGACGTTCCGCACCCCCGGCGAGGCGGTGGAGCTGGCGAACAACACCCGCTATGGCCTCGCGGCAAGCCTGTGGTCCGAGAATATCACCGCCGTTCTGGACGTCGCCGCGCAGGTCAAGGCCGGGGTGGTCTGGATCAACGGCACCAATCTGTTCGACGCCAACGCCCCCTTT
>CALESR010000209.1 GCA_937907485.1 uncultured Paracoccaceae bacterium | reverse complement strand
GACCGGGGCAACCACCGGGATGATCCCGGCGTTGTAGAGGTCGCGCAGCACCTGCACATTCATCTCGACAGGCTTGCCGACAAAGCCCAGTTCAGGGTCGTCGGGCACGCAGACCATCAGGTCGTCATCTTTGCCCGACAGGCCGACCGCGCGTCCGCCCTCGTCCATGATCGCCTGCACGATGCGCTTGTTGACCAACCCGGTCAGCACCATTTCGACCACCTCGACGGTGGCCTTGTCGGTGACCCGCTTGCCGCGCACGAATTCGGATTTGATGCCCAGACGACCCAGCAGGTCGTTGATCATCGGCCCGCCGCCATGCACCACCACCACCTTGACGCCGACCTGCCGCATCAGGACGATGTCGCGGGCGAATTCGGCCATCGCGGCCTCGTCGCCCATGGCGTTGCCGCCGAATTTCACCACCACCACGGCACCGGTGAAGCGTTGCAGATAGGGCAGCGCCTCGGAGAGGGTGCGCGCGATGGTTTTCCAGTCACGGTTCATGGATTGCTGTCTCATGGTCTGGTCGGGGGGCTTTATTGCAAGGTTGAGATGAGGGCGCGGAGCGTGGCGATACCGTCGCCCTTTTCCGACGAGGTGACAAGCAGCTCAGGAAAGGCCGCCGGGTGTTTGCCCAGCGCGCCCCGCACCTGCGCCAGCGTCTTTTCCTGCTGTGCAAGGCTGATCTTGTCGGCCTTGGTCAGCACGACCTGAAAGGTCACGGCGGATTTGTCGAGCAGGTCCATGATCTCCTCATCGACCTTGAGGATGCCGTGGCGCATGTCGATCAGCACGAAGGCCCGGCGCAGCGTGACGCGGCCCGAGAGGTAGGATTTCAGCAGCTCCTGCCAGCGTTTGACCACCGCCAGCGGCGCCTCGGCATAGCCATAGCCGGGCAAGTCGACCAGATAGAGCCGCTCGCCGACGTCGAAAAAGTTGATTTCCTGCGTGCGGCCGGGGGTGTTCGAGGTGCGCGCCAGTGCCTTGCGGCCGGTCAACGCATTGATGAGGCTGGATTTCCCGACGTTCGAGCGTCCGGCGAGGCAGATTTCCACCCGGTCGGCGGGGGGCAGCCCGCTCATCGAGACGACGCCCTTGATGAACTCGACCGGCCCGGCAAACAGCTTGCGACCATACTCCTCGGTGATGGCATCCGGGGCCGGGGTCAGGGGGAAGGGCAGGCTGGTCATGGGGTAAGCTCCACTTGGTCGCCAAGGGCCAGCGTGCCGCCCCTTGTGACGCGGGCATAGACGCCGAAATCACGGTGGCCCCAGCCCTGTTCCAGCGCGGCCAGTGTGTCGCCCGCGGGCAGGCCGGTGTCAGGGTCAAAGGTGGTGGCGGTGCAACGGGTGATGCGGTCCTCGATGCGCAGGCGCACGGGGCCGATGGCGACCTCGCGGCCGATCAGGTCGAACTCCTCCCACGGTGCCAAGCCGTCCAGCCAGAGGTTGCCGCGAAACCGGTGGATCGACAGCACACGCCCCATCCGCTGGCCCAGCGCGCGCAGCGAGGACAGGTTGAGCACGGCGATCCAGGGATCGGGCACATCGGTCAGCGCGCCGCCGTCCTGCCGGGCGACCAGCGCCTGCGGGGCCGGGCGGCTGGCGGGCCAGAGCGGACGCAGCCAGTCCACCAAGGCCGCGCCGTCGTCGGGCAGGGTGCCGGTAAAGGCTGCGCGGGCCGGATGGGTCAGGGTCAGCGTGCCACTGGTGTCGTCAAACTCGGCGCGGATCGCCTGCAGGCTGCCTTCGGCCGCGCCGCGCAGGAAATTCATCTTTGCGGCCCAGCCCGCAGGCGCGCCGTCGAATTTCGCGCCTTCGGTCGTCACCGCCCAGTGCCGGTCAAAGGGCATCGGGCGGCCCTCGATCAGGGCCGCCCGTTGAAGCGTCTGGAACCCGGCGGATTTCACCGGGTGCCGGACGATTTGCGCCAGATGCGCCGTCATTTCGCCTTGGTGCCCTTTGGCCGGACGACCGAAGCGCGGATATTGCCAAAGATGTCCGGCTTTGACCCATGCGCCGACATGATGAGGTATTGCTGGGTGAAGGTGATGATGTTGTTGCCGATCCAGTAGATCAGCAGCCCCGAGGCAAAGCCGCCCATCACGAACATGAAGATCCACGGCATCCAGTTGAAGATCGTCGCCTGCATCGGGTCGGCGGGCGCCGGGTTCAGCCGCATCTGGAACCACATCGAGATGCCGAACAGCAGCGGCAGCAGGCCCAGGAACACGGTCGCCATCAGGCTGCCCGGCACCGGCGCGTCAAAGGGCAGGGCGCCGAACAGGTTCATGATCGAGGTGGGATCAGGCGCCGAAAGGTCGTTGAAGACCCACAGCCAAGGTGCGTGCCGCAATTCGATGGTGACGAAGATCACCTTGTAAAGCGAGAAGAAGATCGGAATCTGCAGCAGGATCGGCAGGCAACCGGCGGCCGGATTGACCTTGCGGTCGCGGTAGAGGGCCATCATCTCCTGTTGCAGTTTCTGACGGTCTTCGCCGGTGCGCTCCTTGATCTTGAGCATCTCGGGCTGCAATTCCTTCATCCGCGCCATCGAGACATAGGATTTCCACGCCAGCGGCAACAGCAGCGCCTTTAGCGTCAGCGTCAGCGCCAGAATCGCCCAGCCCATGTTGCCGATCACGCCGTGATAGAAGTTCAGCAGCAGGAAGATCGGCTTGGTCAGGAAGAAGAACCAGCCCCAGTCGATCGCATCGACGAAGCGCTCGATCCCAAGGCTGTTCTGATACTCGCGCAGCGAGGCGAATTCCTTGGCGCCGGTGAACAGCATCGACGAGGTGCTGGCCGTGGCGCCCGGCTCGACGGTCAGCGCGGGCTGGCGCAGGCTGGCCTGATAGATCTCGTCGCCGGGGACATATTGCGACACCGCCGTCACCGGCTGGCCGGGCGTGGCGACCAGCGCGGCCATGAAATACTTGGAGGTAAAGCCGATCCAGCCGTTGCTGGTGGCCGCGGTTTCCTGCGTCGGCGTGCGCTCGCGCTGGCTGACCGGGAACTCGGTCATGTCGTCGTAATCGGTTTCCAGCAGCGTGCCGTCGGTCAGTTGGACCAGGCCTTCATGCGAGATATAGAAGCGCTGGATATCCGTAGGCACACCATGTTGTGCCAGAATGCTGTAGGGGCTCAGGGTGACCGCGGCGCCCGTGGTGTTTTCGACCCCTTGGGTCACCGTGAACAGCGAGCCCGTATCCACCGCGATGGTGCGGCTGAAGATCAGGCCTGCGCCATTGTCCCAGCGCAGGGTGACCGGGGTGTCCGGTGTCAGGCTATTGCTGCCGACCTGTTCCCACGCCGTCGCCGGGCCGGGAACCTGCGAATAGTCCATCCCGGCGCCGGGGATCCAGCCATAGAGCGCGTAATAGGCATGGCGGTCGCCGCCCGTCGGGTTCAGCAGATGGACCGCCTCGGCGTCCGGCGCGGTCGTCTCGCGGTAGCCGCGCAGCTGCAGGTCGTCGATGCGGCCACCGGTCAGCGCGATGGTGCCGACGAGGCGCGGCGCGTCGATGGCGATGCGCGCGGTTTCCAACAGCTGCTCGGCCGCGGGGGCCGCCGGGTCGGCGGCGCTGGCGGGCGGGGGCAGCAGCTCGCCGGGGGCGATGCTGGCCTGCGGCGCCGGGGCGGGCGGCGGGAACAGCGCGTACCAGCCCATGATGACCGCAAGGCTCAGGGCAAAGGCGAGGATCAGATTCTTGGTTTGCTCGTCCATCGGGAAGGGGTTCCGGGCGCGATTTCGATGCTGCGCCGGTTCAACAGGCCCAGCCCGCAAAGGTCAAGCGGATTCCCCCCTGCTCAAAGCCCGTGGCGGTGAATTCCGGCATTCGGCTGCAGGCACACTGCCTGTCACCTCGCCCGGGATCAGCCGGGCTGCGCGCCGGGGGCCGTGCGGGCCAACGCGGGGTCCTCGCATTGCGGCTCGCCCTGGGCCAGTGCCGCGTCATGCGCGCGCAGCCAGCCCGGCAGGTCGGTGGCAGGCATCGGCCGGGCGATGGCAAAGCCCTGCAGGTGGCCGCAACCCATCTGCGCCAGCATCACCTGCTCCTCGGCGCATTCGACCCCCTCGGCCAGCGTGTCGATCCCCAGTTCGCCCGCCATCGACAAGATGGCCGAGACCATGCGCTGGCGGTCGCGTTCGAGGTGCATGCGCGTCACGAACGAGCGGTCGATCTTGATGCGGTTGACCGCAAAGCGGCGCAGGCTGGCGATCGAGGCGTGGCCGGTGCCGAAATCGTCGAGGTCGATGGTGCAGCCCATGCCGGCCAGCCGGGCAATCGTGCGCACGGCGATGTCGTCGTCGCTGTCGGCCACCACGGTTTCGAGAATCTCCACCGCCAGCCGCCCCGGTGCCAGATCGTGGCGGTCGAGTTCCCAGGCGAGGGAATCGGCCAGTCGGGGGTTGCGCAGATCCTCGGCTGAAAGGTTGATCGCCACGGTCGGCACCGCCAGCCCGGCGGCGTCGAGGCGACTGAGGGTTTCGAGGGAATCGCGCAGCATGCGTTCGGTCAGCCGGGACGAGAACCCGGCAGCCTCGATCTGCGCGAGGAAATCGCCGGGCGGGATCAACCCTCTCTCAGGGTGCTGCCAGCGCGCCAAGGCCTCGAGCCCCGAGACGCGGCCGGTATCGGTGCGGATCTGCGGTTGGAAATAGGCGCGGATCTCGCCGTTTTCGAGGGCGCGACTGAGCTCGCTGACGCGGTCGCCGGTCAGGCTGGCGGGAAAGTCGACGATCGAATAGCTGGACATGCTGCCGGGGCCGGATCGCAGCGCCTTTTCCGCCGCGACCTCGGCGGCTTGCAACAGGTCGAGCCCGTTCAGCATCGCGGCGCGCGGTGAGGTGGCAAACCCCATCGACAGGCTGGGCCAGATCGCCACGCCATCAAGGGTGACCGGCTGTGCGAGGCTGGTCTGGATGCGCTGGCAGACCGCCAGCACCACCCCCAGCGTCAGCCCGCGCTGGGGGAACAATGCGACGCCAAAGCCATCCGGGGTCAGCAAGCAAAAGGCATCCTGCACCCGCAGATTCTGGGCAAGCCGACCGGCCAAAACCTCGGTCAGGGCGGCAAACCGGGCCTCGCCATGCTGGGTGCGCAGGCGCTGGATGTCGTCAAAGCGGATGGCCAGCGCGGCCCCGCGCGCGCCGGGGTTCGAGGCGTCGGCGGCCAGCATCGCGGTGATCGTCGCGCGGTCACGTTGTTCGCAGACCTGCACCGACCGGGCAAACTCAGGCGGCCCGCCGCGCCACAGCGCCCAAAGCGCCAGCGCCTGCCCGCCGACCAGCACCCCCTGCATCCACAAGGGCGGTGTCATCGCCAGCGCGGTCAGCGTCAGCACCGGAACCGCCAGCACCACCAGAAGCCGAAAGCGGGAGGCCAGTTGCCCGAACTGCTGCGCCGAACCTGTCGTCATCTGTGCCGTCCCTCAGCCCCGGGCAAATGCGCCTTTGGGGCCGAAGGTTGCCGCTGCGGGTAAGGGACGCCTTAACGCAGGCGGGGAATATCCGTCGAATTGTCGACAACTGCCGCAGGATCTGGCCACAAACCCGCGAAATCAAAGAGTTGCGGGTCAACCAAATGCGAAGGCCGCACATTCATCAGCGAGCGGAACATCACATTGCGCCGCCCCGGCGTGCGTTTTTCCCACTCATCTAGCAGCGCTTTGACCTGCGCGCGCTGCAGCCCCTCCTGACTGCCGCACAGATCGCAGGGGATGATCGGATAGCCCATCGCGCGGGCGAACCGGTCGCAATCGGCCTCGGCCACCAGCGCCAGCGGGCGCAGCACGGTCAGGTCGCCGTCTTCGTTCAACAGCTTTGGCGGCATCGTCGCCAGCCGTCCGCCGTGGAACAGGTTCATGAAGAAGGTCTCAAGGATATCATCGCGGTGATGGCCCAGCACGACCGAGGTGCAGCCCTCCTCGCGCGCAATGCGATAGAGGTTGCCGCGCCGCAGCCGCGAGCAGAGCGAACACATCGTGCCGCCCGGTTTGATCTTGTCCACCACCACCGAATAGGTGTCCTGATATTCGATCCGGTGCGGCACCTGCATGCGGGTCAGGAACTCGGGCAGCACGGTCGCCGGGAAATTCGGCTGGCCCTGATCGAGGTTGCAGGCCAGCAGATCGACCGGCAGCAGGCCGCGCCATTTCAGCTCGTGCAGGATGGCCAGCAGGGTATAGCTGTCCTTGCCACCCGACAGGCACACCAGCCAACGGTCGCCGGGGCGGATCATGCCGAAGGTCTCGGTCGCCTCGCGCACCTGTTGCACCAGCCGCTTGCGCAGCTTGCGGAACTCGGTCGATTTGGGCGCTCCGGCGAACAACGGGTGGATGTCGCCGCCGTCGGGAAGCTCGTCGATGTCGTCACGCATGGGCCGGGCCCTCCTGTGGCCTGCCTTAGGGGCAATCGCGCGTCAGCGTCAAGCGGGCCGTGGTCAGCGGTGGTGATGGGCGTCGTGATCGGGGTCGGCGCCGGGCACCGGGTCATAGCCCTGCCCACCCCACGGATGGCAAGAGCCGATGCGCCGCGCCGCCAGCCATGCGCCCTTGACGGCGCCGTGGCGTTGCAGGGCTTCCAGCGTATAGGCCGAGCAGGTCGGCTGATAGCGGCAGCCATGCCCGACCCAGGGGCTGAGCAGCAGCCGATAGGCCAGAACCGGCAGCGACAGGGCCCAGGCGAGGGGCGAGCGGATCAGATGGGGGCGCGGCAGTGACATGGGTCAGATCTGGGCCCCGGCGGGCGCTTGTGCAAGGTGGCGGGCCAGATCCTCGATGCGGTCGGGCGGAAAAACCGCGATGCCGTGGCGGCGCAGCAACGCGGCGGTGACGCCTTGGCCGGGTTGACGGCGGCCGTCATGGTGGCCGGAATGCACGATGAGCGACCCGCACGAGGGGCTGCCCTCCATCAGCAGGGCGGCGGTGCAGCCCTGCGCCTGCGCCGCCGCCAGAGCCAGCCGGGCGCCCTGCAGAAAGGGCGCGGTGACGTCCTCGCCGCCCGCCGTCAGGATGCGGGCGGTGCCGTCCAGCACGTCCTCGGCCCGCGCGCCGGGCTCGATTTCGGTGGCGGGGCGCGGGGTCGGCAGGCCACCCGCGACCTCGGGGCACAAAGGCACCAGCCGCCCTTGTGCCTGCCAGAGGGTCAGCAGGTCATGCGTCAACGCCCGCCCACGCCCGTCATAGCGCACCGGTGCGCCGAGCAGGCAGGCCGAGATCAGGATACGCGACATCGGCGCAGAGTGGCGACCTGCGCCGATCCGGTCAAGGTGGACCACCGCCACGGGGGCCGCTAGGCTGGGGCAAACGGGGGGCGGCATGGGGCATATCCTGATCATCGGCGGCTCGCGCGGGATCGGCCGGGCGACAGCGGAACGCGCGGCGGCGCAGGGCTGGGCGGTCAGCCTGAGCTTTGTCAACGACGCGGCGGCGGCGCAGGCGGTGCTGGCCACCATCACCGGCGCGGGCGGTCGCGGTCAGGCGCACCGTGCCGATATCCGCGAGGAATCCGAGGTGATCGCGCTGTTCGACGCGGCCGAGGCCGGGTTCGGCCGCCTCGACGCGGTGGTGGCGAATGCAGGCGTCGTTGCCCCTTCGATGCCGCTGGCGCAGATGGGGGCCGACCGCCTGCGCGGCATGATCGAGACCAACCTGTTCGGCGCCCTGCTGTGCGCGCGCGAGGCGGCGCGGCGGCTGCCCCGGCCCCTGACCGAGCCCTCGGCGGCGCTGGTGCTGGTCTCGTCGATCGCGGCAAAACTGGGCGCGCCGGGGGAATATGTCGATTATGCCGCGACCAAGGGCGCGCTGGATACGCTGACGCTGGGCCTCGCCAAGGAGTTGGCTGCCGCGAATGTGCGGGTCAATGCGGTGCGCCCCGGCCTGATCGACACCGAGATCCACGCCTCGGGTGGCCGCCCGGACCGGGCCCACGCCTTGGCGCCGCTGGTGCCGATGCAGCGCCCCGGCAGGCCCGACGAGGTGGCCGAGGCGATCCTGTGGCTGTGCAGCCCGGCGGCCAGCTATGCGTCGGGCGCGATCCTGGACATTGGCGGCGGGCGCTGAGACAGCCTCACTCGGGCAGGCAGATCTGCCGCGCCCTGATCGCCATGCCCGTGCGCAGGATCAACCCTGCGACGACCAGCACCAGCAGCGCCAACACGCCCGCGCCGATGATCCGGTGCGCCGCCGAACCCGCCGCCTCGGCATAGGCGAAACTGGCGATCGACAGCGCGGCCAGCGGAAAGGACAGCGCCCACCACGACAACGCAAAGGGCATGTTGCGGAATTTGCCCAGTTGCGTCACCACAACCAGCGCAAAGACATAGGCCAGCGACAGCAGGATATGGCCAAAGGCCCCGACCTCGCCCGCCAGCCGCAGCCACGAGACAAAGGCCACCGCCGGCGGCGCGATCAGGATCATCAGCGTCGGCACCATCTTGCCCGGCAACGGGTCATGGAACATCAGCCGGTTCATCACCAGCGTCAGCAGCACCAGCCAGAACACCAGCCCGCCGGAAAAGAACAGCCACGACAGTTCGACATAACCCAGCCGCGCCCCGGCCAGCGGCACGATCACATTGCCCACCGCCGGGATGAACCACGCCGGGGTCAGATGCCCCGGCTGAAAGGCGCGGTGCCCGATCCATGCGCCGATCACCGCCAGCGCCAGCAGGCCCTGCGCCGTGGTGCCCACCAGCCAGAGGACACGCGCGACCTGCGGCATCGGATCGACCAGCGCCGTGGCCAGCAGCAGCAGCGAAATCGACATGGCGGGGAAAAACGCGATGCGCACCGGGTGCTTCCATTCGGCCCGAACCTCGGCCGGGTGGCGCAGGGCCTTGGCAAGATAGCCCAGCGCCACGCCGGACAGCATCAGCACCGACAGGCCCAGCACCCAGATCGACAGGCCTTGAGTCAGATGGAAACTGTGCTCGGCCGACCGCAGGGCGAGGGTCAATCCCAGCATCCCCATGCCAATGGCAAAGAAGGTGACGGGGTAATGCGCAAGGCGGTCGGTGTGGGCAGGCGGCGTGGTCATGGAGGGGGTCCGGGACTGAAAGCCGCACACGGGCGGCGCAGGCTGACGCTGCCAGCAGCGGGGCGGGCAATCAAGCCCGCAGTGCAGGCCAAGGCCGGACAGATTGACGCTGGCCCCATGGCAGTGCCCTGTTCAGCGGCTTTGTCGCAAAACCCCCAAAAGGGATTCCGGGTGTGTCTTTGGCGTTGCGGGCCAGCGACCTGCGCTGACCGTCGCCTCCCTGCGCGGACCTGCAAGGTCAAAGTCTGGCCGCGAGGGACTTGCCCCGGAAGGGGGCGTTCCAAAGGCTCAGGCACCGAACGCGATGGCTATGGCAGTCAGCTCTGGCCCGTCCTTGCCCTTAGCCTGTCATCACCCTTCGGGCCGCCTCGCGCCCGGACAGCACCGCCCCATGCGCGGTGCCAAAGTGTGTGGCCGATGCGGCCTCGCCTGCGAACCAGATCCGACCGTCCCAATCCGGCCCCGCCAGTGCGCGCCGGGTCGCCGCGCTGGTGCCGACCGCGTTGAAGCTGTAGCTGCCCAAGGCGTAACGATCCTGTCCCCAGCGGGTGATCTGGGCGGCGAGCGGGGCGGGAAACCGCGTGCCGAACAACATCCGCAGCGCGTCATGCGCGGCGGTTAGGGTGTCGCGGTCGCTGAGGGTGGCGATCTCGGCCGCCGGGTCGGCGGCGTTGAAGCCCAGCAGAACCGGCGCACCCAGCGCCCGCGCCAGCGACACCCATTCACCCCAATGGCCCGCACGGGGCCCCAGCCAGCCGATCCAGTCGACATCATCGGGCCAATGCACGCGGTCAAAGCGCAGCCAGCATTTGTTCAACAGCCCCATGCGCAGCCCGTCGATCGCCGCTTGCCGTCCGGGCGCGAGGGGTTCGCCAAACCGGACCCGCTCCGATTGCAAGACCCCCAGCGGCAGGGTGCAAATCACCCTGTCCGCGACGATCCGGCTGCCATCGGCCAGCGATATCTGCCCCGGAGCAATGCCAGTCACCTCGGTTGACAGGCGGATGTCCAGCCCGCGCGCCAGATGGTTGGTGACCTGATCGAAGCCTTGGGGAAACAGCACATCCGCGCCGCCGAACTCCTCGGCATCCTGTCCGTGCCACGCGGACAGCAGCCGCGCCGGGCTGCCGTATTCCTGTTCCAGCGTGCTGTTGACCAGATATTGCACCAGACGGCGCAGCCCTGCATCAGCGCGCTGCCAGTCGCGCGAGGCCTCCAGCGCCTCGAGCACCGAAACATCGCGCGCCAACCTCTCGGTCGCCGCCAGCGCACGGTCCAGCAGACGCTCGGCAGGGCGCAGGTCGGGGTCGATCTCGCCGCCGTCCGGCCCCCGCAGCATCGCCGCCGCATAGCGCGTGGCGACAACCGATGCGCCAGCCTCTTGCGCCAGGTCCGTCAGCGGGTTTCCCCGTTGGCCGTGGATCCAGCTTGCCCCCAGATCCATCGGCAGGTCCGGCCAGGCGCGCGAGGTGTGAATGCGGCCACCGATGCGCGCGCGCGCCTCCAGCACGGTGACCAGATGCCCGGCGTCCTGCAGGGCGCGGGCCGCCGACAGCCCCGCCAACCCGGCGCCAAGGACCAGAATGCGCTGCTGCGACTGCGCGCTGCTGCGATGGCCCCCCAGCGCCCATGCGCCGAGGGTCGACAGCCCCGCCAGCACCTGCCGCCGGCCCGGCAAGGCGCTCATGGCTGGCGGCCTTCGCAGGTCGTCACCTCGGCGCAGGCCGAGGTCAACCCCTGCACCAGCCGGGCGACGGCGGGGGTCAGGGTGTCCAGATCGCCAGCCTCGAAGGTGCAGACATACCCCAGATGCGCCCGAAGCCGGGCGGTGATGGCCGACTCCCAATCGTCGGGGTTCAGGTCCATGACCTGTTCCGCTGTATAGAGCAGATAGTCGACATAGCTCTCATAGGCGGCGCGTTCGACCGGGTCGCGCAGGGCGCAGAAATCCCGCGTGCTCAGGTCCGCGCGCTGGATGGAAAGGCTGAGAAACTCGCGGTAAATCTCGCGCGCGGCTTGCTCGCGACTGGTCCGGTCATTCGACGCGATCTGCCACGGCACGAACAGAACTGCCGCCAATGCGGCGACTGAGGTCACCAGCGCCCCGGCAGATTGAATGGTCTGAGCGTGTCGATGAAGCCAGTCGAACATGAAAACCCCCCGTGACGCCCCGGCGCACCTAAGGGGGGATGGGCCAGAGCTGTCAATATGGTGCAGAGGGCAAGTCGCAGTCTTGCGCGCCGCGCGCCCGGTGTCTTGCCGCGTTGCAATCCAGCGCCCTTGTCTTGCGGTCTGCTTCGGGTGGCGCTGCTCGAACAGGGATACAGCCGCCGCTTCGCCATCGGCTCGATCACCTCGGGCGGAACGCTGGCAAACATCATTCCGCCTTCGCTGCCGCTGATTGCCTTCGGGCTGGCGACCGATCAATCCATCTCGGACCTGTTCATCGCGGGCATCGTCCCCGGCCTGGTGCCCCACCCTCGCCTTGGTGGCTTGAACGGAGCAGAGTTCGCCGGGTTGCTGCCCGGTGCCGGTGGGGGCGGGGGGGCAGTCTCTCGTCGGCTGGCCCGATGATGCCACGCTGCGCCGCCTTCTGGCCCGCACTTGCGCCGATCGGCGTTTGCCCAACGAAGGCTTGCCCGATCCCCTTCGCCTGCGTCTTGCGTCACTGCCCTGAGCCGATCACGCGGAACGGCCAGACCCTGCCCCCTGCCGCTGCTGCGTTACAGCCACTTTACGCTGGCGTTCGCGGCGCCCCGGTGGTTCCGCGCACGATCAGTTCTGCGGTGACTTCGACCAGGGTCGAGGGCATGTCGGGGTCCTTGATGCGGTCCAGCAGCACCCGCGCCAATCGGCGGCCCAGCTTTTGCGGGCGAACCGCCATCGTGGTCAGGGGCGGCGTGCCTACGGCGGCGTCCTGAATGTCATCGAACCCGATGATCGACACATCCTCGCCCGGGCGAAGGCCCGCGCGCACCAGCGCCAGACTGGCCCCCAGTGCAACCATGTCGCCGTTGCAGACCACCGCCGTCACCTCGGGATGCGCGCGGCGCAAGGCGTTCAGCGCATCGAGGCCGGCCAGCTTGTTGTCCTCGGAATCCCAGACAACCGGCGGCCCCAGACGGTGCGCGGACAGCGCCTGCCGGTATCCCGCGACCCGCTCCTGCCGCACCATGGACCTGTCGTTGCCGCCGAGATAGGCGATGACCCGATGCCCCAGACCGATCAGATAGGCGGTCGCGGTGAAGGTCGCCTCGGCGTTGCGGATGCCGACGTGATCCAGATCGCGCCGGACGTGACGCAGGAAGGTTACCGTCGGGATGCCCTGGCGCGACAGCAGGTCAAAGGCCTCGTCCGGGGTCTCGGGCGCGGGCACCCACAACAGGCCGCCGCGCCCGTGGCGGATGAAGGCTTCCAGCTGCCGACCCTGCCGAAGCGCGTCGTCGCGGGTATCGACGATGGAGACCAGATAGCCCTCGGCCTCGAGCAGATCGACGGCACCGCTGACCACCTCGGCATTGAAGGGGTTGATCAACTGATTGATGACGAACCCGATTTCATGATTTTCGCCCGACCGCATCGCCGCCGCGCGCGAGTCAGGGACATAGCGCAACCGCGCCGCCACCTGCAGGACCTTGTCGCGGGTCTTGTCCGAGATGCGCCCCGTGCCGCGCAGAACCTGACTGACGGTCGGTATCGAAACCCCCGCTTCCTGCGCCACTGTGCTGAGCGTTGGCTTGGCCGACACTGGGTTCCTCGGTTCTGTCAGTATATCGTTCAGGCGGAAACTGGCCAAGATTGCCGGCTTTTGCAAGCAATGTGCCCAGCAAAAAAAGAATTGACGCGTGATATAACGATATACCAAAATCGCACCCGGAGGGGGGCGAATCGGCTTTGCCTGCCCGTCCGGCCGCTGCTGAACCGCGCCGCAACCGGCAAGGGACAGGTGTTATCAACCGGCGCCCGCATGACCGCGGACCCCGAGCCGTTTCTGGGAGGAAACATGACACTCTTTTCACGATTTGCCGGAACGGTGTCCGGTGCCGCCATTGCCTGCTTTGCCTGCGCCGCGCAGGCTCAGGTGTTGTTCTGGTCAACGCAGGCCAAGCCCGTCGAGGAAGCGCAGGCCATGCGCGAGCAGGTGCTTGCGGGCTTTGCCGGTGACGTCGATTATCAGCCCAATGATGGCGGCCCGTGGATCACGCGCCTGAGCGCCGAGTTGCAGGCCAATTCGGGTACCATTGGCGTTCTGGGCGCGCTGCACGGCGATTTTTCGGCGATGAACCCTGAGGATCTGGTGGACCTGAGCGATCTGGGCGTGACCTCGGCCAGCGCCACGTTCAATAGCCTCGGCATGCTGGGGACGGACCAGATGCAGTATATCCCGTGGATGCAGGCCAGCTATGTCATGGCCGCCAACCGCGAGGCGCTGCAATACCTGCCCGAGGGCGCCGATCTGAACGCGCTGACCTATGACCAACTGGTGGCCTGGGCGGCCGCCGTGCATGAGGCGACCGGCCAGCCGCGCTTTGGCTTCCCCGCCGGGCCCGATGGCCTGCGGCATCGGTTCTTCCAGGGGTATCTGTATCCTTCCTATACCGACGGGGTGGTGCGCACCTTTGCCTCGGATCAGGCGGTGATGGCCTGGGAGATGTTCCGCGAACTGTGGTCGCATACCAACCCTGCCTCGACCAATTTCTCGTTCATGCAGGAACAGCTTTTGTCGGGCGACGCCTGGATCGTGTTTGACCACACGTCGCGGCTGGCCAATGCCTTCAACGAACGCCCGGACGATTTCGTGGCCTTCCCGGCGCCCGCCGGTCCCACAGGGCGCGGGTTCATGCCGGTGCTGGCGGGTGTCGCCATCCCGCGCACCGCGCCGGATATGGACGCCGCCCGTGCGCTGGTCAGCTACATGCTGCAACCCGAAACACAGATCGCCACCCTGCGCGCGACCAACTTCTTCCCGGTCGTCGCGGTGGACCTGCCGGATGATCTGCCGCCCTCGGTTCAGGCCGCCGGTGCCGCCATCGCGGCGATGAGCAGCGCGCCCGATGCCAACCCCGGCCTGCTGCCCGCCGGTCTGGGCGATCAGGGCGGCGCGTTCAACCGCGTCTATATCGACACGTTCGAGCGCATCATTCTGGGCGGTCAGGACATCCGCAGTGTTCTGGACGACCAGCGCGGCGCGCTGGAGGCGATCATGCAGGCCACCGGCGCCCGTTGCTGGGCCCCCGACGCCCCGTCCGAGGGCGCCTGCCCGGTGGAATGACGCACTGACCCTTGCCCGGGCCGGACTGGCCCGGGCACCCCCGTCCTGAAAGGTGCGCGCCCATGAATGCCCGGATTCTGCCCTATGTGCTGGTCCTGCCGGTGACGCTTTTCCTGTGCGTGTTCTTCTTCTATCCCTTCGTTCTGGTGGCGCAGCAGGCCTTTGGCACGGGCGAGGGGTGGTCGCTGGACAACTTCCGCACCGTGGTCAACTACTGGAAATTCCCCATCTCTCTGACCAACACCCTGCTGTTGGCGGCGGCGGTGGTGCCGGTGCAACTGGCACTGTCGCTGCTGATGGCCACCATGG
>CALESR010000208.1 GCA_937907485.1 uncultured Paracoccaceae bacterium | reverse complement strand
ATAGCCGTCTACGCTGTAGGCGACAGGCTGGCCTAAAATTTTGAGCAGCGGGCCAAGCGAAAGCAGCCATGCTGCTGCCGCGAGAAGCAGCCACGGGCGGGCGCGTTTGAAGCGGACCCCGCCGATGAGGGCGAGGATTGCCGTAAGGATGCCGATATAGCCGGCGACTTCAAACGGGTCAACGCCTAACACCGCGCGGTTGTAGGCCATACTGGCATACAGCGGGTTGTAGAACGAGGGCGAAACCGCCGCTTATTCCTCGCCCGGCAAAATCCGCACGCCGCCGCGCGCCGCCGACGAGGCCAGCATCGCATAGGCCTTCAACGCGGTGGACACTTCGCGCTTGCGGTATTCGGCCGGTTTCCACGGCAGCGGCCCCTTGGCGGCGCGGCGGGTGGCCAGCGTGGCTTCGTCCACCGCCAGATGGATGCGGCGACCGGGAATGTCGATCTCGATCACGTCGCCGGTTTCCACCAGCCCGATCAACCCGCCTTCGGCCGCTTCCGGGCTGACATGGCCGATCGACAGGCCCGAGGTGCCGCCCGAGAACCGCCCGTCGGTCAGCAGGGCGCAGGCCTTGCCCAGCCCTTTCGACTTCAGATAGCTGGTCGGATAGAGCATCTCCTGCATGCCCGGCCCGCCCTGTGGCCCTTCATAGCGGATCACCACCACCTCGCCCGCCGCGACCTTGCCGGTCAGGATGCCGCTGACGGCGGCGTCTTGCGATTCGTAGACCTTGGCGGTGCCGGTAAAGGTCAGGTTCGAGGCATCAACCCCGGCGGTTTTGACGATGCAGCCGTCTTGGGCGATATTGCCAAACAGCACTGCCAGCCCGCCATCCTTGGAAAACGCGTCCTCGACCGTGCGGATCACGCCGGTCTGGCGGTCGTCGTCCAGCGCCTTGTAGCGGTTTTGCGTGCTGAAGGCTTCGGTCGTGCGCACGCCACCGGGCGCCGCGCGGTAGAACTCGCTCACCGCCGGGTCATTCGCCGTCTTGATGTCCCATTTGGCCAGCGCCTCGGCCATGCTGGCCGAATGCACCGTCGGCACGTCGCCGTGCAGCAGCCCGCCGCGATACATCTCGCCCAGAATGCCCATGATGCCGCCCGCGCGGTGGACGTCTTCCATGTGCACATTCGCCACCGAAGGCGCGACCTTGCACAGCACCGGCACCTTGCGCGACAGCCGGTCGATGTCGTCCATGGTGAAATTCACCCCGCCCTCATAGGCGATCGCCAGCAGGTGCAGCACGGTGTTGGTGGAGCCGCCCATCGCGATGTCGAGGCTCATGGCGTTCTCGAAGGCCTTGAAACTGGCGATGTCGCGCGGCAAGTGGCCGGGCTCCTCGCGCTCGTAATGGCCCTTGGCCATCTCGACGATGCGACGGCCGGCGCGCAGGAACAGCTGCTTGCGGTCGGCATGGGTCGCCAGAACCGAGCCATTGCCGGGCAGGGCCAGTCCCATTGCCTCGGCCAGACAGTTCATCGAATTGGCGGTGAACATGCCCGAGCACGAGCCGCAGGTCGGGCAGGCGTTCTTTTCGAACTCGTCCACTTCGGCGTCGGTGTATTTGTCATCGGCGGCGGCGATCATCGCGTCGATCAGGTCCACGGCCTTTTCCAGATCGCCGATCTGCACCTTGCCGGCCTCCATCGGCCCGCCCGAGACAAAGACCGTCGGGATGTTCAGCCGCATCGCGGCCATCATCATGCCGGGGGTGATCTTGTCGCAGTTCGAGATGCAGACCATGGCATCGGCGCAATGGGCGTTGACCATGTATTCGACCGAATCCGCGATCAACTCGCGCGAGGGCAGCGAATAGAGCATGCCGTCATGGCCCATGGCGATGCCGTCATCGACGGCGATGGTGTTGAATTCCTTGGCGACCCCGCCCGCGGCCTCGATCTCGCGGCAGACCATCTGGCCGAGGTCCTTCAGATGCACATGGCCCGGCACGAACTGGGTAAAGCTGTTGACCACGGCGATGATCGGCTTGCCGAAATCGGCGTCGGTCATGCCGGTGGCGCGCCAGAGGCCGCGCGCCCCGGCCATGTTGCGGCCATGCGTCGAGCGGCGCGAGCGGTAATGCGGCATTGTGGCGGTCCTTCTGGCTGTTTGCGCTGGGATAGCGCAGGTCAGGCGGGGGAAACAATCTCTTGCCCGCCCCTTGGCCAAAGAAATCGTGCGGCGCGGCGGGCAGGTCAAGGCCTGCGCGTTTCTGGCGACTTGGCCCGGCGCGGCGGATCGGGTTTACTGGGCCCCAAAAGGGAGACAGGCATGACCATTCGCAAGCTGGCCGCAGGGAACTGGAAGATGAACGGCCTGAGCGCCCAACTGGCCGAGGCCCGTGCGCTGGCCGAGGCGTTCCCGGCGCCCGGCTGCGAGGTGCTGCTGTGCCCGCCCGCGACGCTGCTGGCGCCGATGGCGCAGGCCTTGGCAGGGTCGGCGATCCGGGTCGGCGGGCAGGATTGCCACGCGCAGCACAAGGGCGCGCATACTGGCGACATCTCGGCGCCGATGTTGGCCGATGCCGGGGCGACCTTTGTCATCCTCGGGCATTCCGAACGCCGGGCGGATCATGGCGAGACCTCGGATCAGGTGGCCGCCAAGGTGCGCGCCGCCTGGGGTGCCGGGCTGGTGGCCGTGGTCTGTGTGGGCGAGACATTGGCGCAGCGCGACACTGGCGAGACGCTGGCGGTTGTGGGTGCGCAACTGGCGGGCTCGCTGCCCGAGGGGGCGGATGCGGCGAATACGGTGATCGCCTATGAACCGGTCTGGGCCATCGGCACCGGCCGCACCCCGACGCCCGAGCAGATTGCCGAGGTCCACGCGTTCCTGCGCGCTGGGGCGCCTGCGGGGGCGCGGCTGCTCTATGGCGGCTCGGTCAATCCGGGCAATGCGGCGGTGATCTTTGGCTTGGCGAATGTCGATGGCGCGCTGGTCGGCGGCGCCTCGCTGAAAGCGGCGGATTTCGGCCAGATCATCCGGGCGCTGTCGCTGGCCTGAGGCGGACGGGCGCGCGCGCGCCCGTGTCACGGCGCCGTGCGGCGCCGTCCCCCCCCCTTTCACCCGCGCCCCGCTTGCGCTATCTGCACGACAGACAGCAGGAGCGCATGATGGACTACGAAAAGCCCGGCCCGGTCGAAGGCAACTGGCGCGACGCCATCTCGACGATCGAAGAGATCATCGACGACGCCCGCAATGGCCGCATGTTCATCCTCGTCGATCACGAGGACCGCGAGAACGAGGGTGATCTGGTGATCCCCGCGCAGATGGCCACACCCGAGGCGATCAACTTCATGGCCACCCATGGCCGCGGGCTGGTCTGCCTGTCGATGCCCGGCCACCGGATCGACGCGCTGGGCTTGCCCTTGATGAGCACCAACAACGCCTCGCGGCACGAGACCGCCTTTACCGTCTCGATCGAGGCGCGCGAGGGGGTGACCACCGGGATTTCCGCCTATGACCGCGCGCGCACCGTCGCCGTGGCCATCGACCCGTCGAAAACCGGCGCCGACATCGCCACGCCGGGCCATATCTTTCCGCTGCGCGCGCGCGAAGGCGGCGTGCTGGTGCGTGCCGGGCATACCGAGGCGGCGGTGGACATCAGCCGTCTGGCCGGTCTGAACCCCTCGGGCGTGATCTGCGAGATCATGAAGGACGACGGCGAAATGGCCCGTCTGCCCGATCTGGTGGCCTTTGCGCAAAAGCACAATCTGAAGATCGGCACGATTTCGGACCTGATCGCCTATCGCCGCCGCCACGACAATCTGGTGCGCGAAAGCGCCCAGCGCAGCGTCAAATCGGCGCATGGCGGCACCTGGTCGATGCGGGTCTTCACCGACCAGACGCAGGGCGCCGAGCATATCGTGCTGACGATGGGCGATCTGGCCGATCCGGCGCCGGTGCTGGTGCGGATGCATGCGATGAACCCGCTGGAAGATGTGCTGGGCATCGGCGAGGGCCACGCGGGCGACCTGCGCTGCGCGATGAAGGCCATCGCCGCCGAGGGGCGCGGGGTGGTCGTGCTGCTGCGCGATACGCAGATGAAGCTGATGCTCGACGACGCGGCCTCGCCGCAGACGCTGCGCCAGTATGGGCTGGGGGCGCAGATCCTCGCCGCGCTGGGGCTGCACCGCATCACGCTGGTGACCAATTCGCCGACCCCGCGCGTGGTCGGCCTCGAGGCTTATGGCCTCAGCATCGCGGGCACCCGCCCGATCCCCAAGGAGTGAGTCATGGCCGGAGCCAGCCACCAGATCCTGCCGCTGCCGTCCTTTGACAAGCCCGTCAAGGTGCTGATCGTCGTGGCGCCCTATTACCGCGACATCGCCGACATGCTGCTGGCGGGCGCGCGCAAGACGCTCGAGTCCGTCGGTGCCACGCATGACACCATCGAGGTGCCCGGCGCGCTGGAGGTGCCGCTGGCGATCAGCCAGGCGCATCGGTTGGCCAATTTCGATGGTTATGTCGCATTGGGCTGCGTCATCCGGGGCGAAACCACGCATTACGACACCGTCTGCGCCGATTCCTCGAACGGGCTGATGCTGCTGGGCCTGCAGGGCGCCTGCCTCGGCAATGGCATCCTGACGGTGGAAAACCACGCGCAGGCCGTGGTGCGCGCCGATCCGGCGCATCAGGACAAGGGCGGCGGCGCGGCGGCAGCGGCGCTGCATCTGATCGCGCTGGGGCGGCGCTGGACGCAGCCACGCGGCACCGTCGGTTTTGGCCGGGCCGAGACAATCCTGCTGGCGCAAAAGGGTGACCAGGCATGAGCACCCCCACCGACAAGCGCGCCCTGCGCGCCGCCGCGCGGTTCTATGCCGTGCAGGCGCTGTTCCAGATGGAATCCTCGGGCCAGACCGTCGATCAGGTCCGGCGCGAGTTCGAGGCGCATCGCATCGGCGCCGAGGGCGACGAGGAGACCTGGGTCGAGGCGGATATCACCCTGTTCCGCCGCCTGATCGACATGGCGGTCGACAATCAGGCGCGCATCGACCAGTTGACCGACCGTGCGCTGGTCGCCAAATGGCCGATCGCCCGCATCGACCCGACGCTGCGCGCGCTGTTTCGCGCCTCTGGGGCGGAGCTGGTGGAAACCGACACCCCGCCGCGTGTCATCATCACCGAATTCGTGCAGATCGCGCAGGCGTTTTTCCCCGAGGGGCGCGAGGCGAAATTCGTCAATGCGGTGCTGGACCACATGGCCCGCGAGGTGCGTCCCGAGGCCTTTGTCTGAGGCGTTTCAGCCCTCGGCACCCAGCGCCAGCCAGCCGACCATGAAATCGCGCACCGCCGTGGGCGGGCAGATCTGCGGATAGCTCTGGGTGTAGGCGCCGGTGGCGATGTTGGTGGAAAAGGCCCGCAGGTGCCCGTGGTCGTCGCGAAGGAACTCGGTTGTCGTCGGGAATTCCTCGAAGCCGGTGTCGGAATAGAGCCGCGTCGTGCATGCCGAGAAGCCGTCCTCGACATCACAGACCTTTTCGCTGTCGATCACCAGACGGTTGCGACCGGCTTCGACATCGGCCAGATAGCTGACGCTGCTGCCGTCGGCCTGCACCAGCGACATGCCGTGCTGGCACATTTGGGCGAGGGTCTCGGCGGCGAGGGCCGGTTCGTGCGGAAAGATCCAGAAGCCGGGGGTCAGCCGGTCCTGCGCCTGTGCGACGGGCGCGGCGATCAGCGTCAGAAGGGCAAGAGTGCGTGCAAAACCTGGGCGGGGCATGGTGATCTCCGTGGTGGTTTCGCCCTTGTGCCACGGCGGGCGCGGCGGCGCTGTGCCGAGGGGAACAGCCGCTGCGCAGAAGGCCGTGCGGCGTTCTGACGTCCGGGCGCGCGGGATGGGCCGGGTCAGGGGGGCATTCTGCCCCCCTCTTTGCTGCGCAAATTCACCCCCCTGAGGATAGTTGAGGCACAAAGATGCGGGCGGCGGGTTCGGGGATTTCAGGGTCGGCGATGCGCGGTGCGCGGTCTTGCA
>CALESR010000207.1 GCA_937907485.1 uncultured Paracoccaceae bacterium | reverse complement strand
CTGGGCGTGATCGGACCGGGCGGCGCGGGCAAGAGCCTGCTGGCGCGGGTGCTGGCCGGCGCAGTGGCCCCCACAGCGGGTGTTCTGCGGCTCGGCGATCACCCGGTGTCGCGTTTGCCTGCGCGGCGCATCGGCTATCTGCCGCAACGCGTTACGCTCTGGCCTGGCTCAATTGCCGATGCCATCTCGCGTCATGACCGCGAGGTCACTGCCGCTGCGATCGAGGATGCGGCCAGATTGGTTGGCGCCCATTCGGCGATCTGCGCCCTGCCGGCGGGTTATCAGACCCGGATCGACGCTCTGGCCGCACCACTGCCTGCGGGTCTTGTCCGCCGCATCGCCTTGGCACGCGCGATCTTTGGTGCACCGGCGCTGGTCATTCTTGACGAGCCGAACGCTGACCTCGACGCTGATGCCTCGGACGCGGTGAATGCGGCGATCCGCAGCCTCAAGGCGGCCGGAACCATCGTCGTCGTGACCGCCCATCGCCCGGCTGCGATCGGCGAATGCGATGACCTGCTGGTGCTGGAAGGCGGCGCCCAAACCGGTTTTGGTCCGCGAGAGACACTCTTGCGAGATCTGGTGCGTAGTCACACCGACCTTGTGCGCGCCCGAAGCGAGGTCGGCACATGAGCATAATGGCCGATCTCTCGGCCCGCCGGGTGGTTTGGCGCGGGGTGGCACTGTGCCTGATGCTGGCCGCCGGGGTTTCGCTGTGGGCCGCGCAAGTGCCGATCACCGGTGCTGTCATCGCGCCGGGCGAAGTGGACGCGGCACCGCTACGCCATTCGATTCAGCATCGCGACGGTGGGGTTGTCGCCGAGGTTCTGGTCGCCGAAGGGCAAGCAGTGCCCGCTGGCGCAGTGTTGCTGCGCCTCGAGGCGCGCGCAGTCGAGACCGAACTGGCCCTCGTGGAGGCGCAGGCGGCCGAAGCCGAGGCCCGCGAGGCCCGGCTGACCGCCGAGCGCGACGGCGCGCCGTTTGCCCCCCTGCCGCCCGACCCGTCCGGCCCTCCCGAGCGTCTTGCACTCTGGGCCGACCAAGCCAGGCTTTTCGAGGCTCGGCGCGCGGCGCTCGCGCGTGACCGCGCCCAGCTTGTCGAGCGTCGGCGCCAGGCGCATGCTGAACTTTCTGGGGCAGGGCATCAGACGGCGCTTGTCGCACAAGAGGTTGCCTTGCTCAATGCAGAGCGAACTCGATTACAAACCCTGCGTGATCAAGGGCTTGCGCCCGAATCCCGGGTGATCGACCTGGCGCGCGAAGCGTCGCGTCTGGCCTCGATACAGGCCGGGGAGGTGGCGCGCGAGGGCGAATTGCTTGGCCGCATTGCCGAGGTAGATCTGCAAATTGAGGCCCTCGCTGACCGTCATCGTCGCGAGGCGGCCGAACTGCGCACGGACACTGCGATGCGGCGGCTTGAACTGGCTGCGCGCGCGGCGCTCCTGCGGGACCGTCTGGCAGGGCTGGTGTTGCGCGCGCCCGTCGCCGGAGTGGTGCATGGGTTGGCGGCAACCCTGCCCGACACCGTCTTGCGCCCCGGCGCCGAAGTGATGCAGATCCTCGCCCCGGCGCCGGTGCCTCTGCTGGTCGCGCATGTGCGGCCCGACGACATCGACCATGTGCATGTCGGCCAGCCCGCGATGCTGCGCTTTCCGGCCCTGAGCGCCCGCAACCTTCCCGACCTAGAAGGCCGGGTGGCGGCGATTTCCGCCGCACCTTTTGCCGACGACCGCAGCGGCGCGCATTATTTCCGTGTCGAACTCGGGTTGGGCGACGCCGCGCTGGCAGTGCTGGCGGAGCGTCCACTGCCCCCCGGGCTGGCGCTCGAAGCCTTCATCGCCACCGGCGAACGCACCGCGCTGGCCTATCTCGTCGCGCCCCTTGCCGATCATTGGCGCCGCGCCCTGCGTGAGCGATAGGCCCTCGCGCGGGGCCTTTCCGTTTCGGCGCAGACGTGGTTACCTGCAGGCGGAAAACCGGAGCAGACCCATGACCACGACCGTCGAATCCCGCCTTGCCGCCTTGGGCCTCGCGCTGCCTGCGGCCCCCGCTCCAGCGGCCAATTATGTTCCATTCGTCATCAGTGGCGCGATGCTCTATGTCTCGGGGCAGGTGAGCCAGGCCAATGGTGCGCTGATCACCGGCACGCTGGGCGAGGATCTGTCGACCGAAGAGGGCGCCTTCGCGGCGCGGGCTTGTGCACTGTCGCTGCTGGCGCAGGCCAAAGCGGCGCTCGGCGGCGATCTGACCCGGCTGAAGCGGGTGGTCAAGCTGACCGGCTTTGTCAATTGCACCGCCGATTTCACCGAACAGCCCAAGGTCATCAACGGTGCATCGGACCTGATGGTGGCGGCGCTGGGTGAAGCCGGGCGGCACGCGCGCTCGGCAGTTGGGGCGCCGTCATTGCCATTGGGGGTCGCGGTCGAAATTGAAGCCATCTTCGAGATTGCCTGATGCGCCCGCAGTTACCTGCCGATTTCCTGCGCCTGCCAATTGCCCACCGTGCGCTGCATGATGCGGGCGCCCGGCGACCGGAAAATTCTCTCCCAGCGGTTCGCGCTGCTATCGCAGGGGGTTACGGCATCGAAATCGACCTGCAACCCAGCGCCGACGGCGTCGCAATGGTGTTCCACGATGAGATGCTCGACCGGCTGACCTATGACACAGGGCCGATCAACGCCCGCAGCGCTGCCGAGTTACAGCGCATCCGCGTCAAGGACAGCGGCGAGGCGATGCCGACCCTGACACAGGTTCTGGCGACCATCGGCGGGCGGGTGCCCCTGCTGATCGAAATCAAGGATCAGACCGGGGTGATGGGGCCCAGTGATGGCCGGCTGGAGGCAGCCACGGCGCAGGCCTTGTCGGGCTATGCCGGGCCTGTCGCGGTGATGTCCTTCAATCCGTCCTCGGTTGCGCATATTGCCCGACTGGCGCCCGAGGTGCCGCGCGGTTTGACCACCTATGCCTTTCCAGCCGAGGATTTTCCCGCCGAGGCGGGCCCCGAGCTGACCGCGCACCGGCTGGGGCTGGCGGCGATTGCCGACTTCGACGCGGTCGGCGCCAGCTTCATCTCGCATCATTGGCGCGATCTCGAGCGCCCGCGTGTCGCCGAGTTGCGCAGTCAAGGTGCAGCGGTGCTGTGCTGGACGATCCGCTCGCCCGAGGACGAAACTGCCGCCCGTCGCATCGCGCAAAACATTACCTTCGAGCGCTATCTCGCGCCCTTTGGCCCTTGACGCGCGCCGACTGACGGCCAGCTTTGCGGTTTCGGGCAGGGGGAACGCGTGCAGGTCCAGATTGTCGAGTCCATCGCCAGCATCGCCGCCGCCGAGTGGGACGCTCTCGGCGCGGGCAGCGCGGTGCCGGCCGGTTCCCGCCCGCGCGACCCCTTCACGACGCATCGGTTCCTGTTGGCACTCGAAGAGTCAGGCTCAGTCGGGCCGGGCACGGGCTGGGATCCCCGGCACCTGACTCTGTGGAACGGCGGGCGACTGGTCGGCGCTATGCCGCTTTACGTCAAGGCGCACAGTCAGGGCGAATACATCTTTGACCACGCTTTTGCCGAGGCTTGGGCCCGTGCCGGCGGGCGATATTACCCCAAGCTGCAAAGCGCAGTGCCTTTTACGCCAGCGACCGGCCCCCGGCTGCTGGGCGATCCGACGCTTCGCACAGTGCTGCTGGCACAGTTGCGGGACCTGACGGCGGGCAATGGCCTGTCCTCGGCCCATGTTACCTTTTGCACCGAGGACGAGGCGAAACTGGCAGGTGACACGGGGTATCTGCACCGGATCACCACGCAATATCATTGGGTTGACGCGGGCTTCGGCAGTTTCGAGGGCTTCCTCGCCGCGCTGTCCTCGCGCAAGCGCAAAGCCATCCGCCGCGAACGCGCCGTCGCGCAGGGGTTCGGCGGCACGATCCGCGCGCTGACCGGCGATCAGTTGCAGCCGCAGCATTGGGATGCCTTCTGGACCTTCTATCAGGACACCGGCAGCCGCAAATGGGGGCGTCCCTATCTGACTCGAGATTTTTTTAACCGGATTCACCGCTCGATGGCCGATGATGTCCTGTTGGTGCTGGCCGAACGCGGGGGCCGCCCGGTGGCCGGAGCGCTGAACTTCATTGGGCAGGATACGCTCTTTGGCCGCTATTGGGGCTGTATCGAAGATCACCCCTGCCTGCATTTCGAACTGTGCTATCATCAGGCGATCGACTGGGCGTTGGCGCATGGGCTGGCCCGGGTCGAGGCTGGCGCGCAGGGCGAACACAAACTTGCGCGCGGCTATCTGCCCGCCGCCGTGCATTCGCTGCACTGGTTCACCGATCCCCGGTTCCAGTCGGCAGTGGCCGACTATCTGGCGGCCGAGGCGGCGGCAATCGGCGATGAGATGACCCTACTGGAAACCTGCGGCCCATTCCGGCGCGGGCCAACCCCTGAGGAGGCGGAATGATAGACTTCTACACCAACCCCCGCTCACGCGGTGCCATTGCTCGCTGGATGCTGGAAGAGACCGGGCAACCCTATGTGACGCATGTGCTCGACTATGGCACCACGATGAAATCGCCCGACTATCTGGCGATCAACCCGATGGGCAAGGTGCCCGCCATCGTGCATGACGGGCAAGTGGTGACCGAGGTCGCGGCGATCTGCGCCTATCTGGCCGAAGCCTTTCCGCAGGCCGGCCTTGCCCCCACGCCACCCGAGCGCGCCGCCTATTACCGCTGGCTTTTCTTTGCCGCCGGGCCGATCGAGGCGGCGGTGGTCAACAACGCCCTTGGTTTCATCATCCCGCCCGAGCGCAAGGGCATGGTCGGCTACGGCTCGTATGACGATGCCATCGCGGCATTGGAACAGCGGCTGCTGGCCAGCCCGTATATCGCCGGGGATCGCTTTACCGCTGCGGATGTCTATGTTGGCAGTCAGGTCGGCTGGGGCATGATGTTCAAGACGATGCCCGAACGGCCCAGTTTTATTGCCTATTGGGACCGGCTCAAGGACCGCCCTGCGCGGTTGGCCGGGATCGCCAAGGATCAGGGCTGATGGCGCGTCCAAAGAGGTTGGAGGGCGCGGCGCGCGAGGCGCTGCTGGCTGAGGCGTCGGCGGCAGGCTGGGCGCTGGCAGAAGGGCGTGAGGCGCTGGTCAAATCCTTTCGCTTCAAGGATTTCAGCGCAGCCTTTGGCTGGATGACACGGGTGGCGATGGAGGCCGAGAAGGTCGATCACCACCCGGAATGGTCGAATGTCTGGAACCGCGTCGAGGTCACGCTGACCACGCATGACGCACAGGGGCTGACCGAACTCGATCAGGCCTTGGCGCAGGCGATGGACCGATTTTTCCGGTAGGGTGGGGCTTCACCCCACCCCCGCTGCCTTACAGCGCGGCGACCATCGCTGCCCCGCCCGAAACCTCGCAGCCGCGCGTGGTTTCGGGGTGCCAGACCTTGATGACCCCGTCTTCGACCATCATCGCGTAACGCTTCGAACGACCCTTCATCCCGACGACGGCGGCGTCAAAGACCATGCCCATCTTCTCGGTGAACTCGCCCATACCGTCGGCCAGCAGGGTGATCCCGGCGGCCGTTGCACCGGTGGCCTCGCCCCAATGGCGCATGACATGCGCGTCATTGACTGAAATGCAGATGATCTCATCGACGCCCTTGGCGGCCAGTGCCTCGCGCGCGGCGATGAAGCCGGGCACATGAGCGGAATGACAGGTCGGCGTAAAGGCCCCCGGCACCGCAAAGATCACCACTTTGCGCCCGGCGGTCAGGTCCTTGACACTGACAGGCTCGGGGCCATTGGCGCCCATCTTGACGAGCGTAGCATCGGGCAGGCGCGAGCCTTCGGAAATGGTCATGAACATGGTCTCCTGGTCTGGGTTTGGCCGTTCGGGTGCGATATAACGCCCTTGCACGCACGATCCAGTGATGCGTCGGGGATTGCAAGACGGGAGTGGTCGATGGCGGGAGTCGGGGTG
>CALESR010000206.1 GCA_937907485.1 uncultured Paracoccaceae bacterium | reverse complement strand
CATGGCTTACTCCTTTGTCCAACCGGGTCAGGGGGGCATTCTGCGGCCTCACCCCCCTGAGGATATTTGAAGAGCAAAGATGGGGGCAATTTGAGTCGAATTGTCGCTTTCGCCGCCCCTTCATCTGGCCTCAAATACTCACCTTGCGACGCCTGCGACGGGCGCGAACGCTCAGGACCCCAGCGCGGGGTTGCGGCCGCGGCTGGTGACCTGCTGCTCCCAGCCCGGATGGTTCAACCCTTTGCGTTTCTTGATCTCCAGCCGGGCGAGCTGGTCGCGGTGCACCTCGTCCGGCCCGTCGGCCAGCCGCAGCACGCGGGCGCCGGCATAGGCGATTGCCGTACCGTAGTCATTGCCGGTGCCGCCGCCGCCAAAGACCTGGATCGCCCAGTCGCTGACCTGGCACAGCATGTTGGGAACGGCGATCTTGATCATGGCGATTTCGGCCAGCGCGGCCTTGTTGCCCACGGTATCCATCTTGTGCGCCGCATGCAGCGTCAGCAGGCGGCACTGGTCGATCAGGATGCGGGCATTGGCGATGCGCTCGCGGGTGACGCTTTGCTCGGCGACCGGCTTGCCAAAGGCGACCCGTTGCAGGGCGCGGTCGATCATCTGTTCCAGCATGCGTTCGGCCATGCCGATCGAGCGCATGCAGTGGTGGATGCGCCCCGGCCCCAGCCGCCCTTGGGCGATTTCAAAGCCGCGACCCTCGCCCAAGAGCAGGTTTGCCACCGGCACGCGGACATTTTCGAACAGCACTTCGGACGCGCGGTCCGGCACGCCGTAATAGCCGAACACCGGCAGCGAACGGGTCACGGTGATGCCGGGCGTCTCCATCGGCACAAGGATCATCGACTGCTGTTTGTGCCTGTCGGGGTTGCCCGGGTCGGTCTTGCCCATGAAGATGCAGATCTTCGTCGCCGGGTTCGAGGCGCCGGTGGTGTACCATTTGTGCGCGTTGATGACATAGTGGTCGCCGTCGCGTTTGATCTCGGCCTGAATGTTGGTCGCATCCGACGAGGCCACCGCCGGTTCGGTCATCGCAAAGCAGGATCGGATCTCGCCCGCCAGCAGCGGTTTCAGCCAGCGCTCCTTGTCGGCCTCGGAGCCATAGCGCTCGATCACCTCCATGTTGCCGGTGTCCGGGGCATTGCAGTTGAACACCTCGGGCGCGAGGAAGCTGCGACCCATGATCTCGCACAGATGGCCGTATTCGAGGTTGGTCAACCCGGCGCCCTTGTCGGATTCGGGCAAAAACAGGTTCCACAGCCCGGCCGCACGCGCCAGCGGCTTGAGTTCGGCAAAGATCGGATAGCTGGCGAAGGGGCCCAGCTCCTCGGCCTGCTGAAAGAACCGCGCCTCGTTGGGATAGATGTGCTGGTCCATGAAGGCCAGCAGCCGTTGGGACAGGTCCTGAACGCGGGCGGTTTTGTCGGGGATCATGGCGGCCTCCTGGGTTGGCGCCAGCCTAGCCACCTTGCGGGCACCTGACAAGATCGTCTGACGATCCGGCCTTGACGGCTTGACGAGACGGCGGGCAGACTGGGACAAATTCAGGAGGCGATCATGGCCGAGGCAGAACTGGCGGCGTGGATGGCAGCGCATGTCGAGGGCTTCGCCGGCCCCTTGACCCTGCACCGGCTGGCAGGCGGGCAGTCGAACCCAACCTGGCGGATCGAGGCCGCCAGCGGGCGCTATGTCCTGCGGCAAAAGCCGGTGGGCAAGGTGCTGCCATCCGCGCATCAGGTGGACCGCGAATTCCGGGTGATGCAAGCGCTGGCGGCAACCGATGTGCCGGTGCCCAAGGTTCTGGCGCTGTGTCAGGACGAAACGGTCATGGGCTCGATGTTCTTTGTCATGGAGCATCTGGAGGGACGCACGCTGTTCGACCCGCGCCTGCCGGGGATGACGCCCACTGAACGCGCCGGGATCTTTGACGCGATGAACGACGCCATCGCGCGGATTTCGCGCGTCGATCCCTTGGCCATCGGGCTGGCGGATTACGGGCGCCACGGCGGGTATGTCGAGCGGCAGGTGGCGCGCTGGACCAAGCAGTATCGCGCCAGCGAGACCCGGCCGATCGCGGCGATGGAGGCGCTGATCGACTGGTTGCCGCAGGCTCTGCCACAAGCGCCCGAGGAGATCCGCATCGCACACGGCGACTTTCGGCTGGACAACCTGATCCTGCATCCGACCGAGGCGCGTGTGCTGGGGGTGGTCGATTGGGAACTGTCCACGCTGGGCTGCCCCTATGCCGATTTCGCCTATAACGTCATGGTGTGGCGGATCGCGCCGGGGGTGTTTCGCGGCCTTGGCGGGGTTGATCTGGCGGGCAGCGGCATACCGTTGGAATCGGACTATATCGACCTGTGGTGTCGCAGGACGGGGCGGCAACGGCCCGAAAACTTCGACTTTTACATCATTCTCAGCCTGTTTCGCATTGCGGCCATCGTGCAGGGCGTGGCCAAGCGGGCCGAGGATGGCACCGCCAGCGACCCGCGCGCCGCCGAGATGGCTGGCATCGTCGCACCACTGGCACAGATCGCCTGGGGGATGGTGCGGCGGTGATCCCATCGGGGCCCGAGGGGCTGGTGCGCGACATCCTGCAAGGGCTGGCCGAGGGGCGCCATGTGCCCGGACAACGGCTGTCGGAACCGGATCTGATGGCGCGCTCCGGTCTGGGCCGCTCCACCGTGCGCGAGGCGTTGGGGCGGCTGGCGGCCAGCGGCATTGTCACGCTGACCCCTTACCGCGGGGCGCAGATCCGGCTGTTGACCCGACGCGCCGCGCGCGACGTGCTGCTGGTGACCGAGCCCTTGCTGGGTCTGGCCGCACGACAGGCCGCCGAGGCGGTGGCGGCGGGCGCCGATCCCGTGCCGCTGATCGCAGCGGCGGGCGCGTATGACCGGGCCTCGCCGCCCGACCGCGCCCGCGCCCGGGCGCGCTATTACCGCGCGCTGACGGCCTTGGGCGGCAATGCCGAACTCGACCGGTTGCTGCCCTTGCTGCAGGTTCACCTGATCCGCGCGCAACTGCGCGAGGCGCGGCCACCGGGCACCGCGGCGCGGGCGGCGGTGATCCAGGCAATCGCGGCAGGCGACGGCGAGCGGGCCGAGGCCAGCGCCCGTGGCCATGTCACCACCCTGATCGCCGCCCTGCCCCTCGTGCCGGACGAGGCCTTTGCGCCTGACCCGTGAACACAGCCGCGCCCCTCTTTGCTCGCCAAATATCCCGGGGTCCGGGGCAGCGCCCCGGGGCCGACCCCGTGCGCGACGGATGAAAGCCCCCCTTCAGGGCCGGATGATCACCTTGCCCGCACTGCGCCGATAGGCGGGCAAAATGCCGTCGATCGCCTGTTCTAGGGACAGGTCCGCCGCCACCCGCGTCGTCCATTGACCGGAGGCAAAGCGCGTCTGCACCTGCGTCACCACGGCCTGTCGGCGCTCGGGCGGGGCGGCGGGCAGCCAGCGGCTCAGCCAGAAGCCCTCGATATGCTTGTCCATGAAGATGAGCTGGCCCATCTGCGTCAGCGCCGGGGCATCGTCGCTCATCTTGCCATAGCTGACCCAGTGCGCGCCGGGCGGCATGGCAAAGAACAGATCCGCCGTCGCCTGATCGCCCACGGCATCCAGCAACACCCGCGGTTTGTGGGCCTTGATCGCGGCGGCAGCGGCAGCCCGAAATGCGGGATCGCTGCTGACCAGAACCTCGGCCGCGCCCAGCGCGCGCAGCGCGTCCTCGTCGCCCGGGCGGCGGATCACCGCCAGCGCCACCAGCCCCAGATCGCGCGCCAGCCCCAGCATCAACCGCCCCAGCTGCGAGCCCGCAGCGTTGATGATGACGGCTGCGCTTTTGGCCTCGCGCACCCGTTCCAGCAGCGCAACGGCGGTCAACGGGTTGACGATCAGCGCCGCCCCATCGGTGTCGCTGACCGCATCCGCCAGCGGGATGCACAGCGCCGCGTCACTGACCGCATGCTGCGCCCATGTGCCGGTGACGGTGCCCAGAAACGCCACACGATTGCCCACCAGCGCCTCGGCCAGCGCGCCGTTGCCCGCGATCACCCGGCCCGCCCCCTCGAAGCCAGCCGCCTGTCCCTGCACCCTGGGCTGACCATAACCACCCTGAACAAAGAACAGGTCCGACGGGTTGACCGGGCTGGCGATCACCTGCACCAGAACCTGCCCCGGCGCCAATGCGGGCAGCGCGACCTCGCGCAGATCCAGATGGGCAGCCAGATCGACTGGCACCTGCGGCGTCGGCGCCTTGGCATAGCCGCCGTCACGCAGGGCGAGGGCAAGGGTGGTGGTGGGTTGGGTCATCGGCGCCTCCTCCAAGGGTGGTGACAAGGTAACGCATGGCCCCGCATGGGCAAGAGGCCACGCCGCAGCGTCATGCGATGTGCGATTCGTCCAGGTTCCTGCGCGGCGTGTCCCTGTAAAAGCTGCATCTGCAATCTATCATTGCCGGCAACAGGAGGACTCCATGCGCACACAGGTAGCCATCATCGGCGGCGGCCCTTCGGGGCTGATGCTGTCGCAACTGCTGATGAAGGCGGGGATTGCCACTGTGGTGATCGAACGCCAGACGCGCGACTATGTGCTGGCGCGCATCCGGGCGGGCGTGCTGGAACAAGGCTGCGCCGACCTGCTGCGCCGCGCTGGGGCAGGCACCCGGATGGACCGCGAGGCGCATGTCCATGACGGCACCAACCTGAGCACCGTGCACGGCATGTTCCGCGTCAATTTCAAGGAGCGGGTCGGCCAGTCGGTGCTGGTCTACGGCCAGACCGAGGTGACGCATGACCTCTATTCGGCGCAGGATGCCCTTGGCGCGGTGATCGTGCATGAGGCCGCGAATGTGCAACTGCATGACGTGACCGGCGCGCATCCGCATGTGACCTGGGACAAGGACGGCCAGACCCATCGCCTCGATTGCGACTATATCGCCGGATGTGACGGTTTTCACGGCGTCAGCCGCCCGACGATCCCCGCCACCCTGCGCACCGAGTTCGAACGGGTCTATCCCTTTGGCTGGCTGGGCGTGCTGTCGCGCACCGCGCCCGCCGCCGAGGAACTGGTCTATGCCAATCACCCGCGCGGCTTTGCGCTGGCGTCGATGCGCAATGAAAGCCTGAGCCGCTATTACATCCAGGTGCCGCTGACCGACACGGTGGACCAATGGTCGGATCAGGCGTTTTGGGATGAACTCCGCCGTCGCCTGCCGCCGCAAGTCTCGGACGCGATGGAAACCGGGCCGACGATCGAGAAATCCATTGCACCGCTGCGCTCGTTCGTGATCGAACCGATGCGCTGGGGTCGGCTGTTTCTGGTCGGCGACGCCGCGCATATCGTGCCGCCGACCGGCGCCAAGGGGCTGAACCTCGCGGCCTCGGATGTGCATTACCTGTTTGAGGCCCTGCGCGCGGCGGTGCTTGACGGCGATGCGGCGGCGCTGGATCTTTACGGCACGCGGGCGCTGAAACGCATCTGGGGGGCGATGCGGTTTTCGTGGTGGATGACCACCCTGTTGCATCCCTTCCCCGGCCAGACCGAGTTTGACCAGAAAATCCAGGAAGCGGAATTGCTGCAACTGGAAAGCATGGACAGCGCCCAGATCACCATGGCCCGCAATTATGTGGGTCTGCCCTATTGAGGTGCGCATGAGCGACAGGTTCGACGAAGGCCAGAGGATGCGCCGCAAGGTGCTGGGTGACGCGCATGTCGATCGCTCGCTGGGCGATGGCACGGGCTGGGATGCGCCCCTGCAGCAGCTGGTGACCGAGGCCGCCTGGGGGCATGTCTGGTCCTCGGACGCCATCGCGCTGCGCGAACGCTCGATGCTGGTGTTGGCGCTGCTGGCGGGCTTGGGCAATCTCGAGGAATTCGAGGTCCATCTGGGCGCCACCGCCCGCACCGGCGCCACGCCGTCGGATGTGCTGGAGGTGCTGCGCCATGTCGCGGTCTATGCCGGTGCGCCGCGGGCGCTGGCCGCCGCGCGGATCGCCAAACGGGTGCTGGCCGAGATCGCTTGAGCCTGCCGCCGCCCCGGTGCAGGATGCGCCAAAACAGAGGGGCCCCATGGCACGCATCATCCTGATCCACGGCGCCTGGAGCAATGCGCAGAGCTGGGCACTGGTCGTGCCGATCCTGCGGGCGGCGGGGCATCAGGTGCTGGCGATCGACCTGCCGGGGCACGGGCCGGGGGCCACTCCCTCGGGCACCATCGGTCAGGCCGAGTATGTCGCGTATGGCGAATCGGTGCTGCTGGACGGACCGCCCGCGCTGCTGGTCGGGCATTCGATGGGCGGACTCGTCGCGGCCCAGATCGCCGCCCGCCAGCCGCGCCATGTCACGGCCTGCGTCTTTGTCGCGGCGCTGCTGCCACGCGACGGGCAAAGCCTGCTCGACCTGATCCGCCAGCAAGAGGCCAAGGGCGTGCAATCCGCCGTCCGCCCCGGCCCGGTGCCCGGCACCACCGTGCTGGACCCGGACGCCGCCGGGGCGCTGTTCCCCGATGCCACACCCCGCGCCGCCGCCGCCGCGATGCAGGCCATGTGCCCGCAGCCCAACAAGGCGCAGACCGACAAGGCCGTGATCGGTCCTGGCTTTGCCTCGGTGCCGCGCGCCTATGTCTTTTGCACGCAGGATCAGGTCGTTTCGCCCACCCTTCAGGCCGCGATGGTCGCAGCGACTCCCTGCGAAGCGAGTTTCACACTGGACTGCGGCCATGTCCCGCAACTGACCCAACCCAAGGCGCTGGCGCAGATCCTGCTCGGCCTCGCCACGTCCTGAAAGCCCGGAAATGACCGTCCGAATTGCCATGTGGTCCGGCCCGCGCAACCTGTCCACCGCGATGATGTATGCCTTTGCCGCTCGGGGCGATTGCGACGCCAGCGACGAGCCCTTCTATGCCGCCTATCTGGCACTCACCGGCCTTGCCCATCCGATGCGTGATCAGGTGCTGGCCTCGCAACCCGCGGACCCCGCGCAGGTGCGTCTGACCGGACCGGCACCGGGGGGCGCGCCGATCTGGTATCAGAAACACATGGTCCACCACATGCTGCCGCAGATGCCGCGCGACTGGTTTGGCCAATGCCGCCATGCCTTTCTGATCCGGCACCCGGCGCGGGTAATCGCCTCGTATGCCGCCAAGCGCGAGGCCCCGACCGCTGCGGACCTCGGCTTTGCCGCGCAGGCGCGTCTCTTTGACGACATCGCGCAGATGACGGGGACGGCCCCGCCAGTGATCGACTCGGCCGCGATCCGCGCCACGCCGGAACCCATGCTGCGCGCGCTCTGCGCGGCACTGGACATCCCCTTTACGCCGCGCATGCTGCACTGGCCTGCCGGGCCAAAGGCCTTTGACGGCGTCTGGGCCGCACATTGGTATCCCGCCGTGCATGCCTCGACCGGGTTCGACACCGCCGAAGGCCCCCTGCCCGACCTGCCCCCAGCCTATGCCCGGCTCGCGGACGAGGCTTTGCCGCTCTATGAGTCCCTTGCCAGACACGCGCTGACCGCCGCCAGCGGTGCAAGGTGAGGACCTGAGCCAAGATGAGGGCGGCGCAAACGGGGCCGATTGACTGATAGCCGCCCCCATCGCGCCGCGCCGGGTCGCCCTCGAAGACCGACCCGCAAGGGCCGACCGCCAAGGGCGAGGTCCCTCAGATGCTCAGGCAGATATACTTCAGCTCCAGAAAATCCTCGATCCCATGGCGGCTGCCTTCGCGGCCCAGCCCCGATTGCTTGACCCCGCCAAACGGTGCGACCTCGGTGCTGATGATCCCGGTGTTCACCCCGACGATGCCGTATTCCAGCGCTTCCTGCACCCGGGTCACGCGGCCGACATTCTGCGCATAGAAATAACACGCCAGACCAAAGATCGTGTCATTGGCATAGTGGATCGCCTCGGCCTCGGTCTCGAACTTGAACAGCGGCGCCAATGGGCCAAAGGTTTCTTCCTGCGCCACCTTCATGCCCTGCGTCACCCCGGTCACCACAGTCGGCTGAAAGAACGTGCCGCCCAGCGCATGCGGTTTGCCCCCGGTCAGCAGCGCCCCGCCGTGGTCCAGCACGTCCTGGATATGCTCTTGCACCTTGTCCACCGCCTTGGCGTTGATGAGCGGCCCGGTCGTCACGCCGCCCACCAGCCCGTCACCCACATTCAGCTTTTCCACCGCCGTGCGCAGCTTTTGCGCAAAGGCGTCATAGACCCCGGCCTGCACATAGATCCGGTTGGCGCAAACGCAGGTCTGGCCGTTGTTGCGGAACTTGGACATCATCGCGCCCTCGACGGCCGCATCCAGATCGGCGTCGTCGAACACGATGAAGGGGGCGTTGCCGCCCAGTTCCATCGAGCATTTCATCACCTGATCCGCCGCCTGTTTCAGCAGGATGCGGCCCACCTCGGTCGATCCGGTGAAGGTCAGCTTGCGCACGGCGGGGTTCTCGCAGAACTCCTTGCCGACATCGGACGAGCGCGACGAGGTGACGACCGAGAACAGCCCCTTCGGCACACCTGCGCGTTCGGCAAGCACCGCCATCGACAGCGCCGACAGCGGGGTTTCGGCGGCGGGCCGGGCGACAAAGCCACAGCCGGCGGCCAGTGCGGGTGCCACCTTGCGGGCGATCATCGCATTGGGGAAATTCCACGGCGTGATCGACCCCACCACGCCCACCGGCTGTTTCAGCACGGTGATGCGTTTGTCGCGCAGGTGGCCGGGGATCGTCTCGCCATAGATCCGCTTGGCCTCTTCGCCGAACCATTCGACAAAGGACGCGCCATAGAGGACCTCGCCGCGCGCCTCGGCCAGCGGCTTGCCCATCTCGGCGGTCAGGATCACCGCCAGATCGTCGGCATTGGCCACCATCAGTTCATACCATTTGCGCAGCACCGCCGCGCGTTCCTTGCCGGTGCGGGCCTTCCATTCGACCATCGCGGCCTCGGCGGCGGCAATCGCGCGGGCAACCTCGGTGCGGGTCAGGTCGGCCACCTGGGCGATCACATCGCCGCGTGCCGGGTTCGTCACGCCAAAGGTCTTGCCATCGTCGGCATTCACCCATTCGCCCGCGACGAAGGCGCGGGTTTCAAACAGCGAGGGGTCCTTGAGAAGTGCGCGAAGATCGGTAGGTTGGTCGAGCATGGTAACCTCATCGTCGGTTGGCCGGTTTTCCGGCCGGGTGGCGTCCATTCACTGATGACTCAACATTGCAAGCGGTGGCCCTCGGAATGGACAAAGACTTGAGCCGTGACTACGCCAACGGCGATTTCATCGCGGGCGCTGCCGACTATCCCCCGCGTTGGGCAGGATTGTCGAGGGCCTTGCGCGAAGAATTGGGCCCGCGCGCGCGCATCGGTCTGCGGTATGGACCCGGTGAGCGGCAGGTTTTCGACCTGTTCCAGCCCGAAGGCCCGCCGCAGGGGTTGCTGGTGTTCATTCACGGCGGCTACTGGATGGCCTTTGATCCGTCGAACTGGTCGCATCTGGCGGCCGGGGCGTTGGCGCGGGGGTGGGCGGTGGCGTTGCCGGGCTACACTTTGGCGCCCGCCGCCCGAATCGCCGCCATGACGGGCGAGGTGGAGGCCGCGATCACCGCTGCCGCCGCGCTGGTGGGCGGGCCGATCGTGGTGACCGGGCATTCGGCGGGCGGGCATCTGTCGGCCCGCATGGCCTGCACCGACCGCGCGCCGGGCTGGGCGGACCGTCTGCGCCGGGTGGTGCCGATCTCGCCGCTGTCCGATCTGCGCCCGCTGATGCAGACCGGGATGAACGCGACCCTGCATCTGGATCCGGCCGAGGCCGCCGCGGAATCGCCCGCCCTGCTGACGCGCCGCGAGGGGGTGGAGTGCGTCGTCTGGGTCGGCGGGCAGGAGCGACCGGCGTTCCTGTGGCAGGCGCGGTTGCTGTCGGAAAACTGGTCCTGTCCGTGGCATGTCGCGCCCGGAAAGCACCATTTCGACGTCATCGACGAGCTGACCGACCCGCACAGCCTGCTGATGGAGACCCTGCTGGCCTGACCGTCCCCTGGGCGTGTCCCACGCATGGGACATTTTCAGGACCGTTTTATTTCAATGGGTTACAGGCGACGTTAAGGATTTGGCAAGACTTGTCCCACGGTTTCGTCGCCGTAGGGTGCGTGCTTGCACGCACCACCCGTCACAGCTTTGACGAAATCACCCCGGTGTTGAAGCCGCCCATCCGCAACTCGCCGAACAACCGCTGATATTCGATCTTTGGGCAGCGGTCCTGAACAAAGGCGACGCCGCGCGCCTCGCACAGGGCCCGCGCCTCGTCGCTGACCACGCCGATCTGCAGCCAGACCGTGCGCAGCCCTGGCAGGTGATCGAGCGCCGCCCGCACGATGGGCGCGACGTGTTCGGACCTGCGGAAGATGTCGAGCGTATCGACGTCCTGCGGCAGGCCGGTGACATCGGCCACCACGGTTTCGCCAAACAGCACCTCGCCCGCGTGGCCGGGATTGACCGGGACCACCCGCATCCCCTTGAGCCCCAGATAACGCGCAACGAAATAGCTGGGCCGCACCGGATTGGGCGACACGCCGACCACGGCCACCACCTTGAGCGACTTCAGGATCTGGCGCAGGGTGTCATCATCGGGCTGGGTCATGGCGGGCTTTCCTGTGCGGCTGGCGAAATCTTGCGCGGGGTGCGCTGGCGGGACAAGGGGCGATGCGGTCAATGAAACCGCTCGCCGCGGGCAAGCTGTGCAAGGATTTGCTGCAGGCGCCGTTCGCGGGTTTCGGGGCGCACGGCGGTCTGCAGGCGGTGATAGATCGGAAACAGGTTCTTGCGGTCCAGCGTGGCAAAGAAGGCCGCCGCCGCCGGATGATCGGCCAGCGCCGCCAGAAAATCGGCGGGAATCGTCAGGTCTGCCTGCCCGGCATAGGCCGCGTCCCAGCGGCCGTCGGCCTTGGCCGCATCGACATGCGCCAGCCCGGCAGGCCTCATCCGACCCTCGGCGATCAGGCGTTCGACATGCCCGCGATTGATCTGCGACCAGGTCGAGCGCGGCCTGCGCGGGCAAAACCGCTGCACGAAGGACAGATCGTCGAGCGAGCGTTTCTGGCTGTCGATCCAGCCCCAGGCCAGCGCCTCGACAACGCAGTCCTGCCAGGTCACCGAGGCGACGCCGGACGCCTTTTTATAGATCCGCACCCAGAGTTCAGGCGCCGTCGCGTGGTTGGCGGCCAGCCACGCGCCAAAGGCCGCAGGCGTTTCAAAGCTTTGATGGGTCATCGGGCCGCCGGGGTTGAGACGGTTCCTGTCTAATCGCGCCCGGTGAAGGCCCGCAAGGCCCAAGAAAAAGCGCCCGGGCGATGCCGGGCGCAAGGTGGGAACGAGGGACAGTGGAGGAAACACGAACGTTCCGGCCCGCGCTTCTGTCATCAATATGGGGGTGATTTCCCGCAGTAGAAGGGGCTTCGCGGTTTCGTGAACCGGCGTGAGCGATTCCCCGCCTCAGCGCCCGACCGTCGCCGCATAAAGCGCAACTGCCGCCGCGTTCGACACGTTCAGGCTGCCGAACTCGCCGCCCGCCTCGACCCGCACCAGCGCATCGCAGGTTTCGCGGGTCTTTTCGCGCAGCCCCGGCCCTTCGGCCCCCATCACCAGCGCGATCGGCTTCTTGCCCGCCTGCGCGATGCCCTCGGCCAGCGTCAGCGGCGCCTCGCCATCAAGGCCCAGCAGCACAAAGCCCATGCGGCGCAGCGAGTCCATCGCATCGGCGAGGTTCATCACCCGCAGATAGGGTTGGCGTTCCAGCGCGCCCGAGGCGGTTTTGGCCAAGGCGCCGGTTTCGGGCGCCGAATGGTGTTTGGGCGCGATCACCGCGCGGGCGCCGAAGACCTCGGCCGAGCGCAGCACCGCGCCGACGTTGTGCGGGTCGGTCACCCGGTCCAGCAGCACCACGAGGGGCGCGCCCTTGCCGGAGATGCAGACCTCCTCGAACTTGCCCCAGTCCAGCGGCTTGACCTCCAGAGCCGCGCCCTGATGCACCGAATCGGGCGCCAGCGGGGCGGAAAAGACCCGCGCGTCCTCGATCTCGGGCTCCATGCCTGAGGCGGCGATGGCGTCGGCCAGCTTGTCGGCGGCATTGCGGGTCACCAGCAGGCGCAGTTTCACCCGCGCCGGGTTCATCAGCGCGTCGCGCACCGCGTGCAGGCCGAAGAGCCACAGCGTTTCCGCCGCCGCCGCGCGCTTGGCGCGTTCCTTGTCGATCACCCAATCCGGTTTTTTCATCGCTGCCCCCAACAAAGCGCCGTGATGCGCCGAAACCGCCCAGCGCGCAAGCACCCGTGCCGGGTCATCGTGCCGCAAAGACGCGTCTTGCGACACGCGACCACGGGGGAGTCGCGGTGTTTTTGTGCACTTGACGCCGCCAGCCCGCTTCGGTATTCCGCGCCCCAATGGGTGACGAGCTGCAAGGTGCGGCAGCGGACTGTAACTCCGCCGGGGCGACCCAC
>CALESR010000205.1 GCA_937907485.1 uncultured Paracoccaceae bacterium | reverse complement strand
TCGGCGGAGGGATCAGCGCCCATTGGCGTCACCTGTCGGATTGCCAGGCGCAAAGCGTGCCTCGGCGCCGCGCACCAGCGCGCTGAGCGCGGCATTCACCGGCGCCGCGATCCCGTGTCGGGCACCAACCAGCGGCACCATGCCGTTGATCGCGTCGATCTCGGACGGTCGCCGCGCCAGGTGGTCCAGACGCATCGATGGGCTGGCATCGGGCATCAGGGCAAGAAAGTCGCTGACATGCTCGACCGGATCATCAAAGGCAAAGCGGATGCCCTCGGCGCGGCCCACCGCAAAGGCCTCCCGCGCGCACGAGACCGCCACGTCCCACCATTCGGGCGTCTGGCGCAGGGTGCCGACAGTGCAGTCGAACAGCGTGCAGGGCGCCGCCGACGCGACATTGCACAGGAATTTCTCCCAGATCAGCAGGTTGATATCCTCGAACGCGCGGGCGGTGAAGCCGGCGCCCGCCCACAACGCTTCCAGCGCGCGCAGCCGATCCGTCATTCCGCCTGGCATCTCGCCCAGGCGGATCAGCTTCATCGCGTTGTGGTGGGCATGACCCGGTCCGCGCATCGAAGCGCCGAACCCATCAGCCACCCCCAGCATCACCTGCCCGACGGGCAGATGCGCGGCAATCCTTTCCCCCGCACCCAGCCCATTCTGGATGGTCAGCACCAGGGCCTCGGGCGGCATCACCTGTGCCAGTGCCTTTGCGGCATCGGCGACGCCTGAGGCCTTGGTGGCGATGACATAGAGGTCACAGGGCGGTAGGGCGGCGATATCGGTCGCCGCGCGGATGTTCCGCACGACGCGGTCGCCCTTTGGCCCCTCGATCCGCAAACCCAGTGAATTGATCGCCTCGACATGCGCTGCCCAGGGATCGACAGCGTGGACGGTATAACCTGCCTCGGCCATGTGGGCGGCATAGACAGACCCCATCGCTCCGGTTCCGATGATGGCAATCCGCGGGGTCATTGAAGGGCTCCGGTTTGGACGGGGATGTGGCAGCTCAGGACATGGCCGTTGCCCAGATCCTGCACAGGGGGCTGATCTGTTTCGCAGATCGAACCAGGCTTGCGCGGGCAGCGGCGCTGGAAAGGGCACCCGCGCGCTGGCGGGGCGCCTTCGGTCACATCGCGGGCCAAAAGGACTGGCGCGGTGTCCGGATCAGGCTCCAGAACGGCGCCCAGAAGCACCTCGGTATAGGGATGCGCCGGGTTCGCGAACAACGCTTCGGCAGGCCCGATCTCGCACAGGCGACCCAGATACAGCACCGCCACCCTGTCCGACAACGCGCGCACCACCGCCAGATCGTGGCTGACGAAGACAAAGCTGGTGCCGTTTTCAGCGCGCAATTCGTCCAGAAGGTCCAGCACCGCCGCCTGAACCGACACATCCAGCGCCGAGGTCACCTCGTCGCACAGCACCAGATCGGGCCGGGCGGCAAAGGCGCGCGCGATGGCGACCCGCTGTTTTTCACCGCCCGACAACTGACTGGGCAGGCGGTCAAGATAATGTGCGCCCAGCCGGACGCGTTCCAGAAGCTCGGCCGACCGCGCCCGCAGAGCCTCGCCCTCCAGCCCGAAATACAGCCGCAGGGGCTGGGCGAGGATGTCGCCGATGGTGTGGCGGGGGTTCAGGCTGTCGTCGGGGTTCTGAAAGATCAACTGGACGCGGCGCAATTGGTCCGGACTGCGCGTTTCGACCGCGCCGGGCAGCGCCACACCACCCGCCACCGTGATCCGGCCCCGGGCTGGCGCCAGCAGACCGGCCAGCGATTTGAGGATCGTGGATTTCCCCGAGCCGCTCTCGCCCACCAGTCCCAGCGTTTCACCGCGCCGCAGGGTCAAGGTGACATCGGACACAGTGGCGGGACCGGGGTCCTGACCCATCAGCCGCGCCACCAGCCCCGTTTGGCGATAGCGGATCGCGAGATCGTCGATCGTCAACGCGGCCTCGTCGGTCAGGGCTGCGCGTTCGCGGGGGGCGGCCGCGGCAATGACCGGGCGCACATCCGTTTCGTCGGCCCGCAAGCAGCGCACCAACCCGCCCGAGCCATCCGGCTGCAGCGCCGGCCGGGCGGCGATGCAGCGCGGTTCGGCCAGCATGCAGCGCGGCGCAAAGGCACAGGCGGCGCCGGTTTCGCCGGGGGCAGGAGGGCGGCCGTCCAGCGCGCGCGGCAGCCCGGTATCATGCAGCCGCGGGATCGAGGCCAGCAACCCGCGCGCATAGGGATGCGCCGGGTCGCGCAGTGCTGCCCGCACCGGACCCGATTGGACCACCTCGCCCGCGTACATTACGGTGACGCGGTCGCAGACCCGCGCGATGGCGCCCAGATCGTGGCTGACGTAGACCATCGCCATGCCCCGTTCCCGCGCGAGGTCACGCAGCAATTCCAGCACATGCGCCTGCGTCGTCACGTCCAGCCCGGTCGTGGGTTCGTCCAGCAGCAGGGCACGCGGTTCGCCCGCCAGCGCCATGGCGATGGCGGCGCGCTGTTGCTGGCCCCCGGACAATTCATGCGGATAGCGCCGCGCCATCGATTGCGGTTCGGGCAGGCGCACCTGCTCCAGCAGTTCGACAACACGCGCTGCCCTGCGCTCGGCGGCGAGGGGGGAATGCAGGCGCAGCGCCTCGTCCAGTTGCGCGCCAATGCGCATGGACGGGGTCAACGCCTGGCCAGAGTTCTGCGGGATCAGCGCCAACGCGTGGCCCCGGATCGCCTGCAGCGCCGTCGGTGGCAAGGCCAGCAAATCTTGCCCTTCGAACCGCACCGAACCGCCCATTACCCGCAGCCCACGCTTGAAATAACCCATCGCGGCCAAGGCCAGCGTGCTCTTGCCCGAGCCGCTTTCGCCGACCAGGCCCAGGCTCTCGCCCGGGGACACCTGCATGTCGACGTTGCGCAAAACGGCACGACCACGTCCATCTCGCCCGGTGAAGCCGACGGTCAGGTCGCGGATGTCAAGGATGCCGGTGCTGCTCATACGGGTGCCTTCTGCGCGCGGTCGATGCCCAACGTGCGGGCCAGCGCATCGGCGGTCAGGTTGATGCCGATGATCAGCGATGACAGGGCTATCACCGGGCCCAGCACGCCCCAGGGGGCAAAGGACATGAAGCCGCGCGCATCGGCGATCATCAGCCCCCAGTCTGGCGTCGGCGGTGAAACGCCAAAACCCAGGAACGACAGCGACGAGAACGCCAGCAGCATCCATGACCAGCGCATCGCCCCCTCGACCAGCAGTGCGTCGCGCACATTGGGCAGAAGCTCGCGCACGATGATATCCAGCCGCCGGTGCCCGCGCGCGCGCGCCGCCTGCACATAGTCGCGCGCAACGACGTCGTGCGTGGCCGCGCGGGCAATACGGATGACCGGGATACCGTAGAAAAACGCCAGCGTCGGGATCAGCACCAGATCGCCGGTGCCGAAGGTCACGATCAGGACCAGCATCTTCAGGATCCAGGGCAGCGCCAGAAAGGCATCGACGATCCGCATCAGCACGTCATCGGTGCGTCCACCGACCAGTCCGAACCAGATGCCGACCAGCCCGCCCCACATCACCGCCAGCGGTGTTGCAATGCCGGTGATCCAGATTGCCTCGCGCCCACCCATGAGGACGCGCGAAAAGATGTCGCGGCCCAGATGATCGGTGCCCAGCCAATGCAGCGCGTCGGGCTGGCCCAGCATCGACAGGGCGCTGACGGCGGTCACGTCATGGGGCACCAGCCAAGGCGACAAAAGCGCCAGCAGCGCGTGGCCCAGCACCAGCGTCAGCCCGACGGCACCCGAAGGTCGACGCACCAGATCGCGCAAGATCGCCAACATCCGCAGGGCCGCGCCCGGGTGGCGGGCAGAGGGTGCCGCATCCGTCATGGCCGCCTCGTGTGGAGCGTGCGCAGGCGAGGATTGGCCAGCATCGTCAGCATGTCGGCGGTCAGGTTCACGCCCACGTAGATCGTTGCCACGATGAGCGCGATGGCTTGCACGGTCGGCAGGTCGCGCATCGCGATCGATTCCACCATCAGCCGCCCGAGCCCAGGAAAGTTGAACACGGTTTCGATCACCACCACCCCGCCCAGCAGCCAGGCCACGGTCAGCGCCACCACGTTGATGACCGGCAGCAGCGCATTGGGCAGCACATGTCGGCGAACGATCTGGCCGCGCGGCACGCCTTTGAGCGTGGCCATCTGCACATAATCTGAGCCCAGAACCTCGATCACCGACGAGCGCACTGTGCGCAGGATATGGGCGCACATGACCAGCGTGAACACGGCCATTGGCAACAGGATTTCGGGGAAATAGTCCAGCGCCGGGGCCGATGCGCCGGTCAGCACGATGCCGGGCACCCAATTGAGCCAGATCGAAAAGACCAGGATCAGCACTGTGGCGGTGACGAATTCGGGAATGGTCATGGCAAAGATCGCCAGTGTCGAGATGGTCAGATCCGGCAGCCTGTCGCGGGTCAGACCGGCAATCACGCCCAGCACCAGCGCCAGCGGCACGCCCACCAGCATCGACAGCCCGCCCAGCATCAGCGAATTCTTCAGCCGGTCGCCGACCAGCGTGGCGATGTCCCGGGTCCCGGCGACGTTCGAGCCAAAGTCCCCTTGGATCGCACCCGAAGCCCAGTCCAGATAGCGCGCATGCGCTGGCTGATCGAGCCCAAAGTCGCGGCGGCAATTTTCAAGCCGTTGCCCCTGCGCCTCGCGCTCGAGGTAGGCAGTGCAGGCATCGCCGGGCAGCATCTCGACCCCGGCGAAAATGATCACCGACACAAGAAAGACGGTCAGCCCGCCCAGTGCAAGGCGGCGGAACAGCATGCGCAGCATGGGGGGGTCTCCGGTCGGCCATCGGTGCCCGGGCATTCGCCGGGCACCGACAGGGTTCTTGTCAGCCAGCGGTGGTCATTCGGTGACGGTGACCCGGTGCCAGCGCACAGCATGGGCCTCGACCGCGTCCAGATTTTGAACCCGGCTGCTGGATCCGATGTGGATGGTCACGTGATAGGGGATCAGGGTGCCGGCGGTTTCCCACAGGTGCTCCTGCGCCTGGACATAAAGCGCGCGGCGGGCGTCGAAATCCAGTTCGCGCCGGGCCGAGGCGAGCAGTCCGTCAAAACCGGGGTCGTTGTAGTAGCTCTCGTTCCACTGAGCGCCACCCAGATAGACCTCGTGCAGCACCTGATCCGCCGGGCGGTCGTTCCAGCGTGTCACGACGGCATCGCGACGCATCCAGACCTCGGACCAGAAGCCGTCCGACGGCACCTGAATGATGTTCACCCGGATGCCGGCCTCGGCGGCCTGGGCCTGATAGGCCTCGACCATCGCGGGCCAAGTGGATTCGATGGTCGAGACATAGACATCGACATCAATCCCGTCGGCAAATCCGGCTTCGGCCAGCAGCGCACGGGCGCGCGGGATGTCTTGCGGGCAGGACATTTCGGCGCGGTACTGGTCATTCGGACTGACCGGGTTGTCGCAACTGACAACCCCAAAGCCGCCCAGAACCAGTTGCACCAGTTCCTCGCGATCAGCCGCCAGCCGCAGCGCCATGCGCACACGCGGATCGTTGAAGGGGGCGACATCGGTGCGGAACACGATGCCGCGCCAGTTGCCGGTCGGCACTTCATCGACACGCAGGCGCGGATTGGCCTGTAGCATCGGCAATTGCTGGGCCGTCACGCGCTCGGTATCGATCTGGCCGCCCAGCAGCGCCTGAAG
>CALESR010000204.1 GCA_937907485.1 uncultured Paracoccaceae bacterium | reverse complement strand
GGCGGCCAAACATGCCTCGGTCGAGGAGGTCCGCGTGCTGCGCGACATGGTGGCGCAGGATCAGGCGCTGGTCAGCGACCCGCGCGCCCTCAGCCGCGCCAACAAGCGCTTTCACAAGCAGATCCACCTCGCCTCGCACAACCGCTTCCTGATCCAGCAACTCGATCTCGTGCACCGCTCGATGGCACTGCTCGCCACCACCTCGCTCGAGGCCGAGGGCCGCGGCCGCACCGCGCTCGACGAACATGAGGCGATGGTCGATGCCATCGCCCGCGGTGACGGCGAAGCCGCCGACAAGGCGCTGCGCGATCATATCTCCAAGGCCTTCGAGACCCGGCTCAAACTGGAATCGGGCGACCGGCGGCGGCAAAAACCGCTCTGAGCCCCCCGAAAACCGCCCCCTCTTTGCTCCCTAAATATCCTCAGGGGGGTGAGGCCGCAGGCCGAGGGGGGCAGAATGCCCCCCTGACCCGGCCAGACCTCAGCTCTGCCCTTTGTCGTGCAGCCCATGCGTGGTCTTGTCCCAGTAGAACGGGCTGACCAGCAATTCCCAGCAGCCCTTCCACGCCGCCACGGCGGCCAGCGGGAAATAGGCGTGCAGCGTCAAGGCCCAGACCCGCAGGAACCGGTGCCGCGCCAGCCGCAGCGCCGAGAGGTTGATCGCCAGCCCCGCCACCTCGGAGACCAGAAACACCAGCGCCACCCCGGTCAGCGCCCAGCCGGGCAGCGCCTCGGTGATCGGGTGGCCCAGACCAAAGGCCATCAGCCAGAAGCTCCACAGGATCGGCGCCAGCAGGAACTGCACCAGCGTCCCCAGATACAGCACCTGCACCCCGGCAAAGCGCCAGGTCCCCAGTTGCCGCCACAGCAGCACCGGGTCGCGCATGTGCACGGCATAGGTGATCGCATAGCCCTTGAGCCAGCGTGAGCGTTGCTTGATCCAGGGCCAGCCGCGGCAATTGGCCTCTTCCATCGTCACGGTGTCCATCAGTTCGGTGCGATAGCCGTGGCGTGCCAGTCTGAGGCCCAGATCGGCGTCCTCGGTGACGTTGTGGGCGTCCCAGCCGCCGAGCTCCTCCAGAATCGCCCGGCGAAAGAACAGCGTGGTGCCGCCCAGCGGCACCACCAGTTTCAGCCGGGCAAGGCCGGGCAGGATCAGCCGGAACCACGCGGCGTATTCGATGGTGAAGCAGCGGCTCAGCCAGTTGGTGCGCGGGTTGTAGAAATCGAGCACGCCCTGAATGCAGGCCAGATCCGGCCCGGCCTCGGCAAAGCGGTCGACGACGCGCAGCAGTTGGTCGGCGGCCGGGGCGTCTTCGGCGTCATAGACGCCGACCACGGCACCGCGGGCAAAGTTGAGCGCATAGTTCAGCGCGCGCGGTTTGGTGCGCAGCGCCGAATCGGGCACCGGGATCACCCGCATCCAGTGCGGCAGGTCGGCGCGGGCCAGCGCCTCGCGGGTGATCTGGTCGTCCTCTTCGACGACCAGCATGATGTCGAGCAAGTCGCGCGGATAGGTCAGCGCGCCCAGCCGCCGCACCAGACGCGGCGCGATATCGGGTTCGTGATAGAGCGCAACCATGATCGAGACGACGGGTTTGCGATAGTCGGCCAGCGCCACGACATCAGCCGGGTTGGCGGCGGGGCGGCCGCGAGGGGCGCGCAACTGGGCGATGGTGGCGGCGATTTTCATCGCGTTGCCCAGCACCAGAAACAGCGTCACCAGCCCGAACAGCGCCAGAAACGCCAGCATCGGCGCGACGAGGCCGACCGCCAGCACCGCCAGCAGCGCCACCCCGGCCTGACGGCTGAAGCGCGGCGCGTCCCAGTTGCGGCAGCTTTCCGCCGCGCTGACGCAGGTTTCCGCCATCAGGCGCAGGGTCGAGCGGCGCGAGTCCATCAGCGCGGCCTGCATCTCGTCCTCGCCGATCACCGCCATGACCACCGGGCCCAAGGCGGCCTCGAGCTCGGCGCGGTGCGATTCGAACGCGTCGGGCTGCGCGCAGGCGACCAGCGTGCAGGCCCCGGCGCGCGACCACGGCAGGCAACCGATTCGCAGGCAGCGCCGCGGCCCCATGCGGTCGATCAGCCGGGGATCCGGGCGGGTGGCGGCGGTGTCGATCAGCACGGTGCCGAATTGTTCGGCCAGCGCGGTCTTGACCGCGGCGTCGCTGGCCAGACCATGCACGCGCAGGATATCGCCCAGCCGCGACTGCTGGCGGGTCTGCAGATCCAGCGCGTGCCGCAGGTCGGCCGGGCGAATCGCGCCGCTGCGAATCAGCAGGGTGCCCAGCGGCACCCGCGCCGGGGGGGCGGGCAGGGCATGGAGGGCAGGGGGGGCATTGAGGTCAGGTGGGTCGGGCAGGTCGGGCGCAGGCAGCTCCGGGGCCTCGACCCCGGTCCAGTCCTGCCGATTCTGCCCCGCCTCGAACACCGACGCCCCCACCCACGGCCTTGCCGGGTCAGAGTGCGGGGCGCGGGTTAACGCGCGGTTAAGATCGGTAAACAAACCCTGCCCGGTTCACCCGGGCCGGGTGCAGACCTCAGGCGGCCTTGCGCGCGGCCATCGCGGCGGCGAATCGCTCGAACAGATAGAAGCTGTCCTGCGGGCCGGGGCTGGCCTCGGGGTGGTATTGCACCGAGAACACCGGGCGGTCGGCCATCCGGATGCCGCAGTTCGAGCCGTCGAACAGCGAGACATGGGTTTCCAGCACGCCCTTTGGCAGGGTCTGGCTGTCAACGGTGAAACCGTGGTTCATCGAGGTGATCTCGACCTTGCCGGTGTCCATGTCCTTGACCGGGTGGTTGGCGCCGTGGTGGCCGTGGTTCATCTTGACCGTGCGGGCGCCCAGCGCGAGGGCAAGCATCTGATGGCCAAGGCAGATCCCGAACAGCGGCAGGTCGGCATCCAGCACGCCGCGGATCATCGGCACGGCATAGGCCCCGGTCGCCGCCGGGTCGCCGGGGCCGTTCGACAGGAACACGCCATCGGGGGTCAGCGCCAGAACGTCCTCGGCCGTGGCATTGGCGGGCAACACGGTGACATCGCAGCCGACCGAGGCGAGGCAGCGCAGGATGTTGCGTTTCGCGCCGTAGTCGATGGCGACGACGCGGTGCAGCGGCGCGGTCATCGGCGCATAGCCCTGCGGCCAGGCCCAGCGCATCTCGTTCCAGCGATAGCTTTGCGCGCAGGTGACATCCTTGGCCAGATCGAGGCCGACCAGCCCCTTCCAGCCGCGCGCCATCGCCAGCAGACGTTCAAGATCGAAATTCCCCGACGGATCATGCGCCAGCGCGACATGCGGCGCGCCCTGCTGGCGGATCGCCCGGGTCAGCCGCCGCGTATCCAGCCCGCCGATGCCGATGCGGCCCTGCCGGGTCAGCCAGGCCACCAGATCGCCCGAGGCGCGCCAGTTCGAGGGTTCGGTCGGATCCCATTTCACCACCATGCCGGCGGCGACGGCCTGCGTGGCCTCGTCATCCTCGGCGGTGACGCCGGTGTTGCCGATATGCGGGAAGGTGAAGGTGACGATCTGCCCGGCATAGGAGGGATCGGTCATGATCTCCTGATAGCCGGTCATCGCGGTGTTGAAGCAGAGTTCGGCGACCGTCTCGCCGGTGGCGCCAAAGCCGTGGCCATAGAAGATGGTGCCATCGGCAAGCACGAGGCAGGCGGTCGGGCGCGGCTGCGCGGGGGCTGCGGGCATCGGACGGCTCCTCATGTGGTATCGCGCCGTCTTTAGTGGCTGGCGCGGGGGGAAGCAAGGGGAGCGGGGCGCGGCAGGAGGCGCCGTAGGGCACGGCTCCCCTTTTCATCCCGGTTGCTTTCCCGTATGGCCGTGGCCAATCACCACGGAGCCGGTCGTATGCAGGGAAGTGCCAATCTCAACCTGATGATCAAGGCCGCGCGCAAGGCTGCGCGGGGGCTGGTCAAGGATTTTCGCGAGGTCGAGAACCTGCAGGTGTCCTCGAAGGGCCCCGGCGACTTTGTCACGCGGGCCGACCGCGAGGCCGAACGGGTCCTGAAGGAAGAACTGATGGACGGTCGGCCGAATTATGGCTGGCTGGGCGAAGAGACCGGCGAGACCGAGGGCACCGACCCGACGCGCCGCTGGATCGTCGATCCGCTGGACGGCACGACGAACTATCTGCACGGTCTGCCGCATTGGGCGATTTCCATCGCGCTGGAGCACAAGGGCGAGATCGTCGCCGCCGTGGTGTTCGACGCGGCCAAGGACGAGATGTTTTTCGCCGAAAAGGGCCTCGGCGCCTTCATGAACGAGACGCGGCTGCGGGTTTCGGGGCGGCGCTCGATGATCGAGTGCATCTTTGCCACCGGCGTGCCCTTTGGCGGGCGCCCGGCCTTGCCCGCCACCTTGCAGGATCTGGCGCGGCTGATGCCGGCCTGTGCCGGGGTGCGGCGCTGGGGGGCGGCGGCGCTCGATCTGGCCTATGTCGCGGCGGGTCGGTACGACGGGTTCTGGGAGCGCGGGCTGAAGCCCTGGGATGTGGCGGCCGGGCTGCTGCTGGTGCGCGAGGCGGGCGGCTTCACCGGGCCGATCCGCGACGGGCAGGATGTGCTGGAATCGGGCAATGTGATCGCTGCCAATTCGGAAATCTTCGAGCCCTTCGCCAAGATCATCCGCGCGCGGGATTGATCGGCGGCGGGTGGCGGCATGGGGGTCCCATGCCCGATGATCGGCCCACCCGTCCGGTTGCCCGAGGGTTTTTCTGACCGAACCGGGCAGGCGCCACGGGTTCCTGCCCCTGCCGCAGTCGCGCAATGAGTCGGCCTGCGGGGCAGTGATGACCCCGCCGTGTGTGGTGGTGGGGGACGCGCCTGGCCCGACGACGCTGCTGGCCGGGGCCAATCACGGTGATGGCTGCAAAGGGACGATCGCCCTGCTGGTGGCTGTGGTGCATGGCTGCGGGCAGTTTTCCGACATTGCAGCGGCTCAGGCGGGGGTTGGACCCCGCGTTGCTGTCACTTTTGCAACCTTGGCCAAAGGTCTGACGATCAGACCCCGACCCCCGGCCCGGCGCAGGTCAGCGGCTGGTCGCTCTGCTGAACCTCATAGAGTTCGGTCGAGGGCCCGTCCGGTCCCTGGAACACCCCGCGCAGCGTGCCCTCGCTTTCGGTGAAGCGCCAGCATTGCTCGTCAGTGGGTTCGTTGTCGTAGAGGAAGCAGATATTGCCGTTGCGCTCATACCAGACCCCGGTCTGGCATTCCTGCCCGACAAAGGCCCAGCGCACGCGGCGGTTCGGCAGATATTCCTCGATGCCATAGGGCGCGCCCTGCATCGAATAGCTCAACGTGCGGCCGCGGGTATAGGCGTCAAACCCGGCGGCATCCAGCGGGGTTGGACCGGCCTCTTGCGCGGCAAGCGGCAGGGCGAGGCTGAACACCAGCGTGGCAAGGGACAGAACGCGCATCGACACCTCCAGACCAGGACGGTGCCACAGTGCCAGACTGCGAACCAAAGGGCCAGCGCCGCGCCCTCACGTTGCCGCGAGAGGAACCCCCGAGGCGCCGCACAGCGTTTGCTCCAGCCGCGGGTCCATCACCCGGCGCCAGAGCGGCGGCACCAGCGCCAGCACCGCCATCGCGGGCAAGGGCGCGGGCAACAGCGGCGCCCCGGCGGGCAGCTCCAGTTGCGGATAGGGCCGGGCCGGATGCGCGTGGTGGTCGGAATGCAGCGGCGCGTTCAGCGTGATGGCGGCGGAATACCAGCCCGCCGCGTTCCAGCTGTGCTGCGGACCTACGGGCTCGAACCGGCCATCGGCCAGTTTCTGCCGCCGCAGCCCGTAATGCTGCACATAGTCCGACACCAGCAGTTGGGATTGCGCATGGGCGGCCAACAGCAGATGGGCCATCACCCCCCAGACCCCGAAGGACAGCGCCGACCCCGCCAGCATCGCCAGCGCGCCAAGGACATAGAGCGCATAGGGATTGCGCCGCTGCCCCTGCGCGCGGGCGGCCAGCGCCCGTTCGGCGGCAAGGCCCGCGCGGAAACTGCCGATCCAGGCGCGCGGCAGAAAGCGCCAGAACCCCTGGCCGCGGCGCGCCGAATTGGGATCGCCCGGCGTGGCGACCTGCGCATGATGCACCAGCCGATGCGCCGAGACATGGTGGCCAAAGAGGAACGCAGTATAGACCACCGCCCCCAGCCGCCGCAGCCTCGGGTCGGCGCGGTGGATCAGCTCATGCGCGGCGGGGTTGCCGATCTGGCCGAAAAACAGGCCAAACCCGACCAGCCCGGCCAGCCATTCGCCCCCCTCCAGCCGCGTGGTCAGCGCCCAGATGCCCAGCGGCAGATGCGTCAGTTGCAGCACGCCGAGCAGCGCCAGCAGCCCGTCGGCACCGGGAAATTCGGCCCCCGCGCGCGCCTTGGGCGCGGTCAGCGGGTCGATCGCCAGCCAGACCAGACCGATCGACACCGGCGCCGCCCAGATCCACACGCCGCCCCACAGCGCCCCGGCGACCAGCAGGGCCGCGGGCAACAGGGTGGCAAAGGCGAAAACCGACAGGCGCATGAGGGCAAGCATAGCAATCCCTTGGCGCGGGCAGAAGGGGTCACCGCCCCCTTCCATCCCGGCGCCGCTTAGGCTAGCTGCAAGGAGTAAACAAA
>CALESR010000203.1 GCA_937907485.1 uncultured Paracoccaceae bacterium | reverse complement strand
GATCGGTGCAGTGATGTTTCACCGTCCAGGCATGGCCCCCCGGACCGTCGGTTCAACCGAAGATGTCGGCAGTGATGCCTTCGTACCAGCCGATGCTCTCTTCATAGGTGCGCCGGCGCAGGTCTGCGTCTTCGCCCACCTGGCTGATGAAGGATGAGACCGATTCGATCTGATCCGCGCCAGGCTCATAGCTGGCGCCGACCTTGACGCCGTCGTCGGTGCCTATCAACGACCAGCAGGTGTTGGAATAGCGCGCCGGGAACACCCGGCTGCCGGTCAGATCGGCGCGGATGACGTTGGCGGCGACTTTGGCCTGGCTATTGGCCGAGAAGCCCGATTTCGGCATCGCGCCCTGGGCCGAAGCATCACCCAGCACGAAGATGTTGGTATCGATACGCGAGCGCATGTCAGTGGGGGTTACCGGGGCCCAGCCGGCCTCGTTGGTGATGCCCGCCAGTTCGGCGATCCGCCCGGCCTTTTGCGCCGGGATGACGTTGCAGACATCGACGGCCTGCGCCTCGCCGTCGATCAGCACCTCCATGCTGTCGGGCCGCACTTCGACCGCGCCGCCGCCCATCGCCGGACCGATCCATTCGACCATGCCGGGATAGTGGCGGTTCCAGCCGTCCTCGAACAGCCCCTGTTTCGAGAAGTTCTCCTTGGGGTCGAGGATTAGGATCTTGGCGGTCGGGTTCCTCTCTTTCAGCACATGGGCGACCATCGAGATACGCTCGTAGGGGCCGGGCGGGCAGCGGTAGGGGTTGGGCGGCGCGACCATGACGTAAAGCCCGCCTTCGCGCATGGTTTCCACCTGCGCCTTGAGCAGTTGCGTCTGGCTACCGGCCTTGTAGGCGTGTGGCATGACGTCCTGCGCGCTGATATCCCAGCCTGCCACGGCGCCGGCCTTGAAATCGATGCCGGGGGCGATGACCAGCCGGTCATAAGGCAGCACATGGCCGCCGCCCGTGGTGACGGTCTTGGCGTCGCGGTCCACGCCGACGGCCCAATCGTGCAGCACGTTGACGCCGTGGTTCACCGCGAGGTTGCCATACCCATGGCCGAGCGCCTCGTAATCCCAGAACCCGCCCAGATAGAGGTTCGAGAAGAAGCAGGTGACATACTGGCGCGAGGGCTCGATCAGCGTGACGTCAAGCGCGCCGTCGCTGTCCTTGGCCAGATAGCGTGCCGCCGTGGCGCCACCGGCGCCGCCGCCGATCACCACCACTCGCGGCCGTGCCTGAGCCATTACCATCGGTGCCGACAGCACCGCCGAGGCGGCGGCCGTGCTGGCCAGGAATCGGCGTCTGTTGAGTTGCATGGTCTCTCTCCCCTGTTGCTTGTGTCAAGCGCCGGTGTGGCACGCGGGGGGGCCCGGCCTCCTCCGCCGGGGTGTCTAGTCCGCTGGCTCCGGGGGGCGCGATCCCCGGTGGTTCTATTGGCCGAGCGTGGCGAAATACGCTGCCAGCGCGGCGATCTGCTCGTCGTCCAGGCGTCCGGCCATCATCTGCATCACCGGATGCGGGCGCAGGCCTTGGCGGTAGGCGTGCATGGCGACGACAAAATCCTCGGGCATCCAACCGGTGATCGCCGGGATGCCCAGATCGGCGCCGCTGACCTGATGGCAGGTGGTGCATTCAGCCGAGAGGTATTCGCCGTATTCGGCGTCGCCCTCGATGGCCAGCACAGCCTCGGTCAGCGCCGGTTGCACCGGGCGCAGGGCAGTTGGCGCGGATTCGGGGATGTTTTGCGGCTGGTCGGAACTACCGCGCAGAAAGGCGATCAGGTCGTGGCGCGCGGTTTCATCGCGCAGCCCGCGATAGGACATCCGGGTGCCCGAAACCAGCGCGCGGGGATTGGCGATATAGGCGTCGAGCGTGGCATAGGTCCAGATCAGCCCGTCAGTGCCCATGCGGGCCAGACCGGGGGAATAACGGAACCCGTCGACCGAGCCCGCGCCTCGGTCGAACAGCCGGTTCAGATGCGGGCCGACGGCATTGCGGGCGCTGTCGCCGATCTGGTGGCAAAAGGCACATTCGCGTTGAAAGACGGCCTGCCCGGCAACAGGATCGCCCAGCGCCTCGGCGAGGGGCTGGGCGGACTGGGCGAGGGCCGGAGCCACGGGGGCTCCGGCGAGAAGGGCGGCGAAAACGGTAAACCGAATGCCTGTGCCCATGCGCTTACTCGAAGCTTTGCAGGTAGGCGATGACTGCCGCACGTTCGTCGGCGCTGCGCAGGCCGCGGAACGACATCCGGTTGCCCGGCAGATAGGCACGCGGGTCGGTCAGATAGGCGTCGAGGGTTTCAGCGCTCCAGACCAGACCGGCAGCTCCGGCATCACGCATCGGGGCCGAATAACGGAAGCCCTCACGCGTGCCCGCCACATGACCGACGATGCCAGTAAGCATCGGGCCGGTGGCATTGCGGGCGCCTTCGCCGACCTGATGGCAGCTGCGGCACTGGCGCCAGACGCCTTCGCCCGCGGCGACCAGCGCCGGGTCGGGGCCTGCGGCGGCCTCTTGCACCGGCTCAGGCGCCGGTTCCGGGGCCACGGCTGGCGCCGGGGCGGCACCTTCGCCACCCTCGGGCGCGGCGGCGTTGGCAGCGACACCGGTTGGCCGATCCGGCGCAAAGACCGTCACGGCACCTTCCGGCGTCGATTGCAGGTCGGTCGCGCGGCGGGTGATATGCATCGCCGGGCTGCAATCGCTCATGCAGGCAGCGCCGGTGAACAGCGGCACTTCAGCGGTGTCGCGGTCATCGACAAAGAAACCCTCGGCGTTGGGCATCACCACGTCGGTAAAGTTCTCGTTCGACAGCTCGAAATCGTCGTCCACCAACCCGTTGGAATACAGGATATAGGCGGTGATCGCATAGGTGTCGTCGGCCGAGAGGATCTGCGCGTTGCCAAAGGGCATCGAGCGGTGAACATAGTCGAACACCGTCGACAGATAGGGCCAATAGCTGCCGACGGTCTTTACCGGACGGGCCGCGGTCAGGGTGCCCTCACCGCCGGCGATCATCGGATAGGCGCCCGCGCCTTCGCCGAAATCGCCGTGGCACATGGCGCAGTTTTCAACCCAGAGGTCCTCGCCGGTGAAGACATCACCCGAACCGACCGGCAGGCCAGTGCCGTCCGGCTGCACGGCGACATCCCACGCGGCGATTTCCTCGGGCAGCGCAGCGCGGCCCAGACCGAGGGTCTGCGCGGCGGCGGGCAGGGTGAACAGGGCCACGAGGGCCGAGGTGGAGAGGGCCTTAAGCACCGACTTCGACATTTTCCACCGCTCCGTTCTCATAGACCGCCCAGGTCTGGATGCCGTTGTTGTGATAGACCGAGTTCAGCCCGCGGATTGCCCGCAGGGCATCCTTGGTCGGCTGGACATAACCGGTCTCGTCCGTGGCGCGCGACTGCAGCAGCATCGGCGCGCCATCCCACTGCAGTTCCAGATAGAACCGCGTCAGGGCGAATTTCTGCCCCGGATTGGCCAGACGCGCGGTCTGCCAGTTGACGCCTCCGTCCAGCGACACGTCCACCGAGGTGATCGCGCCGCGGCCCGACCAGGCCAGACCGCTGATGACCAAGGGGCCGGTGCCATGGGTGATCGGCTTTTGCGGCGACGGCGCGGTGATGACGGATTTCGCATCCATCACCCAGGTCCATTTGCGCGCCCGGCCGTCCGGCATCATGTCGGTGTATTTCGAGGTCTCTTCGCGGCTTTCGACGGCGTTGGCGGTGACGCCGATGCGGCGCACCCACTTGACCCACATGTTGCCCTCCCAGCCCGGAACGACCAGGCGGACGGGATAGCCATGCTCCTTGCGCAGCGCCTCGCCATTGGCGGAAAAGGCGACCAGCACGTCGTCGAGCGCCTTTTCCAGCGGGATCGAGCGGCCGTTCGACGAGGCGTCATGCCCCTCGACATAGACCCAGCGCCCCTCGGTCTGCACGCCGGCCTCGGCCAGCAGGGTGCGCAGCGGGATGCCGGAGTATTCCATGTTATGGATCATGCCGTGGGTGAATTGCGCGCCGTTCAACTGCGCGCCGCCCCATTCCATGCCGCTGTTGGCCGCACATTCGCAGAAATAGACGTGGTTCTCACGCGGGAAGCGCTGCAGGTCTTCCCAGGTAAAGACCAGTGGCCGATCGACCAGACCCGAGATCATCAGGCGGTAGTCGTCCTTGGTCATCTCGATGGCGCCCGAGTGGTGGCGTTCAAAGGCGCAACCCTGCGGGGTGATCGTACCGTCGAGGGCGTGGATCGGGGTGAAGTTGATCGACGAGATCGGATCGGCGGTCAGCCAGGACACCGTGCGGCGCACGACGTCGGATTCGTGGCTGATCGGCATGCCATAGGGAAAGGCATCGACCCCGTCACCGGTGACCGAGGCATAGTCCTGCACCTCGGTGATCAGCGGGTCGGCGGTCTGGGCGGCGGCGGCGGTGCCGATCACGGCCCCCCCGGCGGCCAGACCCGCGGTGCGCAGGAACGCGCGACGGCTGGCGTCGGCGGGTTCGTGCAGATCGTCATCGGACATGTCGTTCATGACGCGTGCTCCTTGGTTCGAAAGGCCGGGCTGCACCGGCCGGATATCAGTTTCCGGTAACGGTGACCGAGCCATTCGGCTCGGCGGTGACGCGGCCCAGGCGGCGGATGTGGTTTTCCACGACATCCCAGATCTCGGGCCCTTCGGTGCCTTCGTTGACCGAGGCCCAGCCGCCGACCGTATAGGCGCGGGCAGGGTCCAGGGCCTCGCCACTGCGCAGCAAGGTCAGGCCGGTGATGCGCTCGCCGATGGGTTTGGAGATGTCGATCGTATAGGCCAGACCGCCCAGCCGCACCATGTCGCCGCCCTGCTGGTAATAGGGGTCGGTGTTGAACAGGTTGTCGGCAACATCCTCGAGGATGTCGTGGATCGTCTGGCCGGTCATTTCGGTGCGATAAACCTTGCCATAGGTCATCGAGGTAACGTTGTGGATGTCCTCGCGGGTGATCGCATCGCCCGGCATCAGGCTGGCGCCCCAGCGCACGCCCGGCGACATGGCGATTTCGGTGTCACGCTCGGCCATCACCGCGTCGGTGATCAGGTTGTCCCAGGTGCCGGCAAAGTTGCCGCGGCGATAGAGCAGGCTGTCGGTATGGCCGATGACCTCTTCCATCTGGTCCTTGTAGGGCGCGCGCTCGGCGTCGATCAGGGCGGCCATCTCGGCGTCCGGGGTGATGACATCGGCAAAGATCGGGATCAGCTTGTGCCGGAACCCCATCATGCGGCCGTCACGCACGTCCAGATCCAGCCGGGTGACGAACTTGCCGTGGCTGCCCGACGCGATCAGCAGGGTCTCGCCCACCAGCACGGGCTCGGGCAGGGCGTCATGGGTGTGGCCGGTCAGGATCACGTTGATGCCCTGCACGCGGCTGGCCATCTTGCGGTCAACGTCAAAGCCGTTGTGCGACAGCACGATCACCACATCGGCGCCATCGGCCCGCACTTCGTTGACCATCTCCTGCATGCGCTCGTCGCGGATGCCAAAGCTGAATTCCGGGAACATCCAGCCGGGGTTGGCGATCGGCATGTAGGGGAAGGCCTGACCGATCACCGCCACTTTGACGCCGCCGCGCTCGAACCAGTGGTAGGGCGCGAAATCCTCGCTGGGTTCGTTCCATTCGGCATCATAGATGTTCTGGCCGAGGAAGGGGAAGTTGAGCTGCTCGACCAGCTCCATCACCCGCTCGGTGCCAAAGGTCCATTCCCAGTGCGAGGTCATCGCCTCGGTGCCGAGCGCGTTCATCACGTTGACCATGTCCTGCCCGCGCGACAGATAGCTGGACATCGAGCCATGCCAGGTATCGCCGCCGTCGAGGATGATCGCTTCGGGCCGGTCGGCGCGGATTGCCTTGACCACGGTCGCGACGCGGTCCATGCCGCCCATCTTGCCATAGGTGCGCCCCAGCGCGACGAAATCCTCATGCGTCAGTGCATAGGCATCGGCCGAGCCGGGCGTCAGGCGGAACATGTCGATGAACTCGCGCCCGACGACATGCGGCGGCTGGCCGCGCACATCGCCGACACCGATGTTGAATTCGGGCTCGCGGAACCAGATCGGTTTGAGCTGCGCGTGAATGTCGGTGATATGGATGATCGACAGGTTGCCGAAGGTATCGAACCGTAGCAGGTCGTCCTGGGTCAGCGCCTGCTGGGCGGCCAGTTTCGACCAGTTGCCAAAGCCCGAGACGCCATAAAGCGCCGAGGCGGCGATGGAGGCTTGCAAAAAGGCGCGCCGGGAAATCATCGGTCTTCTCCTTGGAACCGGCGTCAGCGCGCCTGGGTCTTGACAGATCGGCAGGGGTGGGAGGGTTCCATGCCAATCTTCGCAATTGTGAATATAACGAGTGAGGACATTGCCCGGATTTGCCGGGTACGCCCTCAATGAGGCGACAGAGGGTTGGAAAACAGGCGCGGGTTCTGAAAACCCGCGCCTGTCAGAGAGTTACGGACGAACCGAGACGCCCTCGACACTGAGGCCATTGCCGCGCGAGGCGACATACAGCTCCAGAGCGATGAACTCGGGCGAGCCCATGGCAAAGGTCTCGGCGCGGGTGTCGCGGACACAGCCGACAAAGCGGTTGTGGATCGAGACGACGCGCTGATCTTTCAGGCGATAGGTCGGAAAGCCGCTGATCTGCCCTTGGCTGAGGTGGTCGGCGCGGATCATCTGACCGGCGCTGTCCTCATGGCAGTTGGCGCAGGACAGTTCGAGTTGGCCAAAGCGGGTGTAGTACATCTCGCGGCCCTGCTCCCAATAGGGGGCAGCAGCGCCGTCGATGGCGACATTGACCGGCATCCCGCGCGACTGCATCGAGATATACGAGGTCATCGCCCGCATCGGGGCCGAGTTCCAACCCCAGGGTTCCGCCGCGCCCATGCGCGTGGTCCGGCAGTTGTTGACGTAGTTTTCCATCGACCACAGCACGCCGTCGCCGTTGACATGCGGCATCGAGGCGCGGACGCCAGCCATGCTGTCCGCGGCATCGCCGTGGCAATCCTGACAGGACTGTCCAGCCGTGCCTTCGACGGTGCTCCACAGACCTTCGCCTTCTTCGACCGCCAGCATCGCCGGGTTCTCGAAGTCGTCCATCTGCATGTCGCGCGTCGCCGGGTCGCGGAACAGGAAGCCCGAATAACGCTCGGGCAGGTTGGGCGTGATCACGTCATCGCTGGGCGCCCGGGTGACGAGGTGAAGCTCGCCATCGATGACCAGTTCTGCCGTCAGATCGGGATCCGCCAGCGCCACGCCGGTCAGCGCGGCCACGCAGGCGGTGGCCAGCGCAAGGGTTCGTCCAGCTCTCAGGTGCTGCATAATGTCTCCTCCCAGACTTCTGTTGCGCCGGTTGCTCAGGCGACGGTGAACGATTCGGTCGAGGTATAGACCTCGCCATTGTCATCGTACCAGGTGAACACGAAGTCGCCCGACGCGGGGACAACGGCCTCGAATTCGATATAGGGGTTGGCCGAGATGGCGCCGTGCAGCGTCATGTCGATCACCATCACACCGGCATATTCGCAGGTGAAGCGGTTGACGATCTGGCGCGGGATGATCTCGCCGGCGGAATTGCGGCGCTGGCCGGATTCCATGTCGTGGTTGATCAGCGTCTTGACGACGATGGAATCGCCGGCTGCGGCCGAGCGGGGAAGGCGGATGCGGGGTCTGACGTCGGTCATGGTCTTGCTCCTGGAATGTCGGGGGGGCTGGCGGGAAAAGACCCGCGATCAGCCGCCGCAGCCGCCAATGGTGACCTTCACTTCGACGCGGGCCGAGGTGAAGCTGCCATCCGCCATCTTGGCGATGGCCATGATGTCCTGGGTGCGGCCCAGACGGATGCGCGTGGCAACCATCGCATTGCCGGCACCGGGGCCGAATTTGAACACCGCAACCTCGGCAGCCGGGTTGCCGGTGGCCAGAAGGGTGATCTCGGCCGCGCCGGGCGCCTCGATGGTGACCGGAACGGTGTTGCCGTTCTCGGCGATTTCCGGGGCGGTGATGGTCACGCCGCCTTCGGCGACGGCAGCGCCGCCGGTGAAGGCTGCGATGGCTTCGTCAACAGTGGCGGCAAAGGCCGCGAAGGGCAGCGCCGAGGCCGCGGCCGCGCCGACGCCAATGGCGAGGGTGTCGCGTCTGGTGAACATGGAAGGACTCCTTCTTAGGGGTTCGGGGCGTGGACCGGGATCACTCGGTCAGCGTCATGAGATAGGCGAGGGTGTCTTCGATTTGCTGCGCGGTCAGCAGCGGGCCGAAGGTCGCCGGATCGGCGGCACGGCCGGTAAAGCGGTCACCGGGGCGGATGAAGCCTTCGGCGCGATAGAACGAAGGCATCCGGGTTTCGGGGAACATGTGCTTGGCATCGACGAGGATGCCGCGCAGTTCGGCCTCGGTCCAGCGGCTGGCGACACCGTCCAGCGACGGGCCGACATTGCCCTGGAACTGCACGGTGGGCATGGCCGAGACCTGATGGCAGGCCACGCAATTGCCCTGTGCAGCAGTGGTCATGACGGTGGCGCCGTCGGCGGCAACACCCGGCGCGCCGGTCAGCGAGGCGGCGATCTGCACGGTATCGACCCAGACGACATCGGCGGGGGCAACTTGCGCGGCGGCAGCGCCGACCTGCGCGATACCGGCCAGCGCGATTCCGGCAATGGCGAGTCCGGTCACAGCTTTCAGCTTCATGGAGGTCCTCCCTGGACTTTCAGCAGATGGCTTTGCGCTCTCCCAAACGCAGTGTGTGGGCATGGTAGCCCATCGCATACCGGCGTCGCAACAGAAAATGCAACTATCTGCATATAGAGAGATCGAAACTTTGGTTGCATTTGCCCGACCCAGGCGCGCCGGGGTGGCACCGCGGCACGGAAAGCGGCGCCTGACGCCACTTTCCCCTTGAGAAACGCAGGGTTTGGCGCGGGCGGGGCGTCAGCCCTCGTTCAGATTGCGCGCGACATAGTGCTGGAAGTGCTCATCACCGTCATAGCCGCGTTCCAGCACGAATTGCAGCATTAGACGCGTGGTGCCCCGCTCGAAGGCGCCCGGCATGACCATCGAGGCCGCCTGCGCCACCGTGCCCGATTCGGGAGCCGATTCGGGCAGGAAGATCATCGTGGGGGTAAACACCACGCCCCAGCGGCGCATCATGTCGCGCTCGTCCATCTCCTCACCGTCGAAATCCGTGACCGGGACATTGCCGAACAGGTTCATCTGCACGACAAAGAAATCCTCGCGCAGCATCGTCGCGATGCGCTCGTCGGTATAAACGGTCTCGTGCATGCGGGTGCAATAGATGCAGCCGCGCTGCTCGACCAACACCAGCATCCGCTTGCCCTGCGCGCTGGCCTCGGCCAGATCATCGCGCATGTCGCGGAAGGTCTCGTGCAGCCAGTCGGGCTTGTGCAACCCGTCCTCACCCAGCGGCGGATGGGCAAGGTCGGCGCGGGCGGGGCGGATCAGGGCAGGGGCGGCCAAGGCCAGCGCGGCCCCGGTCAGCAGCAGGCGACGGGTGGGTTGCATGGGGTCCTCCTGTGACATCAACCGACGGTGGCCATGAAGGGCATCACCTCGATCATCCATTGTGCGATATAGTTCAACGAGTTGGTGGCAATCAGCACCGCAAACAGGACCAGCATGGCGCCCATGACCTTTTCGACATGGCCCAGCTTCGAGCGGTGACGCGCCACCCAGTTCAGGAAGGGCTTGGCAAAGAGTGCGGCGATGACAAAGGGCAGGGTCATCGCCATGCCATAGGTAAACAGCAGCGCCGCGCCGCGCCAGATGTCGCCCATCCCCGAGGCGATCATCAGGATCGCCGCCAGTGCCGGGCCGACACAGGGCGTCCAGCCAAAGCCAAAGGCCAGACCCATGACATAGCTGCCGACGATGGATTTCGGCGAGCCCGCGTTCTCGATTCGCGCCTGACGATAGAGAAAGCCGATCTTCACCACGCCCAGAAAATGCAGACCGAAGACCAGCAGCACCGCCGCCGCCACCCAGCGCAGCGTGTCCTGCCACTGGATGAACACTTGCCCCAGCGCCGTCGCCCCCATGCCCAGCAGAACAAAGATGCTGGTCACCCCCAGCGCAAAGGCGATCGACGACAGGATCAGCCGCCGCTGCGCGCCGGGTGCAAGCCCTTGATCGGCCCGCAATTCGGCCATCGACAGCCCGGCCATATAGCACAGGTAAAATGGCACCATCGGCAGGATACAGGGTGACAGAAACGACAGGATACCGGCCAGTGCCGCCCCGCCAAAGGTGATGTCGAACACGGACCGTTCCTCCTCGGGACCGTGCGGGCGGGGGCCGGACGGCGCACTTGCCTGCAGCGGTCAATAATATTACAATGTTCATATGTATAAGATCGTCCGTCAACCGGATTCGTGACAGGGTTGTGGGGTGATCGGTCAGGAGGGCTGCGATGCGCAGGGCTGTCATTGGATTTCCGGGTGCCGCGCTGGCGCTGCTGCTGGCGCTGCCGGCAGGGGCGCAGGACTTCCGGCTGCTGATGATCGAACAGACCGGCTGCTATGTCTGCGCCGCGTTCAACCGCGATGTCGCCCCGGCTTACGAGGCCTCGCCCGAGGCCCGGCTGGCGCCCTTGATTCGCGCCGATCTGCATGGCCCGCTGCCCGAAGGCGTGGTGTTGGACTCCCGCCCCTTTGTCACGCCGACCTTCATCCTGCTGGGCGCCGACGGGCACGAGGCCGGGCGGCTGATCGGCTTTCCCGGCGAGGATTTCTTCTGGGGTTATGTGAACGAGATGATCGATCAGGCGGGCGGTGCTGTATCGGGCTGAGCCTCGATTCCCCTCTCGCCGCATGATAGGGTCCGCGCAGGATCATCACACCGAGGGGCCACCGGGCTGATCGGGCAGCGCAGGGATAACAGCCGATGGCGGCAGACGGCCACGGAGCGGAAGGAGCAACCGGAACGCGCAGCAGCGCGCTCGGTGGCGCCAATCCCGAGGCGCTGATGGTCGAGGCGCGGCAGGCCTCGGATTTTCTCAAGGCGCTGGGCCACGACGGACGGCTGTTGATGCTGTATCACCTGTGCGAGCGCGACCTGACGGTGACCGAACTGGAGCAACTGGTGATGTCGCGGCAGGCGGCGGTCAGTCAGCAACTGGCGCGCCTGCGGCACGAAAAGCTGGTCAGCACCCGGCGCGACGGAAACCAGATCATCTATTCGCTGTCGGACCCCAAGGTGCGCGAGATGTGTGCCGTGATCCAGCGGTTGTTTCGCAAGGCATGACGCGCCCGTCTGATCCAGATCAAGGACCATATTCCGAATTGCGCATATCCGCCGTTGACCCGACAACCGGAGGCGCACGATGGACACCCTGACAACCCTTATCGAAACCTGGGGCGAAGCCAAGGTCGGCGCGTTGCTGGGTCTGATCACCGGCATGGTGTTCGGCATCGCAGCGCAACGTTCGTCCTTTTGCCTGCGCGCGGCGACGGTCGAATTCGCCCGCGGCCTGATGGGCGGCAAGGTGGCGATCTGGCTGCTGACCTTCTCGACTGCGGTGGTCTGGGTGCAGGGCGCGCAATGGCTGGGCCTGTTCGAGGCGCAGGATTCGCGGATGATGAACGTCGCCGGGTCGTGGTCGGGCGCGATTCTGGGTGGCCTGATGTTTGGCGTCGGCATGGTATTGGCGCGGGGCTGCTCGGGGCGTCTTCTGGTGCTGGCGGCGACGGGGAACCTGCGCTCGGTGGTCTCCGGGTTGATTTTTGCCGTCGTCGCGCAGATGAGCCTGCATGGCTGGCTGGCGCCGTTGCGCAACTGGCTGGCGGCGCTGTGGGTCACGCCGAACGGCATGAACCTGAACCTGCTGACCCTGCTGGGCCTGCCCGACGTGACGGGTCTGGTGCTGGGGCTGGGTCTGGCGGTGCTGGCGATTGGCGTGGCGCTGCGAGCGCAGATCGGCGCCCGGGTGCTGGTCTTTGCCTCGGGGGTCGGGTTTGCCGTGGCGCTGGGCTGGGTGCTGACCTGGACGCTGGCGCAAAACGCCTGGGAGCCGGTCAATGTCACCTCGGCCACCTTTACGGGACCTTCGGCCAACACCTTGATGTTCTTTCTGGAATCCGCGCCTGAATGGAATTTCGACATCGGATTGGTGCCGGGTGTGTTCCTTGGCGCTTTCCTTGCCTCGGCGCTGAGCGGGCAGTTCAAGTTTCAGGGGTTTGACGGCGAAAAGACCATGCGGCGCTCGATGTTCGGTGCTGTGCTGATGGGCTTTGGCGGCATGCTGGCGGGTGGCTGTGCCATCGGCGCCGGGGTGACCGGTGGTTCGATCTTTGCCGCGACCGCGTGGCTGGCGTTGTTGTCGATGTGGATCGGCGCAATGGCCACCGATCTGGTGGTTGACCAGCGTAGCGAACGCCTCGCCACGGCCTGACCGCAGGGGGGAAGTGCGCCCCGGCATTTCCCTTTGGGAAATGCGCAACCTCCGTTAACCTTTCCGGGCCTCGCAACGGGGTATTGAGGGAAGGGACACCCAAATGGAAATGATCATCAGCCTGATCGCGGGCGCCGTGGGCGGCAATGCGGTGGGTGGCGTCGCACGCGGTCTGAATCAGGGCACGCTCATCAACTCGCTGGCCGGTATCGTCGGCGGCGGTCTGGGCGGCCAGATCATCGGCATGCTGACCGGCGGCGCGGTTGACCCGGCGGCGGCCACTGCGGCTGCGGGCGGCCTCGACATCGGGTCGATCGTCACGCAACTGGCGTCGGGCGGTGTGGGCGGCGGCGTGATGCTGGCCGTCGTGGCGGCCGTGCGCAAGGCCATCGGCCGCTGAAGCAAAAAAGGGGGGCCGTTGGGCCCCCCTTTTTCTAGTCCGCGATGAACCGATAGGCAGCGCCTGCGCGCTCGACCCGTCCCAGCCCGCCCGGCAAATGGAAGCCGGCGATGCGCATCTGCGCCCCGGCGATCTGATCCAGCAGCCCCAGCCGCGTCTGCGCCGCCATCGTGGGGTCCTGATCCGATCCCGAGGCAAAGTCCGGCGCCTCGAAGGCGACATGATGATTGCCCAAAGCGTCGCCTAGCACCATCAGACTTTCCGAACCGTCGCGCAGCTCGAACGCCATGTGCCCCGGTGTGTGCCCCGGTGTGGCGCGGGCGGCGATACCGGGCAGGATTTCCTGACCGTCCTCAAAGAAGTTGACCAGATCGGCCACCACCTCGAGCCGCCGCTGCGCGCCGATGGCAAAAGCCTGCCGCGCGTTGCCGATACTGTCCACGGTGCCGGGGTCCATCCAGTAGTCGAACTCGGCCCGGCCCATCAGGATCTGCGCATTGGGCAGGAAGGGCTCGTCAAAGTCATCAAGCAGGCCCCAGATGTGGTCAGGATGGCCGTGGGTCACCACCAGATGCGTGATGTCTTCAGGCGCCAGACCCATGGCGTCCAGCGTTTCAGGCAGCAAACCGGCCGAGGGCTGGAAATCCGGACCCGAGCCGATGTCGAATAGCACGACCCGGTCCTCATGGCGCAGCAGGGTCAGGTTGCACGGCGGGGTCAGTGCGCCACCGCTGATGCCATGCGCGGCGATGATCGCGGCGATTTCGGCGGGCGGTGTGGCGCCAAGGATGAAATCGGCGGGCAGCATCAGCGACCCATCCGACACCATCTCGATCTGCATGGCGCCCAGACTGACCGACGCCCGCGCCCTGCGGGGCATCAGCGCGGCGAGACTGGTCAGGGATGCGCCGCCAAGGGCAAAGGCGCGACGAGTGATCTGCATGGAATCCCCCATGTTCAGGCCCCGCGGGGCCGGTGTCTTGCAAGGTGCGGCGGTGGGAGAACACGCCAAGGCCCCAAGGATAGCAAGCCTCTGCGCCGCTGCAAGTGATATTCACGGTTTCGCATATTGAATCCGCCGCCAATCCACGCTTGCTTTTTGCCCGCACTGCCGGGATTCTTCAGATTGAACCAGCCAAGCGGAGCGCGCCATGGACTCTATCCCTTACGGCCTGCAAGCTGCCCTCGTGGGGCTGATCGCCGGTGTGGTGCTGGGACTCTCGGCGCGGCTGGGCAATTTCTGCACGCTGGGCGCGCTGGAAACGGCGGCCTACGGCGGCGATCAACGGCGGTTGCGGCTGTGGGGCGTCGTGCTGGCGGTGGCAATTTCGGGCACCTTTCTGGGCGCCGCGTTGGGCCGGGTCGAAATCGCCAACACCTTTTACCACCAGATCGCGTGGAACCCCTGGGCCTCGGTCGCGGGCGGGCTGATCTTTGGTTATGGCATGGCGCTGGCGGGCAACTGCGGCTTTGGCGCGCTGGTGCGATTTGGCGGCGGTGATCTGCGCTCGCTGGTGGTGGTGGTGGTGATGGGGGTCTTTGGCTTCGTCACTCTGTCCGGTCCGCTGGCGCCGCTGCGTGTCGCGCTGTTCGAGCAGATCGAAACCTCGGATCCGCAGGGCATCGCTGCCACCGTGCAGGCATTGACCGGGCTGCCGCAACTGGCGACCGCGCTGTTGATTTCCGCCGCTTTCCTCGTCTGGGCGCTGGCCTATGGCCCGCTGCGCCGCGCGCCCGGTGAACTCGCATGGGGCGCTGTCGCCGGATTTGCCGTGGTCTTTGCCTACTGGGGCACCTCTTGGGTGCGCATGGAAAGCATGGGCGAGATCGGGGTCGAAGGGCTGTCCTTTACCGCGCCGGTCGGCCGCACGCTGATCTTCCTGATGACTTCGACGGCGGGCGGCATCACCTTTTCGGTTGGCTCGGTGCTGGGGGTGATGGCGGGGGCGCTGGCGGGCTCGCTTTGGCGCGGCATGTTCCGGTGGGAGGCCTGCGAGGACCCGCGCGAACTGGGCCGTCAGGTCGGTGGCGCGGCGCTGATGGGCGTCGGTGGGGTGATCGCGCTGGGCTGCTCGGTCGGGCAGGGGGTCAGTGCTTTTGCCACCCTCGCGTGGTCGGCGCCGGTGACACTGGCGGCGATCGCAGCCGGCGCATTGTTCGGGCTGCGCCGGCTGATCGGGGTGACGGCCGAGTGACTTACGGGATGATGCGCTGATAGCGCACGCCCGCCAGCGAGGCCCCGGCGATCAGCCCGGCCTGACCAAAGACCACAGCGATCACCGGCGAGAACATCGTGGTGGTCTGCACCCCGGCCGAGCCGCCCTCCTCGGGCAACGCATAGCGCAGGTCGGCACTGGCCGCCCAGCCCTCGCCGGCGCGAAAATCGGCCAATGCCTGTGGCGTCATGAAGAACAGCACATGCGCGTATTGCTGCGCGCCGATCTGCAACCCGGCGCTGAGCCGCGTGGCCGAATAATAATCGACCGTCGCATCGGCGATACGCAGCGCACCCTGACCAAAGGACCCGCCGAGGAAGAACCCGGCCTCGGTCACCAGCGGCATGTAAAGAATACCTTGCGCGTCCTGGAACAGGTTGGCCAGCTCCGGGTGGTTCTGGCGCAGGAAATCGCGCGTTGCATCGACGCGGGCATCCAGCCGCTCGGCGTTGAAATTGCCGACGGGATTGCCGCAGGCCGCCAAAAGCGAGGTTGCTGCGCCGCCAGCCAACAGGCCGCGACGCGAAAGAAGGTGGGTCATGCTCGTCCTCATCCGCTCTGGGCCGGGGTCTGGTGCCCCGGTTTCATCCCGCCACTATAGAGGGTGCGCGACCACTTGTCACGCGCAGCGGCGCGACTGCGCGAAGCCTTGCCGATACGCCGCAAGCGACTTCGGTCAGGGTCGGGGCGAATGCCCCCTTACCCCTTCAACGCCCGCGCCGCCGCCGGGGCGAAATAGCTCAGCACCCCGTCGCAGCCCGCGCGTTTGAAGGCCAGCAGGCTTTCCAGCATCACCGCCTCGCCCTTCAGCCAGCCCCTCTCGATGGCGCCCGCCAGCATCGCGTATTCGCCCGAGACCTGATAGGCGAAGGTCGGCACGCCAAAGCTGTCCTTCACCTCGCGGCAGATGTCGAGATAGGGCATCCCCGGTTTCACCATCACCATGTCGGCGCCCTCATCGAGATCGCGCGCGACGCAGCGCAGTGCTTCGAGCCGGTTGCCAGGGTTGACCTGATAGGTCTTCTTGTCGCCGACCAGCCGCCCCGAGGCGCCGACCGCGTCGCGGAACGGGCCGTAGAAGGCCGAGGCAAATTTCGCCGCATAGGACAGGATCGCCACGTCGCGGTGCCCGGCCGCCTCCAGCGCCGCGCGGATCGCGCCGATGCGGCCGTCCATCATGTCCGACGGGCCCAGGATATCCGCCCCGGCCTCGGCCTGGGCCAGTGCCATTTTCACCAAGGCCTCGACGGTTTCATCGTTGACGATCTGTCCCCCGACCACAAAGCCGTCATGCCCGTTGGCGTTATAGGGGTCCAGCGCGATATCGGTCATCACCGCCAGTTCCGGCAGATCGGCCTTGAGCAGGCGGATCGCGCGGTTGGTCAGGTTCTCGGGGTTCCAGGCCTCGGCGCAGTCTTCGGTGCGCAGGGACTGGTCGGTATAGGGAAACAGGCAGATCGCGCCGACACCGTCGGCATGCGCCTCGGCGGCTTTTTTCAGCATCACGTCCAGCGACAGGCGGCTGACCCCCGGCATCGAGGCAATCGGCTCTTCGAGTCCGGCCCCCTCACGGATGAACACCGGCCAGATCAGGTCGGCGGCGCTGAGGCTGGTTTCGGCGACCAGATCGCGCAGGGCCGCGGTGCGGCGCAGGCGGCGAAGGCGCGCGGCGGGAAAGCTGGCAGGGGCGTGGGGCGGCATCGGGATCTCCTCGTCTGCGGCCTTGGTGCCATGCAGCCGCGGCAAGCTCAAGGGCAGCACGCGGTTTCCCGGCTTGGCCCCGGCGCGAAAGGTCGCTAATCAGAAGGGCGCAAGGCAGGGGGTCCGGGGTGAACTGGACGAATTCCATCTTTTCCATCATCGACCTGAGGTCGTTTTCCAACCTCTGGTTCTGGCTGGTTCTGGCGGTGGCATGGTCGAATGCTGCCCATTTCATCATGGGTGTGCCCTTTGACATGGTGACGCGGGCGCGGAGACAAGGCGGCCAGGCGATGGCGGACCTCGAACTGATGGCGGCATTGCAGGCGCGGCGGCGGCTGGGCGTGATGCGCAACGCCGGGGTCTGGCTGGTGGGGTTCTGGATGGCGGTGCTGACGTCGCTGGCGATGATCGGCTTTGTCTATCGCGCCGAACTGGCGCAGGCGGTGTTCCTGCTGCTTGGTCCGCTGACGTTGGCGGCATGGCTGGGTCTGCGGCTGTCGGCGCGGATCGAGGCGCAGGACCTGCGCGGCGAGGCCTTGGCGCGGGCGTTTTTCTGGCATCGGGTAATCGTGCAGGCGATCGGCCTGATGGCGATCTTTGTCACCACGCTCTGGGGTGCTTGGCATACCCTGTCGATGCGGGCGCTGTGATCCATGGCTGAGCGTATCCTGCTGGGCGGTGCGCCCGAGGGCTTTGACGCCGAACTGCTGCGCCGCGAGGTGGCCAAGCGTGGCGCACCGGTCATTCACGTCGCGCGCGATGACAAGCGGATGGAGGCGATGCGCGCCGCTTTGGCGTTCTTTGCCCCCGATCTGGCGGTGCTCAGCTTTCCGGCCTGGGATTGCCTGCCCTATGACCGGGTTTCGCCCAACCCCGAGATCGTCGCGCGGCGGATGGCGACACTCGCGGCGCTGGTGGATGGCGTGCCGGGGCCTCTGGTGCTGCTGACGACGCTGAACGCGGCGATGCAGCGGCTGCCATCGCGCCAGACGGTTGCCGGTGCTAGTTTCGTCGCCCACCGTGGCGGACGCATCGACGAGGCGCGGCTGCGCGCCTATCTGGTGCGCATGGGCTATACTCCCAGCCCGACCGTCACCGACCCCGGCGATTTTGCCCTGCGCGGTGGCATCATCGACATCTTCCCGCCCGGCGATGCCGAACCGGTGCGGCTGGACCTCTTTGGCGATGTGCTCGACGGGCTGCGCCGCTTTGACCCGGTCAGCCAGCGCACCATCAGCACGCTGGACCGGCTGGAACTGGCGCCGGCCTCCGAGGTGATCCTCGACGAGGCCTCGATCACCCGCTTTCGCCAGAGTTACCGCATCGAATTCGGCGCGGCGGGCAGCGATGATCCGCTGTACGAGGCGGTCAGCGCCGGGCGCAAGCATCAGGGGATGGAGCATTGGCTGGGCTATTTCCATGACCGGCTGGAGACGCTGTTCGACTATCTGCCTGGCGCCTCGGTGCTGCTCGATGACCAGATCTCGGCGGCCGCCGCCGCCCGCTGCGCGATCATCGCCGATCAATACGACAACCGCCGCGAGGCACTGAGTGTCAAGGCGCGGGTCGATACGGTCTATAAACCGGCGGCGCCCGAGACGTTGTATCTGGACGAATCCGGCTGGCAACAAGCGCTGGCGCCCCTGCGGGTGATCCAGCTCTCGCCACTGGCGCAGCCACCGGGGCCGGGAGTGCTGGACGCCCAAGGCCGCGCGGGGCGCAGCTTCGCGCTGGAACGTCAATCCGATGATGTAAATATTTTCAAGGCCTTGTGCGACCATGTTAAAGTGGAACGCAAAGCGCGCACCGTGGTCATCGCCTCTTGGTCCGAGGGCGCGCGCGAGCGTCTGCAAGGGCTGATCGAGGAACACGGCTTGAGCGACGCCACCCCGCTGGCCGACGCCCGCTCGCTCAAGGGCAAGAGCAGCGTCGCCCTGGCGATCTGGCCTTTGGATCAAGGCTTTGTCACGCCAGAGCTCTGCGTGATCTCGGAACAGGACGTGCTGGGTGACCGCCTCGTACGGACCACGCGCAAGCGCAAGGCGGAAAACTATCTCTCCGAGGCGCAAAGCCTGTCGCCCGGCGATCTGGTGGTGCATGTCGAACACGGCGTCGGGCGCTATCTGGGGCTGGAAACCATAACCGCGCTCAAGGCCCGGCATGAATGTCTGGCGCTGGAATACGCGAGCGGAGACAAGCTCTATCTGCCGGTGGAAAACATCGAACTTCTCAGCCGTTACGGGCATGAGGAGGGGCTGCTGGACCGGCTGGGTGGCGGGGCATGGCAGGCGAAAAAGGCCAAGCTGAAGCAGCGTATCCGCGACATGGCGGACAAGCTGATCCGCATCGCTGCCGAGCGCGAGTTGCGCAAGGCGCCGGTGCTGAACCCGCCCGAGGGCCTGTGGGAGGCCTTTGCCGCCCGCTTCCCCTATGCCGAGACCGAGGACCAGCTCAAGGCGATCGAGGACATCATCGACGACTTCGACCGCGGTCGACCGATGGACCGGCTGGTGGTCGGCGACGTCGGTTTCGGCAAGACCGAGGTCGCAATGCGCGCGGCTTTCATCGCTGCGATGTCGGGTCTGCAGGTGGCTGTGGTCTGCCCGACAACTTTGCTTGCCCGCCAGCATTTTCACAGCTTTTCCGAGAGGTTCCGCGGCTTTCCTCTGATTGTCAGACAATTATCGCGCTTCGTTTCGGTCAAGGATGCCGCCGCCACCCGCGAAGGTCTGACAAATGGAACCGTCGATATCGTCGTCGGCACTCATGCCCTGTTGGCCAAGGCGATCAAGTTTCGCAACCTCGGGCTGATGGTGATCGACGAAGAGCAGCATTTTGGCGTCCAGCACAAGGAACGGCTCAAGGAAATGCGGTCTGACATTCACGTCCTGACCCTGACCGCGACGCCAATCCCGCGCACGCTGCAACTGTCGCTGACCGGGGTGCGTGACCTGTCGCTGATCCAGACGCCACCCATCGACCGGCTGGCAATTCGCACCTATGTGGCGGAATTCGACACCGTGACGCTGCGCGAGGCCCTGCTGCGCGAACGCTTCCGCGGTGGCCAGTCGTTCTTTGTCGTCCCGCGTCTCAGCGACCTGCCGGACATCGAGACCTTCCTGCGCGACCATGTGCCCGAGGTCTCGGTGCTGGTGGCGCATGGCCAGATGGCCGCGGGCGAACTCGACGACCGGATGAACGCCTTTTACGACGGCAAGCATGACGTGCTGCTGGCCACCTCGATCGTCGAATCCGGCCTCGACATTCCGCGCGCCAATACGATGATCGTGCACCGCGCCGACATGTTCGGTCTGGCGCAGCTCTATCAGATCCGCGGCCGGGTCGGGCGCTCGAAATCGCGCGCCTATTGTTATCTGACCACCAAGCCGCGCGCTCCGCTGACCCCGCAGGCGCAGCGGCGGCTGAAACTGCTCGGCTCGATCGACAGCCTCGGCGCCGGCTATAAAATCGCCGCCGAGGACATGGACCTGCGCGGCGCCGGCAATATCCTGGGCGAGGAACAATCGGGCCATATCAGCGAAGTTGGCTATGAACTCTACCAGCAGATGCTCGAGGAAACCATCGCGCGGCTGCGGTCAGGCGACCTGAGCAACCTCGACGACGGTCAATGGGCGCCGCAGATCAATCTGGGCGTTTCGGTGTTGATCCCCGAAACCTATGTCACTGATCTGGACGTGCGCCTCGGGCTCTATCGCCGGCTTGCCAGTCTGGAGAGGAAGGTGGAATTCGAAGGCTTCGCTGCCGAACTGATCGACCGCTTTGGCGAATTGCCCAAAGAGGTCAATACCCTGCTGGCCGTCGTTCGCATCAAGGCCCTGTGCAAGCGCGCCCAGATTGCCCGTCTTGACGCCGGGCCAAAGGGTGCCACCGTACAGTTCCACCACGACAAATACCCCAATCCGAAGGGGCTGGTGCAATTCCTGCAGGTGCAGGGTCCGGGCGCCCGGATCCGCGACAACAAGATCATCCTGACGCAGGATTGGCCCAGCGAAAAGGACCGGTTGAAGGGCGCCTTCGCCATCGCCCGCGACCTCGCCGAAAAGGCGTCCCCCCAAAGCACCCCCTGACGGGTTGCGCCCACCCGCCGCGCGCCGCACTATGGCCCATCTTTGCTCTCCAAATATCCCGGGGGGTGAATGGGCCGCAGGCCCAGAGGGGGGCAGCGCCCCCCCTGCAACCGCCCAGACAGGAGCCACACATGGCCCGTAACGGAACCCCGATCCTCGCCGTCCTCGTCGATGCCGACAATTCCTCGCCAAAATGGGCCGAGCCGATCTTCGAGGAAATCGCCTCGCTGGGCGAGGCTTCGGTGCGCCGCATCTATGGCGATTTCTCGCGCCAGGCGATGTCGGGCTGGCAAGAGAAACTGCCGACCCTGGCCTTGGTGCCGCACCACCAGCCCGCCAATACGGTCGGCAAGAACTCGTCCGACATCGCGCTGGTGATCGACGCGATGGACCTTCTGCATTCGGGCCGTTTCGACGGATTCGTGCTCGTCTCGTCGGACAGCGATTTCACCCGGCTGGCCAGCCGCATCCGCGAGCAGGGGCTGGATGTCTACGGCATCGGCCAGCAAAAGACCCCCGAGGCGTTCCGCAAGGCCTGCAAGCGGTTCATCTTTGTCGAAAACATCCTGCGCGATCCCGAGACGACGCAAGCCCCCTCGACCCCGGCGGCTCCGACGCCCAAGGCGGCACGACCACAGGTCACCGCCGCCGTGCCCCTCATCAACGCCGCGATGCAGGCGCTGGATCCGGAAGGCGAATGGTTCCCCCTCGGTCTGATTGGCCAGACCATCCAGTCCGCGCATCCGGATTTCGACAGCCGGTCCTATGGCTGCTCGAAACTCTCGGATCTGGTCGACCGCGCCGGGCGTTACGAAATCCGGCGCACCGGCGCGCAGGTCGAGGTCAGGCGCCGCGACTAACGCTGTGGCGGGATGGCATAGGTCAGGCTGGCGCGGGCCAGAACGTCTTCGGCCCCTTCGTTGACGATCATCACATCGCCAACCGCCAGACTGCGCCCCAGCTTGAGCAGCCGCGCCCGGCCGATCAGGTCGCGTCCGGCTGCCGGTTTGCGCATGAAGTCGATCGAGGCATTGGTGGTCACCGCCAGCGCCACCGGGCCGATCATCGCCAGCGTGACCGCATACATCGCGAGGTCGGCCAGTTCGAACATCGACGGGCCGCTGATGGTGCCGCCGGGGCGCAGATGACGCTCGCCGACCAGCAGGCGGACATCGGCTTGCATCGGACTGACCCGCTCGACCCGGTAGAAGGCGGCGACCTGCGCGAATTCGCGCGCCATGAAGGCGTTCAACTCTGTCGCATCCATCCGCACCGACATGCTTTCCTCCCCGGTCTCTGCGGCCTAAAGTGGCGACAATTCAGGACGGAGGACAAGATGAGCGACGATCTGGTGCTGTGTGACGTTGCGGAACGGGTGGCCACGGTGACGATGAACCGGCCCGGCGCGTTGAATGCGCTGTCGGATGCGATGCTGGCGGCGCTGGACGGCACGCTGGCGCGGCTGGAGGGCGACCCGGCGGTGCGGGTGATCGTGCTGCGGGGCGCGGGCAAGGTGTTCTGCGCCGGGCATGACCTGAAGGAGATGCAGGCCGGCCGCGCGGCGGCGGACAAGGGGGCGGCGTATTTCGCCGACCTGTTCGCGCGCTGCGGGGCGCTGATGCAGCGGATCCCGCGGATGCCGCAGCCGGTGATCGCGCAGGTTCACGGGATCGCCACGGCGGCGGGGTGCCAGCTGGTCGCGAGCTGCGACATGGCGGTGGCGACGGCGGATGCGCGGTTCGGGGTGAACGGGGTGAATATCGGGCTGTTCTGTTCGACGCCGATGGTGGCGCTGACCCGCAATCTGCCGCGCAAGCAGGCCTTCGAGATGCTGACGACGGGCGCGTTCATCCCGGCGGAACGGGCGCGCGAGGTCGGGCTGGTCAACCAGGTGGTGCCGCCCGCCGAGTTGGAGTCGGCAACGCTGGAGCTGGCGCGGACGGTGGCGGGCAAGCTGGGCGCGGCGGTGCGGATCGGCAAGCGGGCGTTCTACGATCAGATCGGCCTGCCGCTGGATCAGGCCTATGCGATGACGGGGGCGGCGATGGTGGACAACATGCTGCTGCGCGACACGGATGAGGGGATCAGCGCCTTCATCGACAAGCGGAAACCGGACTGGGCGCTGTAATGTCCCACGCAAGGGACATTTCGCGCGCCCATTAAAATCAAGGGCTTAGCTTGCGCTGTTAACACTTTCTTCATCTGTCCCGCGCTGTGCCGGGGGGGCAACCCCCCGGCTGGCGCCGTCAGCCAAAGACCCGGCGAAAGATCGTCTCGACGTGTTTGGTGTGATAGGCCAGATCGAATTTCTCGTTGATCTGCTCCTCGGACAGCGCGGCGCGCACATCCGCATCGGCCAGCAGTTCCTGCCGAAAATCCTTGCCCTGTTCCCAGACCTTCATCGCGTTGCGCTGCACGAGGCGATAGCTGTCCTCGCGGCTGACACCGGCCTGCGTCAGTGCCAGCAGCACGCGCTGTGACATGACCAGACCTTTGAACTTGTTCATGTTCTTCAACATGGTCTCAGGGTAGATCACCAGTTTTTCCACCACGCCGGCCAGCCGGTGCAGGGCGAAATCCAGCGTGATCGTCGCATCCGGGCCGATGGCGCGTTCGACCGAGGAATGCGAGATGTCGCGTTCGTGCCAGAGCGCCACGTTTTCCAGCGCCGGGATCACCGCCATGCGCACCAGCCGTGCGAGGCCGGTGAGGTTTTCGGTCAGCACCGGGTTGCGTTTGTGCGGCATCGCGGACGAGCCCTTTTGGCCGGGCGAGAAGAACTCCTCGGCCTCCAGAACCTCGGTGCGCTGCATGTGGCGGATCTCGATGGCGACGTTCTCGATGCTGCTGGCGATGACGCCCAGCGTGGCAAAGAACATCGCGTGGCGGTCGCGCGGAATGACCTGCGTGCTGATCGGCTCCGGGGTCAGGCCCAGCATCGCGCAGACGTGTTCCTCGACGGCGGGGTCGATATTGGCAAAGGTGCCGACGGCGCCGGAAATCGCCCCGGTCGCCACCTCGGCACGGGCATTGACCAGCCGGGCACGGTTGCGCGCCATTTCGGCGTAAAAGCGGGCAAAGGTCAGGCCCATGGTGGTGGGTTCGGCGTGGATGCCGTGGCTGCGACCGATGCGCACCGAGTTCTTGTGCTCGAAGGCGCGGGTTTTCAGCGCGGCCAGCACGCGGTCCAGCCCGACCAGCAAGAGGTCGGCGGCGCGGACAAGCTGGATGTTGAGTGTGGTGTCGAGCACATCGGACGAGGTCATGCCCTGATGGACAAAGCGCGCCTCATCGGCGCCGATGTGTTCGGCGAGGTGGGTCAGGAAGGCGATGACGTCATGCTTGGTGACGGCCTCGATTTCGTCGATGCGGGCGACGTCAAAGGTGACGTCTTTCGCGCGCCAGACGGCCTCGGCATTGGCCTTTGGGATCACGCCCAGCGCGGCCTGCGCGTCGCAGGCATGGGCCTCAATCTCGAACCAGATGCGGAATTTGGTCTCGGGCGACCAGAGGGCGACCATCTCGGGGCGGGAATAGCGGGGGATCATGGCGGACCTCTGGCTGCGGGGGTTGGCGGCCTGATAGACCGCGAGGGCAGGCCGTGCAAGGGTCGCAGGGTCAGTCGGCAAAGACCCGCAGCGCGACCAGTTGCCCCAAGGGCGCGCCCAGCGCCCGCATCGCCGCCAGCGACAGGTGGCTGCCCGCGGTGGGCGCGGCACCGGAGGGGCGCAAGTCGAGCGCCACGCTCTGCCCTGCGGCGGTGGTGACCCGACCGGGGCGCGCGGCGCTGACCAGCCCGGTGGACAGCCAGAGGCCGGCCTCGCCCGGCGCGCCCAGCCCGGCGAGGGTCTCGCCCAGCAGGCCAGCGGCGGCGGGTTCAGCGGTGGGGACGGGCGCCTGAGCGGGGGCGCGCGCACGGGGGCGCAGCACCTCGGCGCCCGGCGCCTCGGTCACGCTGACAGCGGGCTCGACCGGGGCCGGGGCCTCGCGCCGGGGCAGGGCGCAGGCAGCCAGCAGGATCAGCGGGAGCAGGGTCAGGCGCATGATCCGCAGCCTAGCGCGCCGCCCGCGCGCTTGCAACCGAGGCACCTTGCCGCTGGCCCTGTCGCGCACTAGCTTTGGGCGATGGAACAGGCCCCGCTCATCGACCCCTTCGCCCGCGCGATCGACTATCTGCGCGTCTCGGTCACCGACCGCTGCGATTTCCGCTGCAGCTATTGCATGGCCGAGCACATGACCTTCCTGCCGAAAAAGGACCTGCTGACGCTCGAGGAACTCGACCGACTGTGTTCGGCCTTTGTCGGGCTGGGGGTGAAGAAACTGCGCATCACCGGCGGCGAGCCTCTGGTGCGCAAGGGCATCATGACGTTCTTCGAGGCGATGGCGCGGCATCTGGCCTCCGGCGCGCTGCGCGAGTTGACGCTGACGACCAACGGCTCGCAACTGGGCAAGTTCGCCCAGCCACTGGCCGAGTGCGGCGTGCGGCGGATCAATGTCTCGCTCGACACGCTCGACCCCGACAAATTCGCCCGCATCACCCGCTGGGGCCGCCTGCCGCAGGTGCTGGACGGCATCGAGGCCGCCCGCGCCGCCGGCCTGCAGGTCAAGATCAACGCGGTGGCGCTCAAGGGCTTCAACGAGGACGAACTCTTCACCCTCACCGACTGGTGCGCGCGTGAAGGGCATGACCTGACCTTCATCGAGGTCATGCCGATGGGCGATATCGAGGAAGGCCGGCTCGACCAATACTGGCCGCTCAAGGACCTGCGCGCCCAATTGGCGCAGCGCTTCACCCTGATCGACCTGCCCGACCGCACCGGCGGCCCGGCGCGCTATGTCCGCTTGGCCGAAACCGGCCAGCGGATCGGCTTCATCACGCCGCTGACGCATAACTTCTGCGAAAGCTGCAACCGCGTCCGGCTGACCTGCACCGGCGAACTCTTCATGTGCCTCGGGCAAGAGGACGTCGCCGACCTGCGCGCCCCGCTGCGCAGCAGTGCCGACGACCGCCAGTTGGTGCAGGCGATCCGCGCTGCCAT
>CALESR010000202.1 GCA_937907485.1 uncultured Paracoccaceae bacterium | reverse complement strand
GATGGCGCCCGTGGACCAGTACCGCGCCGTCCTTCACCACGCCCAGATAGACATGCCCGGCCTCGGCGCAGAAATGCGGCATGTCGAGGATCGAGGCCCGGTCCGTCGCCCGCACCACCAGCACCGAGCCCGGCGCCATCGCCATCAACCGCTTGCGCGCCTTGAGCACCGGCAAGGGGCACAACAGGCCGCAGGTGTCCAGCAGGGTCTCACCCGCCATCACCCCGCTCACAGCACGGGCTCGGCAGCCAGCCGCAGCAAAACCGCCCCGTCACCGCCCATCCGCATCTCGCCCAGCGCCTCGCCGCCCCCCGGCAGATCGCCCATCGGCGCCAGCAGCCCCGGCAGATCCCAACTGACCGAACCCGCGCCCAGCACCACCCGCCGCCCGGCCAGCGCCGCGCCTGCGGCGGTGCCAACCAGCGTATCCCCCGCCAGCGAGACCCCGCCCAGCGGCACGCCCTGATCCCAGCGCCGGGCAAAGGGCTGGCGGAACAGGCCCCCCAGCGCCGACAGATCGAACCGATCCTCGGCATGCACCAAGGCCCCGCCGCGCCAACGCAGACCATGGCCGCCCAGCGCCACCGCCTGCACCACCACCACCCGCCCCGATCCCAGCCGCAGCGCCACCGCGCGCGAGGCGTCAGGCGGCAGGATATCGCCCCGCTCGGCCCGCGCGGCGGCGGGCAGCAGGGCGGTGGCCAAGGCAGACAACAGCAGGCTTCGGCGGTGCATGGTTTTTCTCCTTTGCCGCATCCTAGCACGCCCGCCGCGCCGCGCCATGGCCCTGACGGGGAATTGACTTTCCGTCAACCTTCACTTACCGTAAGTCATGACTGACCTTAACGCCCTCACCGCCCTCGCCGACCCCACCCGCCGCCGGGTTTTCGAATCCCTGCGCGCCGGGCCCCTGCCGGTCGGCGCGCTGGCCAGCCGCCTGCCGGTCAGCCGCCCGGCGGTGTCGCAGCACCTCAAGGTGCTGTCCGATGCCGGCCTCGTCACCATGCAGGCGCAGGGCACCCGCCGCCTCTATGCCATCCGGCCTGAGGGTCTGGCCGCGCTCCGCGCCTGGCTCGACCTATTCTGGGACGAGGCGCTGAGCCGTTTCGCCGCCGCCACCGAAAGCCCCCCATCATGAGCGATCCCATCGTCAAAACCCTCGATCTCGCCTGCACACCCGCGCGGGCCTTCGACGTCTTCGTGCATCAGATGGCCCGCTGGTGGCCGCTGGGCAGCCATTCCGTCGCCGCCGACCGGGGCGAGGTGCAACCCACCGTCGCCGTGCAGCCGCATCTCGGCGGTCACATCGTGGAAACCCGCGCCGATGGCAGCACGGCGATCTGGGGCGAGGTGCTGGCGATCCATCCGCCCTACCACTTTGCCATGTCCTGGCACCCCGGCACCGATCCGGCCCGCCCCACCCGCGTCGACCTGCGCTTCGATCCACGCGCCGAGGGCGGAACCCGCGTCACACTGACCCACTCCGGCTGGGAAATCTGGGCCGCCGACGCCCCGGAAAAGCGCGGCAATTACGACGGCGGCTGGGAGTTTGTCTTCGCCCAATGCTACCGCGCCGCCGTCTGAACGCGAAAGGGGCGCCCCCCTTTGCAAGGGCTTGGTTCCGGGTCCTGCCCGCCGCTTTGCCCGATCCCCCCTCCCCACTTGCGTCAGATCAAGGCGCTTTGGGGAAAGGGCCCTCACCCTGTTTCCTGCGCAACCGTCTTTGCACGCGGAGGAACGTATGATCCGGTTCTGGAAAGTCGCACGGGTGGCCGCCTTGGCCGTGGCGGCGGGGCTGCTGACAGGCGGGATCGCTGCGGCCGATTGCCCGTCCTCGGGGGGGACCGGGCGCTATGTCGAAATTCCCACCGACCGGCTGATGTCCGCCGATCCGCCCATCCATGTGGTGGCGGCCGGCGGCCCGACCCGGATGGAGACCTGCGCCTCGGTCCCGGGCGAGGGGTGGGCCCGCGGCCTGCCGCATTTCGAACTCGGGCTGCAACCGATCGAGTTCGGATCGCTTGGGGGCGGGGCCCTGGTGTTCGAAGTGCAGGGCGCCTGCGCGTCGTTCCTGCTGGTCCTTGATTCCTATGGGGCCTGGCACTACGGCCGCGCGATGCCGGACCAGCCCGGACCCGTGGTGACGATCACCGATCCGCGCTCAGGGCTGCATCAGGTCTGGATTGGCGCACGCACGCCGGGAGAATGCACAGTGGGGCTGCGGATCGGCACCATCGTCTATCCGGACTGACGCGCCCGCACCACGCCCAATGCAAAGGACGCACGACCGTCGCCGGCCGTGCGCCCCCAACTCGCCCCGTCATCGCGCGCGCCCTCCCCGAAGCTGCGCCCCGAACAGGCCCGCCCGCACCCTCAGTTGCGCGCCTTGTCGACCATCTTGCCCTTGGCGATCCACGGCACCACCACCCGCAGCGTTTCGGTTTTTTGCGCGTCGTTGACCCCGCAATCCCGCACAACTACTGTCGCGCGAGGAGCAGGAGTTGCTGTATGAAGCCCAAAGGGTTCTGGTCTTACGCGCGGGGTGATGACGACCACCTCGACGGAGTGCTGAGCGAACTGCGCAATCCGGTTGCACGCGCATTGATGTCGAGGCGCGAACGTGGCCGATAGCCCCGACGAAGAAAACATCCGACGACTCCTTGCCCAGCACCCCGGCGGCCTGATCTGGGGGCCGCACCGGGGCAAGATGCGGATCACCCCGGAGACGCAGTGGGGCGCGCTGGCCGCCGATTTGCTGCCGCTCGTACGCGAAGCTGCTCAAGCCCTTGCCAATCCGCAACTGCCCGGTGCGAACACCCATGACCAGCTGACCAAGCGCGCCGCCCGACTGGCAGGGCTTCTGGACGGCGACATGGATCAGGTCGCCGCGCGTGCCGCCGCAGTCTACATGTCGTCAATCTGGATGGGCGAATCGTGGGACTCTGACCGCAAGCTGCGGGGCGCCAACGATCCGTTGGGCCAGCCGCTGTCGGACGCCATGCGTCAGGCTCTGTCGGAGCTAATCTCGGTCCTGCCCGCCTTTGCCCGGCAGTTTCCATCGGTCATGATCATCGAAGAGGAACGCGAGGCCTTCTTTGCCGAGGCAGAGAACCTGACTGCGGTCAAGTCAACAGTGGAAGGCGCGCGCGAGACGAACCTGATCGACCCCGACGACGAGGCACCTGTTCAAGAGGCGCTGGCAGCCGGGGCCGGGGCGGGATCGGTGGCCGCAAAAGCGCAAAAAACTGCAGCACGATCAACCCGCAATCTGGTTCTGGCCTCGGTCGTTTCGGTGTCGGTCGGCTTTGTCTCCAGCGAGATGCTCGGCGGTGTCGGGGACGCCTTTGGCCTTGACCTACGGGCAGCAACCGCAGCTTTCGTCCAGAAGGAACGCGAGCAGATCGAGGCAATCTTTGCGTCCGCCCCCGTTGACCAGCAGCAGGCGGTGGAGCAGTCGATTGACAAGATTCTGAGAGAGACGCAAACCCCGTCACCACAACAGAAAACCAAGACTCATGTCGTTGACCGGAGACCGGGCAAGGGCGATTTCACCAGCATTCAGGCCGCCATCAACGCTGCCGAGCCCGGCGACCGGATCATGGTGCGCGAGGGCACTTATCGGGAGTCGCTGCGTCTGTCGAAAGCGCTGGAGATCATCGGCCAAGGCGATCGTGATTACATTCTGGTGACGACAGACAAAGGAGTTGCGCTGCATTGCGATGCGCCGCTGGCGCGGGTCGCGGGCCTGCGGTTTCGGCGCGAGGCGGGTAACGCTGATAACAAGGGCTATGGAATCTGGATCACGGCCGGCGGGGCCGAGATCGAGGATTGCGTGGTGGAAAGCCTGTCGTTGGCCTGCATCTCGGTCAACGGCAGTGGCACCACCCCCGCCCTGCGCCGCTGCCATGTGCGCGATGGGGCGCAAGGCGGATTGTTCGTGAACGACGGGGCGCAGCCGGTGGTCGAGGCGTGCCGATTCGTCGGCAATGCCCTTGCCGGAGTCACGGTCAAAGGGCAGGCCACCCGCGCCACCCTGCGCCGCTGTGGCGCCCAGAATGGCAAGGCGTCGGGCTTCTTTTTCCAAGATGGCGCGGGTGGGGTGATGGAAGGGTGCGAGGCCATCGGCAACACTAATTCCGGCGTCGCGATCGCGACGGGAGCCGCCCCCCTGCTGCGCGACTGCACCCTGCGCGTCAACCGGCAGTCGGGCCTTTACGTCTATGAGGACGGGCGCGGACGGGTCGAGGGCGGGCGCATCGCCGGGAACGGTGGCGCGGGCGTTTTCGTGCAAGAAGGCGGTGCACCAGAGGTCACAGGCTGCACAATCACCGCAAACGCGTATGGAGCGGTCAGGATCAGGGACGCCACCAGCAGCGGCATCTTCCGCGACAACGACCTGCACGGCAACACGCTCGGGGCGTGGGATATCGCAAAAGGTGCCAAGGTGGAACGGT
>CALESR010000201.1 GCA_937907485.1 uncultured Paracoccaceae bacterium | reverse complement strand
CTCGGCCTGCGGCCTCACCCCCCTGAGGATAGTTGAGGCACAAAGATGGGGGGCGGGCCTTTTTTTTGCACGCCCCCCTTTGGTCAGCGCAGGGTTTTCGTCTGCCGCATCAGCAGAACCCCGGCGATGGTCACCGCCACGGCGACGATGCCGATGATGATCGAGGCGAGCGCGTTCACATCCGGACTGACGCCAAGGCGAACCTTGGAGAAGATCACCATCGGCAGGGTCGAGGCGCCGGGGCCCGAGACGAAGCTGGCGATCACCAGATCGTCGAGCGACAGGGTGAAGGCCAGCAGCCAGCCCGAGACCAGCGCCGGGGCGATCACCGGCAGGGTGATGTCAAAGAACACCCGCACCGGCCCGGCGCCCAGGTCACGGGCGGCCTCTTCGAGGCTTTCATCCATGTCGCGCAGTCGCGACTGGGCGATCACCGCGACATAGGCGGCGCAAAACGTGGCATGCGCGATCACCACAGTGGTCAGCCCGCGCCCGGCTGGCCAGCCCAGCAGCGACTCCATCGCCACGAACAAAAGCAGCAGTGACAGGCCGGTGATGACCTCAGGCATGACCAGCGGCGCGGTGGCCATGCCGGTCAGCAGAAGCTTGCCCTTGAACGCACCAAAGCGGGTCATCACAAAGGCCGCCAGCGTGCCGATCACCGTCGCCATCGAGGCGGCGATCGTCGCCACCTTGAGGCTGATCCAGGCGGCGGCAAGCATCTGGCCGTCGTTGAACAACTCGCCATACCAGCGGGTTGAAAAGCCGCCCCAGACGGTCACTAGCCGGCTTTCGTTGAACGAGAACACCACCAGCGAGACGATGGGTGCATAGAGGAACCCAAAGCCCAGTGTGGCCATGATCGGCAAGAACCATCCGCGACGGGTCATCAGCGTTGCTCCTGCCGGTTTTGTGCCGATTGCAGCCACATGATCGGCAGCACCACCAGGATCAGCATGATGATCGCCACCGACGAGGCCACCGGCCAATCGCGCGACGAGAAGAACTCGTCCCACAACGTTCGCCCGATCATCAGCATGTCCGAGGGTCCGAGCAGCGCCGGAATGACATATTCGCCCAGTGCCGGGATGAAGACCAGCATGGACCCGGCGACAATCCCCGGCATCGACAGCGGCAGGGTGATGGTAAAGAAGGTCACCATCGGCGAGGCGCCCAGATCGCCCGCAGCCTCGAGCAGCGCGCCGTCGAGTTTGACCAGCGTCGCATAGAGCGGCAGGATCATGAAGGGCAGATAGGTATAGACGATGCCGACATAGACCGCGCCCGGCGTCTGCATCATCACCAAGGGCTCATCGATCAGGCCCGACCACATCAGGATGTTGTTGATAACCCCCTCGCGGCGCAGAAACCCGATCCAGGCGTAGACGCGCAGCAGGAACGAGGTCCAGAAAGGCAGGATCACCATGAGCAGCAGGATCGAGCGCTTGGGCTCCTCGGCGCGGGCGATGTAATAGGCGATGGGATAGCCGATCAGCAGGGCAAAGATCGTCGAGATCCCTGCCACCTGAATCGAGGACAGGTAGGCGTTGCGATAGAGCGAATCGCCAAGAATGAACGCGTAGTTCTGCAGGCTGGCGAGGATCTCGATCGAGCCATCCGGTGCGGTTTCCCACAGCGGCGAATAGGGTGGCCGGGCGATGATCGCCTCGGACAGCGAAATGCGGCCGAGCACGAAGAACGGCACCAGAAAGAAGACGAGGAACCACAACAGCGGGATGGCAATCACCATCCAGCGGTCGGACCAGCCCACCAACCGGCCCAGCACAAAGGCGGCCAGTGCAAGGCCGATCAGCGCGCTGAGCACGGTGGCGACATTGGTTGGCAGCATCAGCCAACCGAGGCCGGCCATGGCGGCCAGAATGCCGAGGCCGGACACCAGCCCGACGGTCAGCGCGAAACGGGGGGCTGCGGCGCTCATTGGGTCAGCACCCGGAAATCGGGCGGATCGAAACTGAGCTGAACCTGCTCGTCCCAGGTGATCGGGTTGTCGCGGCGACCCTCGTTGGCCTGCGTCACCCGAAGCACGCGACCATTGGCCAGTTGCACCCGATACGACGACATATGCCCGACATAGCCCATGTCCAGCACCAGCGCGGGAACCGTGTTGACGCCGTCGGGCGGCACCTCGCGCGTCATCCAGACGCGCTCGGGGCGCATGGCCAGCCAGATTTTCTGGCCCTGGGTCAGGCCCCGCATCGCGGGCGCCGTAACCGGGCCGAGGTCTTCGGTATCGACGCGCATCACATCGCCCGCGCCGGGGCCGACCTGCCCCTCGAACAGATTCACCGACCCGATGAAATCGGCGACAAAGCGGGTGTTGGGCGTCTCGTAAATCTCGCGCGGTTCACCGACCTGCTGGATCACCCCGTCACTCATCACGCCGATGCGGGTGGCGAGTGTCATGGCCTCGTCCTGATCGTGCGTCACGACGATGAAGGTGACGCCCAGCGTTTCCTGAATGCGGATCAGTTCGAACTGGGTTTCCTCGCGCAGTTTCTTGTCCAGCGCGCCAAGGGGTTCGTCGAGCAACAGCAACTTTGGCTGCTTGATCAGCGCGCGGGCGAGAGCGACACGCTGGCGCTGGCCGCCGGACAGCTGATGCGGCTTGCGGCGGGCGAAGGATTCCAGCTTGACCAGCTTGAGCATCTCGGCAACGCGGGCATAGGCCTCGGCCTTGGACTTGCCTTCGCGCAAAAGTCCGTAGGCGACGTTCTTTTCCACGCTCATGTGCGGGAACAGGGCATAGGACTGGAACATCATGTTGGTCGGGCGCTTGTCCGAGGTCACGCGCGCCATGTCCTGACCGTCGATGATGATCTGCCCGGAGGTCGGTGTCTCGAACCCGGCCAGCATGCGCAGCAACGTCGATTTCCCGCAGCCCGAGCCGCCCAGCAGGCAGAACAGCTCACCGCGGTAGATATCGAGGCTGACATCGTTGACCGCGGTGAAATCGCCGAACCGCTTGGTGATGTTCTTGATGGAAATGAAGGGCTTGGCGGAAGGGTCGCGCCAGGGGCGGGTA
>CALESR010000200.1 GCA_937907485.1 uncultured Paracoccaceae bacterium | reverse complement strand
AACTTCAGCGTGAAGGTGTGTTTCGTGAAATGAAGCTCAAGCAGCATTTCGAGAAACCCTCCGTCAAGAAAGCCCGTGAACAGGCCGAAGCGATCCGCCGTGCGCGCAAACTCGCGCGCAAGAAGGCGCAACGCGAAGGTCTGGTCTCGTAAGACGGCGACCGTAAGGCGCGCTTTCGGGCGCAACGCCCCCCGAGGCCCCTGGCCCCGGGGGTTTCGTTTTTCCCGGTGTCGCCCGTCGGCTTGACTTGTCGCCGAGCGCAGCCGACAACAGCCGGACCCTGTATCAGCGCCAGTTCCCCGATGTCCCAGCCTCGTATCCTGATCGTTGCCGACAATGCCTCGGCCCGTTTCGGCGGCGAGGCGATCCTGCCGCTGAAATACTTTACCCTGCTGGCCCGGCGCGGGCGCGACGTGCATCTGATTACCCACGCCCGCAACCGCGACGCGCTCGAGGCCAGCTTTCCCGATCTGGCCGGGCGCATCACCTATTCCCCCGATACCGCGCTGCACCGCATCCTGTGGCGGATCGGCGCGCCCTTGCCCGGTGCCATCCGTGACCATCTGTTCGGCAATCTGATGGGGCTGGTCACCGGCCTGCAACAGCGCCGCCTTGCCCGCGCGCGGGTGCGTGCCGGGCTGGTCGATCTGGTGCATCAGCCGATTCCGGTCTCGCCCGCCGCGCCCTCGCTGCTGCATCGGCTGGGGGTGCCGGTGGTGATCGGGCCGATGAACGGCGCGATGAACTATCCGCCGGGCTATGAGGATTTCGAGGGCGGCCTCTCGCGCCGCTTTGTCCGCATCGGGCGCATTGTCGCGGGCCTCGTGAACCGGCTGATCCCCGGCAAGCGGCGCGCGGCGATGCTGCTGGTGGCCAATGCCCGCACCCGCGCGGCGCTGCCGGTCCACGGGCCAAAGGTGGTCGATCTGGACGAGAACGGCGTCGATTTCGACCTCTGGCCTGACCCCGGACCGCGCCCCGCCCGCGCGCCGGGTGCGCCGCTGCGGCTGGTGTTCATGGGGCGGCTAATCGCGCTCAAGGGGCTAGACATCGCGCTGCACGCCCTGACCCTGACGCACCATCCGGTGACGCTGGACATCCTGGGCGACGGTGACCAGCGCGGCGCGCTGCAGGCGCAGGTGGCCGCGCTGGGCCTTGGCGATCGCGTGCGCTTTCACGGCTTTCTGCCGCAGACCGACTGCGCGCGGCACCTGACCGAGGCCGATGCGCTGATCCTGCCCAGCCTGCGCGAATGCGGCGGCGCCGTGGTGCTCGAAGCGATGGCGTTGGGCCTTGCCGTGATCGCCTCGGACTGGGGCGGCCCGGCCGATTATCTGGACGCGGGCTGCGGGCGACTGGTCTCGCCGGTGCCGCGCGCCAGTTTCGCCGCCCGTCTGGCCGAGGCGATGGACGAATTCGCCGCCGACCCCGCGCTGGTGGCGCAACTGGGGCAGGCCGGCGCCGCCAAGGTCCGCGCCCGCTTCGACTGGCAGCACAAGATAGACCGGATCGAGGCCCTCTACCGCGAGGCCGTCACAGGCTCAGCGCCGTCGTCTTGACCACGGTGCGCAGGGCGAAACTGCTCTGCATCTGCGCCACACCGGGCAACCGGGCCAGATACTGCCGATGGATGCGGGCGAAATCCTCGGTATCCTCGACCACCAGCTTCAGCAGGAAATCGGCGCTGCCCGCCATCAGGTGACACTCCAGCACATCGGGGATTCGCGCCACGCCGCGCTCAAAGGCGTCGAGCACCTCGTCCGACTGGCTGCTCAGGGTGATCTCCACGAACACCGTCGTCGGCTTGCCGATCTTGCGCGGATCGACCAGCGCGACATAGGCGGCGATGAAGCCCTCGCTCTCCAGCCGCTGCACCCGCCGGTGACAGGCCGACGGCGACAGCGCGATGCGCTCGGCCAGATCGGCATTGGAAATCCGCCCCTCGCGTTGCAGGGTCTGCAGGATGCGGCGATCTGTGGCGTCTAGCTGCATTGCAGCGCAACTTTCATCGAAGATTGTGCCGATATGGCGAAGACTCTTGCAACCATCAGCCATTTTGCGCCGAAGAAATCAAGCACATGCGGTGACTTTCGGGCGATTGTCCCGCCACACCCCCATTCGGAGACTTCCCATGCTGATCGGCTGCCCCAAGGAAATCAAACCGCAGGAATTTCGCGTCGGCATGACGCCCGCCGCCGCGCACGAGGCCACCTCGGCCGGACATGCGGTCATCATCGAAACCGGCGCCGGCATGGGCGCGGGCTTTACCGATGACGATTACCGCAAGGTCGGCGCCCGCATCGTCGAGACCGCCGCCGAGATCTTCGCCACCGCCGAGATGGTCGTCAAGGTCAAGGAACCCCAGCCCGTCGAGCGCAAGCAACTGCGCGAGGGTCAAGTGCTGTTCACCTACCTGCACCTCGCGCCCGATGCCGCCCAGACCGCCGACCTCTTGGCCTCGGGCGTCACCGGCATCGCCTATGAAACCGTCACCGACCGCAAGGGCGGCCTGCCGCTGCTGGCGCCGATGTCCGAGGTGGCCGGTCGCCTCGCGCCGCAGGTCGGCGCCTGGTCGCTGCAAAAGGCCAATGGCGGCCGCGGCGTGCTGCTGGGCGGTGTGCCGGGCGTCGCCCCGGCCAAGGTCGCGGTGATCGGCGGCGGGGTGGTCGGCACCCACGCGGCCAAGATCGCCGCCGGCATGGGCGCCGATGTGACCGTCTTCGACCGCTCGCTGCCCCGCCTGCGCTATCTCGACGACATCTTTGGCGGCACGGTCAAGACCGCCTATTCCAGCGCCGCCAACATCGCCGAGGCGATCACCCAGGCCGACATGGTCATCGGCGCCGTGCTGATCCCCGGCGCCGCCGCGCCGAAACTGGTCAGCCGCGCCCAGCTCAAGACGATGAAGCCGGGCTCGGTGCTGGTGGACGTCGCCATCGACCAGGGCGGCTGCTTTGAAACCTCGCATGCCACCACCCATCAGGACCCGATCTATGAGATCGACGGCGTGATCCATTATTGCGTCGCCAACATGCCGGGCGCCGTGGCGCGCACCTCGACGCTGGCGCTGGGCAATGCCACGCTGCCCTTCCTGATGGCGCTGGCCAACAAGGGCTGGAAACGCGCCTGCGCCGAGGACGAGCACCTGCTCAACGGCCTGAACGTGCACGCGGGCAAACTGACCTATGCCGCGGTCGGCGCCGCGCTGGGCCTGCCCACCGTGGCCGCGCGCAGCCTGCTCTGACCTCCAGCGGCGCGCGCCTGACGGCACCGCAAGGCGGCGCAGTCCTGGCACGATGACGGGCGCGCGCCGCCCCCCTCTTTGCTCTTCAAATATCCTCAGGGGGGTGAGGCCGCAGGCCGAGGGGGGCGCGAGCGCCCCCCTTTCCTTTTGCCCATTGCGCATTTGCTTAACGGGTGAAATACGACCTCGACGGGTCGCCTTTGGATGCGACAGCCCGCGCCGCTTCGGGTCGCTTGCCCATCAGAGGACCCATGTTCGAACGCTCCATCCCCGAGTGGCTCCGCCACCCCCCCGCCGCCGCGGCCCGCAAGCCGGGGGCAAAGGCCTTTGCCGCGCTCTCGGGGGTCGAGAACACGATTCGCGGCACGCTGCTGTCGGTGTTTCCGCTGGCGATCTATGGCGCGCTGGGCGATGCGGCGCGGATGTCGCTGGCGTATTTCCTCGTCGGGCTGAGCTCGCTGACGCTGGGCCTGCTGCTGCCCTGGATCAACCGTCTGGTGCCGCGTCGCTGGCTCTATACCCTTGGCGCGTCGTTCTATGTCTTTGGCGGGCTGGCCGGGGCCAGCGGCGGAACCGGCGTTGTTCTGGCGCTGGTGCTGTGTTCGCTGGGCACGGTGACCTGTTTCATCTGCCTGAACGCCTATGTCCTTGATTACATAGCCAAGAACGACCTCGGCAGGACCGAGACCCTGCGCATGTTCTATTCCGCGCTGGCCTGGACGGCCGGGCCGGC